>NZ_JBVJWO010000037.1:0-44288 GCF_055602345.1 Streptomyces sp. NPDC037401
AGGACCAGCACGACGAGGGCGGTGCCGGCCGCCGTCTCCGCCACCGCGCCGAAGACGTCGCCGGTGACCCCGCCGAAGCGGCGGACGCAGTGGCGCAGGAGGAGTTCGGCGACGGCGACGGCGCACAGCACGGCGAGCGCCGCGCGGACCGCGTCGTACGCCCCGAGGAACGCGCCGGCCCCGGCCGCAGCCGCCGCGACGACGGCGGTGACCGTCGCGGCGGCGCCCGTCGGCACCACCCCCGCGACCGCCGCCCCCAGCCCCTCCGGGCGGGCGGCGGGCACTCCGGTGCGGGCGGCGAGGGTCAGTGCCAGCCGGGCGGCGGTCGCCGAGACCACGGCGGCGAGCGCGCCGTGCGCCCAGGACGCGTCGTAGACCTGCGCCAGCGCGGCGACTTGGGCCAGCAGGGCGAAGACCAGGGTGAGCACGCCGAACGGGCCGATGTCCGACTGCTTCATGATCCGCAGCGCGTCCTCGGCGGGCTTGCCGCTGCCGAGTCCGTCTGCGGTGTCGGCCAGCCCGTCCAGGTGCAGACCGCGGGTGAGCACGGCGGGTACGGCGGCGGCGGCGACGGCGGCGAGCAGGGTGCCCGCGCCGAGGAGCAGCAGCAGGAGCCCGGCCGCGGCGGCCGTGACGCCGACGGCGAGGCCGGCCAGCGGGGCGCACAGCATGCCGGCGCGCGCCGCCTCGCGGTCCCAGCGGGTCACCTCGACCGGGAAGACGGTGAGGGTGCCGAAGGCGAAGCGGAGGCCGTCGGGGGAGGGGGTCCTGAGCACCGGCGCAGACTACCCGGCGGTCGTGCGGGCGTCGGCGGCGACCAGGGGTGACCAGGGGTGACCGGGGATAAAGTGCGCATATGGGAGATTGGTGGCAGCGCAACATCATGGAACCCGGGAAGCTGCCGCTGCTCCTCGCCCTGGCGGCCTTCACGCTGACGTTCGTGATCACGCGGGTCGTCACCCGGCTCATCCGGGCGGGCAAGGGGCCCTTCGGCAACGTCCGGGCGGGCGGAGTGCACGTGCACCACGTGGTCCCCGGGGTCGTCCTCACCGTGGTGGGCGGCTTCGCCGCCGTCGCCGGGGGCCGGCACGGGGTCGGCTCCGCGCTCGCCGCGGTGGTCTTCGGGATCGGGGCGGGTCTGGTCCTGGACGAGTTCGCGCTGATCCTGCACCTCGACGACGTGTACTGGACGGAGGCGGGGCGCAAGAGCGTGGAGGTCGTGGTGGTCACCGCCGCGCTGGTCGGCCTCCTCCTCGCCGGCTTCACCCCGTTCGGGGTGGACGGCATGACGCAGGACGAGTTGCGGGACCGGGCCAACGTCATCGCGACCGTCGCGGGGAACTTCGTCCTCTCGCTCCTGGCCCTGGCGAAGGGCAAGACGCGGCTCGCGGTCTTCGGGGTGATCGTGCCGTTCGTCGCTCTGATCGGCGCGGTCCGCCTGGCCCGGCCGGGCTCCTTCTGGGCCCGCCGCTTCTACGGCCGCCGGCCGCACGCCCGGGCCAAGGCCCACCTGCGGGCCTACCGCCACGACCGCCGTTGGTCCGGGCCGCGCCGTGCGGTGCAGGACTGGATCGGGGGGCGTCCCGACGCGTAGGCCTCCGGCGGTTGGGCGGGGGTGCCTGCGGCGGCCTGTGCGGGTTCGGTGGGGGTGCGCGTAGCGCGTGCGGTTCGTTGTGGGTCGGGGCCGCGCCGGGGGGTGTCCGTCCTCGGAACGGCGCGAAATCGGTCGGCCACAGATCTGAACGGCGCGGACGCGCCAACCGCTGCGGGCGGACACCCCCCGACACGTCCCCTTCCCGCCGTACGCGGCTACCCGCCCGCCTCACGTAACTGCCTCAGCTGCCGCCGCTGCGGGCAGTCATCCCACCCAGCTGCGGGCAGTCGTGCCGCTGGGGCGGCACGGGTGGGCGCAGCGGCACCCCGCTACGCCGGGCCGCGCGACGCCCCCCGGCCCGCACCCTCGCCGGGTGGCCTCAGGCGTCGTTCTCCTCCTCGCCCCCGTCGGGGAGCTCCGGCAGCTCCGCGGACAGGGCCGCCGCGGCCTGTACCAGGGGGAGCGCCAGCAGGCCCCCCGCCCCCTCACCCACCGTCAGCCCCTGGGACAGCAGCGGCTCCATGGCCATCCGGTCCAGCGCCTTGGCCTGGGCCGGCTCCCCGCTGTCGTGCGCCGCCAGCCACCAGTCCGGGGCCCGGAAGGCGACCCGCTGCCCGACCAGCGCGCACGCGGCCGTCACGACCCCGTCCAGGATCACCGGCGTCTTCCGTACCGCGCTCTGCAGCAGGAAGCCCGTCATCGCGGCCAGGTCCGCGCCGCCCACCGTCGCGAGCAGCTGGAGCTGGTCCCCGAGGACCGGCCGGGCACGCCGCAGCGCGTCGCGGATCGCCGCGCACTTGCGCATCCAGGCCAGGTCGTCGATCGCCAGCCCGCCCCGCCCGGTGACGACCGACGCGTCCGTGCCGCACAGCGCGGCGACCAGCACGCCCGCCGCCGTCGTGCCGCCCACGCTCACGTCGCCCAGTACCACCAGATCCGTACCGGAGTCGGCCTCCTCGTCGGCGACCGCCATCCCGGCCCGGAAGGCGGCCTCCGCCTCCTCCAGGGTCAGCGCGTCCTCGACGTCGATGCGTCCGGCGCCGCGCCGCACCCGGTGCGCCGTGACCTCCGCGGGGAGCGACTGCGGGTCGCAGTCCAGGGCCATGTCGACGACCCGCACCGGTACGCCGAGACGCCGGGCGAGCACCGACACGGGCCGCCCGCCCTCGACGACGTCGCGCACCAGCTCGGCCGCACTGCCCGCGGGCCGTGCCGAGACGCCCAGCTCGGCCACCTTGTGATCACCGGCGAAGAGCACCACCCGGGGGTGCTCGACCGGCCGCACCGGTACGACGGCCCGTGCCGCGGCCAGCCACTCGCCCAGGTCGTCCAGGCGTCCCAGCGACCCGGGCGGGACGACCTGACGCGCACGGCGCGCCTCGGCGTCGCGGCGCGTCCCGCCGTCGGGGCGCTCGATCAGATCGGTGAAGTCGTCGAGATTCAGCGAGCTCATTCGCCGAACAGTACCGGGCGGGATCGAACACCACGGACGGCCCGTACGCACCGCGCCCGGGCGGCGTCGTTGCGCCCCGGGCGGCGATCACCTACGTAACGTTTTGCCTGAATTGTCGTTGCCGCTTTCTCAGCGCGTCGGGAGCCGCCCATGTCCGCACCCCCCGCCCCCTCGGCGCCCCCTCCCGTGCCCGCGGTGCCGCCCGTCCCCCGGTACGGTCCGCACCGCGCGGACTGCCCCTGGTGCGGGTCCCGGCGGCTGCGTTCCCGACTGTTCGGGCAGGACCCGCGCCGGGCCGCTCCCGGTCGGTCCGTCCTCGAACGCTGCCTGGAGTGCGGGCACGGCTTCCGCAACCCGCCGCTCGACCCCGGCCCCGGCCACCCGGTCGTCCGGGCCTGCTCCGCTCTCCGGCACCGGCTGGCCGCCCGCGCGATGCGCCGCCGCTGCCCGGAACCCGAGGGCTGGCTGGACGTCGGCACCGGGGACGCCGACTTCCCCCACGCCGCGCGATCCTGCTTCCCGTACACCTCCTTCGACGGTCTCGACCCCACCCACCGGGTGCTGCGGGCCCGTGCCGTCGAGCGGATCGAGGAGGCGTTCGTCGGCCGGCTGACGGACCCGCACATCCAGGCCCGGCTGCGGTGCCGCTACGACGTGGTGAGCCTCTTCCAGCAACTGGAACGGGTCCCGGACCCGCGTGCCGAACTGCGGGCCGCGCTGCACGTGCTGCGGCCGGGCGGTCATCTGCTCGTCGACGTGGCGGACCCGCGGCGGCTGCTCGCCCTTCCGGCCGGCGTGCGCGGTGAACTGGCCGCGCTGGGCTGCACGGTGCTCACCGGGCCGCGGAGCCGGCGCGTCATCGCGCGCAAGGGCGCCGTCTCAGCCGCGTAGGACGAGGGCCTGGCCCGCCACCACCAGCAGCACCTGTTCGCACTCGTGCGCGAAGGCGGCGTTGAGGCGGCCGAGTTCGTCCCGGTAGCGGCGCCCGGAGGCCGTGGCCGGGACGATGCCCGAGCCGACCTCGTTCGACACGGCGACCACCGTGCGCCGGGTGGCGCGTACCGCCTCCGTCAGGTCCCGCACCCGGTCGCGCAGGGCCCGTTCGCCGCCGTCGGCCCACTCCGCGTCGTCCCAGGCGCCCACCGCGTCCATCGCGTCCGTCAGCCACAGGGACAGGCAGTCGATGAGGAGGGGCGCTCCGTCGTCCTTGAGGAGGGGGACCAGATCACAGGTCTCGACCGTGCGCCAGGAGCCCGGTCGTCGCTCGCGGTGGGTGCGGACCCGGTCCGCCCACTCGGTGTCCCCGCCCCTGGTGCCGCCGGTCGCGACGTACAGCACCTCCGGGAAGGACTCCAGCCGACGTTCGGCCTCCACCGACTTGCCCGAGCGGGCGCCGCCCAGCACCAGGGTGCGGCGCGGTACGTCGGGCACGTCCTCGTACGCGCCCACCACCAGCGTGGTGCCGTCCGGCACGGCCCGTGCCCCGGCCGCGGCGAGCCGGCGGGCGAGTTCCCGGCCCGGCGGCACGTCGTGCCCCAGATGGACGGCGACCACGTCCGTGGTGGCGCCCACCGCGCCCGCCCCGCGCAGCCTCGCCAGGGCGTCCGGACGGCCCACGACGTCCGTCAGGACCATGTCGTACGGCTCGGCGGGCTCCTCCAGGCCGGCCGGAGCGCCGCCCGGGGGCAGGTAGAGGAGACGCTGTCCGTCCGGGCCGGTCACGGCGTACCCGGTGCCCGGCGCGTCCATCGCGACCGCCCGCACCCGGTGACCGGTCAGCAGCGCCAGCTCCCGGCCGTCCGGCACCCGGCCCGGCTGCGGCAGACCGGCCGGCACCTCCAGCGCCGGGCCGTCGTGCGGGTGCGACAGCAGCACCTGGCGTACGCCGGTCAGGGAGTGCCCGGCGCGTGCGGCGGCGAACGCGGCACCCGGGGTGAGGTCCAGCAGCAGGGCTCCGTCCACCAGCAGCGCGGTCGCCGCGCGCGCGTTCTCGCCCTGCGCGGCGGCACAGGCCGCGCAGGGACAGTCGGGGCGGGGGAGTCCCGCGGGGGCACCGGTGCCGAGCAGAGTCACGTCCACGCCCCGATTTTCCCCGGTGGGGCAGTGGTGTGCGCGCCCGAGACCCCCTATGGGGCGGGGGCAGTCCTTCGGGCCTGCTACGACGCGAACGGCTCAGCGCATAGGCTGCGGGCGGAGGCCGGACCAAGATCCGGCTTCCGCTCTGCATGTGCTCACATCTTGGAGGCGTACATGGCGGCATGGACGTGGCGGTTCGAGGCGGCCGACGGGACGGAGGTCCAGCCCGCGGTGCAGCCCGAGGAGTTCACCACGCAAGGGGACGCCGAGTCCTGGATCGGGGAGCACTGGAAGGACCTCAAGGAGGGCGGCACGGACCAGGTGCGGCTGTTCGAGGACTCCACCGAGATCTACGGGCCGATGAGCCTGCACGCCGAGGAGGCCCAGGAGCCGGCGGAGGACTGAGCGGTGCGGGGGGGGGGGGGGGGGGGCCCCCCCCCCCCCCCCCCCCCCCCCCCCCCCCCCCCCACACCAGCGCCCGGACCTGCGAGGCAAGGCTCCCTGTGTCCGCCGAGCTCCGCTGCCTCGTCACCTCTCCGACCGGAGGAAGCCCCATGCCGCTCACCGACCTCGACGCGGACGAACTCGTCGGCTACCGGCCAAAGTTGTCCGATCCGAGGGATTTCGACGCCTTCTGGCGGCGGACCCTTGCCGAAGCCCGGGCGCACGACGCGGCGATCAAGGTGGAACGGGTCACCGCCCAGCACCTGCTGAACACCGTCGAGGTCGACGACGTGCGCTTCCCCGGCTGGAACGGCGAGCCGGTGGCCGCCTGGCTGCTGCGCCCGCGCAACGCGGCCGGACCGCTGCCGGTCGTCGTTACCTACATGGGCTACGGCGGCGGACGGGGACTGCCCACCGACCACCTGTTCTGGTCCGCCGCCGGCTACGCCCAACTCGTCGTCGACAGCCGGGGCCAGGGCCACGACACCCCGGACCGGGGCATGGGCGACGGCACGCAGTGGGTCGAGGGCTTCATGACCCGCGGCATCGACTCTCCCGACACCTACTACTACCGGCGATTGGTCACCGACTGCGTGCGAGCCGTGGACGCGGTCGCGGAGCTGCCCGGACTCGACGGCCGTCGGATCGTGGTGGCCGGAGCCAGCCAGGGCGGCGGTCTGGCGCTCGCCGTCGCCGGTCTCGCCGGGGACCGCGTGGCGGCGGCGATGCCGGACCTCCCGTTCCTGTGCCACTTCCGCCACGCTGCCGCGATCTGCGGCGACGGCCCGTACCAGGAGATCGTCAAGTACCTGCGCTGGCACAGCCGCCACCGCGTGGAACCGGCCTTCGCCACCCTCGACCACTTCGACGGCGTCCACTTCGCCCGGCGGGCCACCGTGCCGACGCTGTTCAGCGTGGGCCTGATGGACCCGGTCTGCCCGCCCTCCACGGTCTACGCCGCCTTCAACCACTACGCGGGCGAGGACCGCACCATGACCGTGTGGCCGTTCGGCGACCACGGCGGCGGCCACGGCTCCAACCCGCCCGTCCAACTGGCCTGGCTGCGCGAGCGCGACGTGGCCCCGGCGCTCTGACCGCCCCGCACCACCGGACCGGGCAGACCGGGCGAGGCCCCGCGCGCCCACGCACTGAGCCCCGCCCCCGAGACCGAGGAGCACGACAGACCCATGAGGTACTGCCCATGAGCACCCCGGCCTTCCCGGAACTGCCCACCGGGTTCTGTTTCGGTGCCGCGACCGCCGCCTACCAGATCGAGGGCGCCCACGACCAGGACGGCCGAGGCCCGTCCATCTGGGACACCTTCAGCCACACCCCCGGCCGTACGCTCGACGGTGCAACGGGCGACACCGCCTGCGACCACTACCACCGCTACCGCGAGGACGTGGCCCTGCTGCGCGGGCTCGGCGTCGACAGCTACCGCTTCTCGATCGCCTGGCCCCGCCTGCTGCCCGGGGGCACCGGGCCGGTCAACGCCAAGGGCCTGGACTTCTACGACCGCCTGATCGACGAGCTGCTGGCCGCCGGAGTCGCACCCGCCGCCACTCTCTACCACTGGGACCTGCCCCAAGCCCTGGAGGGCCGCGGCGGCTGGCGCGTCAGGGAGACCGCCGAGGCGTTCGCGCAGTACGCGGCCCTCGCGGCCGAGCGCTACGGGGACCGGGTGGAGCGCTGGATCACCCTCAACGAGCCGTACTGCTCCGCCTTCGCCGGCTACGCCGAGGGGCGGCACGCACCCGGTGCCGAGGAGGGCCGCGGCGCGCTGGCGGCCGCCCACCACCTGCTGGTCGCCCACGGCCTCGCGATACGGGAGCTGCGCGCCGCGGGCGCCCAGGAGGCCGGGATCACCCTCAACCTCGACCGCATCCATCTCGCCTCCGCCCTCCCCGAGGACCGGGCCGCCCTGCGCCGGGCCAAGGTCCTCCACAACGAGGTCTGGACCGAGCCGCTCCTCGCGGGCCGTTACCCCGCGCACGAGGGCGAGACCTGGGCCGGCTTCGCAGACGGCCCCTGGCGGTTGCCGGGCGACCTGGAACTGATCGGCGCCCCGCTGGACTTCCTCGGAGTCAACTTCTACCGCCCGGTGACGTTCGCCGCCGCCCCCCACGGCGAGGCCGACCCCGAAGTGCGCACCGCCGTGGACATCGGCGTCACCGAGCTGGACCGGTACCGGGCCCGGCACACCACCATGGGATGGCCCGTCGTCCCGGACGCGCTCACAGAGTTGCTCCGTGAACTCCACGCCCGCTACCCGCGGCTTCCGCCGGTCTGGATCACCGGGAACGGCTCCGCCGAGGGAGACACCGTCGGCCCCGACGGCCGGGTCCATGACACCGAGCGGATCGACTACCTCGCGGACCACCTCGCCGCCGTCGCCGACGCCATCTCCGCAGGGGTGGACGTGCGCGGCTACTACGTCCGGTCGCTGCTGGACAACTTCGAGTGGGCGCGCGGCTACGGCCAGCGTTTCGGCCTGGTCCACGTCGACTACGACGCCCTGACCCGAACGCCCAAGGACAGCTACCACTGGTACCGGGGCCTGATCACCGCGCACCGCGCGCGGACGGAGGAACCTGCACGATGAAGTTCACCGACGGCTACTGGCTGATGCCCCCGAGGTTCACCACGCGTTACGCCACCGAGGTCGCGGACGTCCGGGCCGACGAACACCGGATGACCCTCCACGCGCCGGTGGAGCACGTGCGCGGCCGCGGCGACACGCTCAACGGTCTGTTGCCGACCGTCGAGTGCCGGTCGCCGGCCGAGGGCGTGATCGGGGTCCGCGTCACGCACCACGCCGGTTCGGTGCGGCGGGGGCCGGAGTACGCGCTTCAAGGCCGACTTCGGCGTACTGGGTCGGCGACTGCGAGTCGCACTTCAACGCCATGGCCGAGTCACTGCGCGGCGGCCTCTGTCGGCCCCTGGCGGTTCCCTCGTGGCGGAGCCGGGCCGTGGAACGTCACGGCCCGGTTCATGGGCACACCGGCTCAGCGGGCGCCGAGGAGGTGTTCGAGGGCGAGCTGGTCCAGCTGTTCGAAGGCCATGCCGCGGCGGGCGGCGGCATCGACGTCGAACTCGTCGAAGGCGGACCGGTCGGCCAGTAGCCCGGCCAGGCCGTCCTCGGCGGTGGGGAGCGCAAGTTCGGGCAGTCGGGAGGCGGCGAGCGCGGCCCGGACCTCCGGATCGGCCCGGAAGGCGCGGGAACGCTCCGCCAGAAGCAGGTAGTTGCGCATACATGCGGCCGCCGAGGCCCAGACGCCGGCAGAGTCCTCGGTGCGCGGCGGCTTGAAGTCGAAGTGACGGGGCCCGTCGTAGCCGGCCGACTCCAGCAGGTCGACCAGCCAGAAGGCCTGGCGCAGGTCGCCCGCTCCGAAGCGCAGGTCCTGGTCGTACTTGATGCCGGACTGGCCGTTGAGGTCGATGTGGAACAGCTTGCCGTGCCACAGGGCCTGGGCGATGCCGTGCGGGAAGTTCAGCCCGGCCATCTGCTCATGGCCGACCTCCGGGTTGAGGCCGACCCGCTCGGGCCGGTCCAACTCGTGGATGAACGCCAGGGCGTGGCCGATGGTGGGCAGCAGGATGTCGCCGCGTGGCTCGTTGGGCTTGGGTTCGATCGCGAAGCGCAGGTCGTAACCCTGGTTCTCGACGTACTCGCCCAGTAGGTCGAAGGCCTCTTTCAGCCGGTCGAGGGCGGTGCGCACGTCCTTGGCCGCGCCCGACTCGGCGCCCTCGCGGCCGCCCCAGGCGACGTAGACCGAGGCACCGAGTTCCACGGCCAGGTCGATGTTGCGGATCGTCTTGCGCAGCGCGTACCGGCGCACGTCCCGGTCGTTGGCGGTGAAAGCGCCGTCCTTGAACACCGGGTGGGTGAAGAGGTTGGTGGTGGCCATCGGCACCTTCAACCCGGCCGTGTCGAGTGCGGTGCGGAAGCGCTTGACCGCCTGCTCGCGTGCGGTGCCGTCGGCGGCGAAGGGGATCAGGTCGTCGTCGTGGAACGTGACGCCGTAGGCGCCGAGTTCGGCCACCCGCTGCACGGTCTCGACCGGGTCGAGGGCGGCTCGGGTGGCGTCACCGAAGGGGTCCCGGCCCTGCCAGCCGACGGTCCACAGGCCGAAGGTGAACCTGTGCGCGGGAGTGGGGACGAGCGGGTCGCTGGTCATGAGGCGCTCCGGATCAGGGCCGAGGGCTATTTGTAATGACGAAAAACAAATTAGTATGCCGAGACGCCAGAAGGAACCCCACCGGAGGAACGCATGTCTGCACAGCGTGTCGTGATCGGTGTCGACAGCTCGACCCAGTCCACCAAGGCCCTCGCCGTCGACCTGGAAACCGGCGCCGTCCTGGGCGAAGGCCGCGCCGCGCACGCCGTCAGCGCGGGCGCCGGACGCGAGAGCGACCCCGACCAGTGGTGGTGGGGGCTCGGCGAGGCCATGGTGGGCACCGGCTGGGCGGATCGTGCCGCCGCCTGCTCGATCGCCGGCCAGCAGCACGGCCTGGTCACCCTCGACACGGCGGGCCGGCCGGTGCGCCCGGCGCTGCTGTGGAACGACGTCCGCTCCGCCCCGCAGGCCGCCGAACTCGCAGCCGCGTTCGGCCCGGCAGAGCTCGCCCGCCGCACCGGCAGCGTCCCGACGGCCGCCTTCACGGCCGCCAAGTGGGCCTGGCTGCGCGCCAACGAGCGTGCCGCAGCAGACCGCGTCGCGGCCGTCCGGCTTCCCCACGACTTCCTGACGGAGCGGCTGACCGGCGAGGCGGTCACCGACCGCGGTGACGCGTCGGGAACCGGCTGGTGGGGCCCGGACGGCTACGACCAGGACGTCCTCGGCCGGATCGGCCTCGACCCCGGGCTACTGCCACAGGTCCTCCCGCCGGGCGCCCGGGCGGGCGTCGTCCGAGCAGGGATGCCACTGCGCGAGGGCGTGCTGGTGGCCACCGGGACCGGTGACAACATGGCGGCCGCCCTCGGGCTGGGCCTGACGCCCGGACGTCCGGTGCTGAGCCTCGGTACCTCCGGCACCGTCTACGCCGTCGGCCGGACCCGGCCCACCGACCCGAGCGGAACCGTCGCCGGCTTCGCCGATGCCCTCGGCGGCTGGCTGCCGCTCGCCTGCACGCTCAACTGCACCCTCGCCGTGGACCGCTTCGCCGCCCTCGTCGGCCGCGACCGCGAGGACGTCGAGGGTGGCGGCACGGTGGTGGTGCTTCCCCATCTGGACGGCGAGCGCACTCCGGACCTCCCGGGTGCTTCCGGCTTGGTCCACGGCCTGCGCCACGACACCACGCCGGGACAGCTGCTCCAGGCCGCCTACGACGGCGCCGCCCAAGCCCTGCTCGCGGCCCTGGACGACGTGTTGCGTGCCGGAGGCGAGAAACCCGCCCCCGACGAACCCCTGCTGCTGATCGGCGGCGGAGCCCGCGGCCGGGCCTGGCAGCGGACCGTCCTGCGGCTGTCCGGTCGAGCGGTTCAGGTGCCCGCGGCCCAGGAACCGGTCGCGCTCGGGGCCGCCGCCCAGGCCGCCGCACTGCTCACCGGTGAGCCTGCCGACGCCGTCGCCCGGCGCTGGCGGACCGCCGAGGGCCGGGTGCTGGAACCCGTGACCCGTGACGACGACACGCTCGAACGGATCACCAGTACGCTGCGGCGGGCGCGGGCGTTGCAGGAGGTCCCGCCGGGAGGGCGATAGGAGGGTCGGGTCAATGACGGGGATCGGCAGGGCGAGCGGGGGCGTGGACGCCGCGCCCGCCTCGCAGCAGGGGATGCGTCGGCAGAACCTCGCGGTGGTGATCGGCGCAGTCGCCGCGCACGGCCCGCTCTCCCGGGCGGACGTCGCCGGGCACACGGGCCTGACCAGGCCGGCCGTCTCCTCCATGGTCGACGAGCTCATCGGTCGCGGAGCGCTGACCGAGACGGAGACCGCGCCCAGCGGACGGGTCGGCCGCCCCGGACGGGCACTGACCCTGAGCGATCGGGGTCCCGCGGGCCTCGGCCTGGAGATCGGCGTCACCCATCTCGCCGCGTGCGTCGTGGACCTGCGCGGTGAACCCCGGGTGTGGCGTCGGGTGGAGCGGGCCAACGCCGGCCGGCCGGCCGGGCAGGTGCTGGCGGAGGCCGCCGCGCTGGGCGCCGAGGCGGAGGCCGAGGCCGCCGTCCTCGGCCTGCGCGTCGAGGGCCGCGTCCTGGCCGTGCCGGGGGTGGTGCCGAACGCGCCGAGCGGGCTGATCGCGAACGCGCCCAACCTCGGCTGGCAGGCGGTCCGCCCCGCCGACCACTGGCCCGACCCCGGCACCGTGCCCGAGCCGGAGAACGAGGCCAACCTCGGGGCGCTGGCCGAGCAGTGGCACCAGGGGCACCCCGCCGAGACCTTCGTACACGTCTCCGCCGAGGCCGGAATCGGTGCCGCACTGGTCATCGGCGGGCAGCTGTTCCGGGGCGCCCGCGGCTTCGCAGGCGAACTCGGCCACCTGCCCGTCCACCCGGAAGGCGCCCGTTGCGCCTGCGGGGCACGCGGCTGCCTGGAGCAGTACGCGGGCGAAGCGGCCGTGCTGCGCGAGGCCGGGCTGGGACACGTCGGCGACCCGGTGGCCCTGCTGGCCGAACGGGCAGGCGCCGGGGACGCGTCGACCCTTCGCGCCCTGGACCGCGCCGGACGGGCCCTGGGACTCGCCCTCGCCTCGGCAGTGAACCTGATCGACCCGGACTCCCTCGTTCTGGGCGGCGCCTACGCCGAACTCGCCGACTGGCTCCTCCCGTCGATACGCGCCGAACTGGCCGCCCGGGTCACCGTCCGGCCCTGGACCCCGGAGGCGGTGCGCCCCTCCGCGCTGGGGCGCCGCGGACCGGTGCTGGGCGCGGCATGGTCGACCGTTCGACAGATCATCGCCGATCCCACCCGCCTGCCTGCCAGCTAGTGCTCTGACTCGCGCAGTGCGTCGACGGCGTCCAGCAGCCCGTGCCGCACTCGGGCCGCGAGGTCTGCCTCCTCGTATCCGGCGAGCAGTGCGCTGCGGGTGAGCGGGTTGGCTTGGAGCGCAGCCGGTCGGTGCCAGTTCCTGAAGGCTTCGTGGAGGGCATGCTCGAACTCGGTGCGGCTCAGTGCAGCCGGCTCACCGGTGCCGGGTGCAGAAGCGAGCGGATGCTGGTCGAGGCGGGTGAAGAACGGGCGCCACCACTGCATACCGGCCAGGGCGACGTAGGACCAGGCCAGGTTCTTCTTCGAGTGCAGGATCTGGGCGAGCACCCGGTGCAGCAGCATGTCCGTGATCGGCGACGGCTCCTGCCGGCCGTCGGGAGGGAGCGCGCGACGGAGAGGTGCTCGCCGTCGCGCAGCGGTGCGGTCTCGCGGCAGTGCTCCCAGACAGTCGCGAGGACCGGATCGGCGGACGTCTCCGGCCCCTCGGGCTTCCGCAGCTCCGGCCATGCTGTGAAAGCCACGGGCTCGCCGGTGTCGGTCCGGGGGTGCTCGCCCATGGCGCCCGCGGACTCGCCGAGCAGCTCCAGGGTGCCCCCGGTGGGGCGCAGGACGGAGGCCAGTGTCCGGATGAGGTTGGTCTGGCCCGCCCCGTTGGGGCCGAGGAGTCCGTGTACGCCGCTGCCGAGCTTCAGGTCGAGCCCGTCGACGGCCATCCGGTTCCTGCCGACTCTGACCTTCAGCCCGGTGGCCTGGATCTCCCAGGCGTAGGCCGCCGGCGCGATGTCAGCCGCGCTCACCGCGGTCATCATGTGGTGTTCCTTGCGTCGTTGGTGGGTTGATTTCGGTCACTCGCAGGGTCGAGAGATCCAGGGGTGCCGGTGTGGCTGTGGTGTTTCAGCCACTCATCGGGATGCGCGCGACGAGATCGCTGGGTAAGGACACACTGGCCGGACCGGTCGTCATCGATGGGCTCCCAGCACGGAGTACGCTCTCCTGCGCGCGATCACGACACCGATGGCGAGCGCGAGGATCAGCCCCCACACGGGCAGACCGTCCGTCTGCAGGGCGAAGGCCGTACGGCTGGCGGCCAGGGTCGGCGCCACGACTAGGACGGCCCACACCGCCACCAGCGCAACGGCCGCACGGGTCACGCCGACGACACCGCCGAGTGCCAGGGTCGTCGAGGTGAAGGACGGCCTCGGCGCCCAGAGCCGGGCTGCACCTGGTGCTGCGCACGTCGTCGAGCCCGAGGCCCAGCTCCCGCAGGGTGAGGACCAGCTCGACGCGGGCCACGGACTCGGCGTCGTACAGCCGGTAGAACTTGCCCAGCACGCTCATGTGCTGGTTCCAGGTCACCACCCCGAGCCGCGGCTTGAGATCTCCACTCGAACGGTCCACCGCATACGTGCTGAGCAGGGCCTTCAGTCGGTCCCGGGTGTCGAGGATCTCCACTCCATGCAGCTGGGCGGACACCAACCGGTTCCGGAGGATGCGCGTCTACGGCCGCCCCTCCTCCGCACGGGTGCATCCGACGGAATCGGCCGGTCACGTCGTGCGCGTGTCTGGGCAAGCGGCGACACCCGTTCGACGAGACCGGCCTGACGGTGCACAAGTTGCGCGCCGCGGGGATCGACCTCGTTGACGCGCTTGATGCGCCGCCACTGGTTCTGGAGGTACACCGGACTGCGCCTGAAGGGTCAGCAAGGGCCCGGGTCTGTGGTCAAGTGGTGGAAGACGCCCGCTGACGCCCGGCGGCTCACTTCAACGGGTTCACAGTCCTCGTACCAGCCGGTAGTACGCCTGGTTCCAGCGGAGGTCGCGCCGGAACTGCTTCGGGGTGGTGGTCTCGTCGATGAGCGCGAGTTCCAGGCGGAGCATTTCCACCAGGTCGTCGAGGTGGTCGGAGGTGAGGGCGGTGCTGAGGACGGTGTGGTGCGGTCCTCCGGCCGTCAGCCAGGATTCGGTGGAGGTCCGCAGGTCGGGGTGGGGCCGCCAGACCGCGCGGGCAACGGGCAGGGCGGGCAGCGGGTGAGGGGGTGCCACCACGTCGATGTCGTTGGCGATCAGGCGGAAGCGGTCGCCGAGGTCGGCGAGGCCGACCACCACGGCCGGGCCGGGGGCGGCGTCGAACACAAGGCGCACCGGGTCCTCCCGCCCTCCGATGCCGAGCGGGTGGATCTCGCAGCTGGGCCTGGCCGCCGCGAGGGTGGGGCAGACTTCCAGCATGTGTGCGCCGAGGATGAGCTCGTTGCCCGGTGTCAGGTCGTAGGTGTAGTCCTCCATGAAGGAGGTGCCGCCTGGGAGGCCGGTGGCGGCCACCTTGAGGGCGCGCAGCAGGACGGCGGTCTTCCAGTCGCCCTCTCCTCCGAAGCCGTGCCCCTGGGCCATGAGCCGCTGGACCGCGAGGCCGGGCAGCTGGCGCAGTCCGCCCAGGTCCTCGAAGTTGGTGGTGAAGGCCCTGAAGCCGCCCGCTTCCAGGAAGGTGCGCAGGCCGGCTTCGATGCGGGCCGCGTAACGCAGCGAGTCGTGCCGTTCGCCTCCGGGCCGTAGTTCCGGCGCCAGGTGGTACAGGTCCTCGTACTCCTTGACGAGGGAAGTCACCTCGGTCTCGTCCGCGCTGTCGACGACCTCCACCAGCTCGTTGACGCCGTAGGTGTTTACGGAAACGCCGAAGCGCAGCTGGGCCTCGACCTTGTCGCCCTCGGTGACGGCCACGTCGCGCATGTTGTCGCCGAAGCGGGCGACCTTGAGGGTGGCCAGTTCGGATCGTGCGGCGGCTGCCCGCGCCCAGACCGCGATGCGTGCGGTCGTCACAGGGTCGGTGACGTGGCCGGCCACGGTCTTGCGGGGTACGCCGACACGGGACTGGATGTGCCCGAACTCGCGGTCCCCGTGCGCGGCTTGGTTCAGGTTCATGAAGTCCATGTCGATGGTGTCCCAGGGCAGGGCCACGTTCGACTGGGTGTGGAGATGCAGCAACGGCTTGCGCAGCGCGTCCAGTCCGGCGATCCACATCTTGGCCGGCGAGAAGGTGTGCATCCAGGCCATGAGCCCGATGCACCGGTCGTCGGCGCTCGCGTCGAGGCACACCCGGCGGATGGCGTCGGCGTCGGTCAGTACCGGCTTCCACACCACGCGCGCGGGAATGCCGGAGGCGTCCGCCAGCGCGGTGGCGATCTGTCGCGACTGTTCGGCGACCTGCTTCAGCGTCTCCTCCCCGTACAGGCCTTGGCTGCCGGTGAGAAACCAGATTTCCTGGGCGGGGGATGTTCGGCTGGGCACATGGACTCCTGAAGGTGACGTCCCGCAACGGTGGTGAGGGCGGCGGGCGCGGTGGGGAAGCGGGAACGAACGGGGGGCGGGGTCAGCCCGCGGTGTGGGCCGTGTCGCGCATGTTCCTCAGGCGGTGCAGCAGACCGCCGGTGCCGAAGTGGTCGTGCAGGAGCCGGTATTCGGCGAAGAGGGCGTCGTAGGCGTCGGCTCGGGAGGCGTCGGGCGTGTAGACGGCGGGCCGTCGGCGGCCCATGGCGGCGGTGGCGGTTCGCACGTCGGTGTGCGCGCCGGCCGCTACGGCGGCGTGGATGGCCGACCCCAGGGCGGGGCCCTGGTCGGACGCGGCGAGGGAGACGGGGCGGCGCAGCACGTCGGAGTAGATCTGCATCAGCAGTTCGTTCTTGGCCAGCCCGCCGGCGACGATGAACTCGTTCACCGGTACGCCGCCCGTCTCCAGGGCCTCCACGATGACGCGGGTGCCGAACGCGGTGGCCTCGAGCAGCGCGCGGTAGACGTCCTCGGGGCGGGTCGCGAGGGTGAGACCCACGATGACTCCGGAGAGGTGGTGGTCGACGAGGACGGAACGGTTGCCGTTCAGCCAGTCGAGGGCGACCAGTCCGTGGCCGCCGACCGGCTGTCGGGCGGCCTTCCGGGTCAGCAGGGTGTGCAGGTCCTCGCCGCGGTCGGCGGCCTCGGCGAGGTAGTCCGACGGGACGCCTTGGTCCAGCACCCAGGCGAAGATGTCGCCGACCGCGCTCTGGCCGGCCTCGTAGCCGTAGGTTCCCTCGACGATCCCACCGTTGACGACACCGCAGATGCCGGGGACGTCGGCGAGGACGGGAGCGTTCACGACGTGGCAGGTGGAGGTGCCCATGATGGCGAGCAGTTGACCGTCCTCGACGGCCTGGGCCGCCGCTGCGGTGACGTGGGCGTCGACGTTGCCCGCGGCCACGGCGATGCCGGGGCGCAGCCCTGTCCAAACTGCTGCCTCGGTGCTGAGCGAGCCCACTCGTGAGCCCAGCGCAGAGAGGGGGAATTCGAGGCGGGTGCGTGCGAAGTCGGCGAACCGGGGGTTCAGTGCGGCCAGGTACTCCTCGCTCGGGTAGGCGCCGTCCTGGTGGATGCCCTTGTACCCGGCCGTGCAGGCGTTGCGGGACTCGGTTCCGGTGAGCTGCCACACGATCCAGTCGGCAGCCTCGATCCACCGCGCGCAGGTTTCGTAGACGAGCGGATCCTCCTCCAAGACCTGGAGGGCCTTCGCGAACTGCCACTCGGAGGAGATCCGGCCGCCGTAGCGGGCGATCCACTTCTCCCCGCGGGCGTGGGCGAGTTCGTTGATGCGGTCGGCATGTGACTGGGCTGCGTGGTGCTTCCACAGCTTGGGCCACGCGTGCGGGCGTCCGGCGAGCTCCGTCTCGGCGAGGGGAGTTCCGTCGGCCAGTGTGGGCAGGACGGTGCACGCGGTGAAGTCGGTGGCGATGCCGATCACCGCGGCAGGATCGACCCCGGCCGCCGCCACGGCCTCCGGGACGGCGCGACGCAGTACGTCCCGCCAGTCCTGGGGGTGTTGCAGGGCCCAGTCCGGAGGCAGTAGCGCACCGCCGTGCGGCAGGTGCCGGTCGATGACGCCGTGCCGGTAGGCGTGGACCGCCGCGGCCAGCTCCTGACCGTCGCGAACCCGCACCACCACGGCGCGGCCCGACAGCGTGCCGAAGTCGACGCCGACCGTGTACTGCTCCGATTCCTCGGAATACGGGGTGGGCGCGAGGGGATGGGGTGACGTCAACAGAGTGCCTTTCGAAGGAGCCGTGGGGCGGCAGGCGGCCCGACAGGCGGCCCGGCAGGCGGAGTTGCCGCCCGCAATCCTGGCGGTCGGCCGGGTGGTCCAAACGCATTGTGAGCGCTAACAATATCGATGGGCAAGAGGTCTGCGTGGGGTCGTATGTGAGCTCCATCGGTGCAGCGGCCTCCGTATGCGTCTGACGGTCCGAGTGAATCGGTCGTTGACATGGCGCGGGTTGAGGCTTCATCGGATGGTCGGGTCGAGGTCGACGGTGTCGCGAAGGATGGAGCCCGCCTCATTGCCGCACCCGGCGCGATAACGGACAGGTAACGCGCGCAAGGGGGTTGAGAACGGGGCTTGTTAACGCTCACAATGCGACAGCGCTCTCTTCCCAAGGGTCTCCCTCTCCTGCCGACCCCGACCCGACCCCGACGCCGACCGCGCCGGCCGTCGTGCAGCGCGGCGGCACCCCTGGACTCCTGGTGGGCAAAGCCCGGCCCCGGCCGCACGGCGCCTCTTCCGTACACCCTGAAAGGACACTCGACATGGCTCGCAGAGCAGCTCTCGTCCTCACCGCCGCCCTTCTCGCCTCCTCGGCGTTGACCGCCTGCTCGACCGAGGGCCCCGCCTCCGGCTCCCCCTCCTCAGGGGCCAAGGGAGGCTCCGACGGCACGATCACGATGGGCTTCGCCCAGGTCGGCGCCGAGAGCGGTTGGCGTACCGCCAACACCAAGTCCGTCCAGGAGGCGGCGAAGAAGGCCGGGATCACCCTCAAGTTCTCCGACGCGCAGCAGAAGCAGGAGAACCAGATCAAGGCGATCCGCACCTTCATCCAGCAGAAGGTCGACGTCATCGCCTTCTCGCCGGTCGTGGAGTCCGGTTGGGACACGGTGCTGAAGGAGGCCAAGGATGCAGGCATCCCGGTCATCCTCACCGACCGCGCCGTGGACACCAAGGACACCTCCCTCTACAAGACCTTCCTGGGCTCGGACTTCGTCAAGGAGGGCAAGTCCGCGGGCGAGTGGCTGACCGGCGCGTACGCGAACGAGCAGGGCCCGGTCAACATCGTCGAGCTCCAGGGCACCACGGGCTCCGCGCCCGCCAACGACCGCAAGGCCGGCTTCGCCGACGTCATCCGCACTGACAGCAAGTTCAAGATCGTTGCCTCGCAGTCGGGCGACTTCACCCGCGCCAAGGGCAAGGAAGTCATGCAGGCGTTCCTGAAGTCCCAGGAGGACATCGACGTCCTCTACGCCCACAACGACGACATGGCCCTCGGCGCCATCCAGGCCATCGAGGAGTCCGGCAAGAAGCCCGGGACGGACATCAAGGTGATCTCGGTGGACGGAATCAAGGACGCCTTCGTCGCGATGACCGAGGGCAAGATCAACGTCGTGGTGGAGTGCAACCCGATGCTCGGTGACCAGCTGATGGATCTGGCCAAGAAGGTCGTGGCGGGGGAGAACGTCCCGACTCGTGTCGAGACCGAGGAGGGTGTCTTCCCGCAGGACAAGGCCGCGGCCGCGCTGCCGTCCCGGAACTACTGAGACCGCACGTTCCGGTGCCGGAGGAGGCCCGGCCCCGGTGCCTCCTTCACCGTCCGGAGCCCGCTCCACCACCCCACCCATGAGAGGAGGGCGGATGGCATCCCCGTCCACCCCGCGGCCCGCGGACGCCGGCGGCCCGCGGCCGGTCCTGGAAGCCCGGGACATCCGCAAGCAGTTCCCGGGCGTGCTCGCCCTCGACGGGGTCGCCCTGCGGCTCTTCCCCGGTGAGGTGCACGCCCTGATGGGCGAGAACGGCGCCGGGAAGTCCACCTTGATCAAGGCGCTCACCGGTGTCCACCCCGTTGAAGGCGGCACCATCCTCGTCGACGGCCGGCCTCACACGTTCGGAGACCCCCTCCAGGCGCAGCGGGCCGGAATCAGCACCGTCTACCAGGAGGTCAACCTCTGCCCGAACATCTCGGTCGCCGAGAACATCCTCATCGGGCGGGAACCGCGCAGGCTCGGCCTCATCCGCTGGTCCGCGATGCGGCAGCGGGCGGCAGAGCTGCTGACGGAGCTGGACCTCGACCTGGACGTCACCAGTCTGCTCGGTTCGCACTCCCTGGCGGTTCAGCAGCTGGTCGCCATCGTTCGGGCGGTGGACGTCTCGGCGAAGGTGCTCGTGCTGGACGAACCCACCTCCAGCCTGGATCGCGAGGAGGTCGCCCAGCTCTTCACCCTGGTGCGGCGCCTGCGGGACCGCGGCGTGGCCATCCTGTTCGTCACGCACTTCCTCGACCAGGTATTCGATCTCTGCGACCGCGTCACCGTCCTGCGCAACGGCCGCCTGGAAGGCGAGTACCCCATCGGCGAACTCACTCCGGTGACGCTGGTACAGCGCATGATCGGCCGAGAACTGGCCACCCTCGACCAGCTGTCCGACCGTGCCCACGAGCAAGCGGCCGAACGGGCGACCAGCGAGCCATTCCTCCAGGCACGACAACTGACCCGCACGGGCTCGATCGAACCGTACGACCTCGACATCCATGCCGGCGAGGTCATCGGACTGGCCGGCCTCCTGGGCTCAGGCCGCACCGAGGTGGCGCGCCTCCTGTTCGGCGCGGACAGCGCGGACGCCGGAGAAGTGAGCATCGAGGGCAAGAAGGTACTCCTGCGCACCCCCCGCCACGCCATCGCCCGAGGCATCGCTTTCTGCTCCGAGAACCGCAAGTCCGAGGGACTGGTGGGCGAGCTCACGGTCCGCGAGAACATCATCCTCGCTCTGCAGGCCGCCCGCGGCTGGATCAGGCCGCTGGCCCGTGCGAAACAGGACGAACTGGCACGGCACTGGATCGAAGCCCTGGACATCCGCCCCGCCGACCCCGAAGCGCAGGTACGCCACCTCAGCGGAGGCAACCAGCAGAAAGCCCTCCTCGCCCGTTGGCTGCTGACGGAACCCCGGCTCCTGATCCTCGACGAACCCACCCGGGGCATCGACATCGGGGCCAAGGCGGAGATCCAGAAACTCGTGGCCCGTCTGGCGAGCGAAGGCACCGCCGTGCTGTTCATCTCGGCGGAACTCGAAGAGGTCCTGCGCCTGAGCCACCGCATCGCCGTGCTCCGCGACCATCGCATGGTGGCCACCCTCACGAACGACGACAGCGTCACGCCCGAACGCATACTCACGACCATCGCCACCGGAGCGGACTCATGACCCCCCAGCCTGCCAAGTCCGAGGCGGCCGGCGGAATCGGGAGACGACTGGCCGGCCACCGCCTGCTGTGGCCGACGCTCGCCCTGCTCGCCCTGCTCCTCGGCAACCTCGCTTTCCACCACGACTTCTTCTCCGTCCGCGTACGTGACGGCCACCTCTACGGCAGCCTCATCGACATCCTCCAGTTCGGCGCGCCCCTCACCTTGGTGGCGCTCGGCATGACCCTCGTCATCGCCACCCGCGGCATCGACCTCTCGGTGGGTTCCACCGTCGCCATCGCCGGGGCCCTCGCTTGTGGGCACCTCTCCACCGCCGCACATCCCGGCAGCGTCGCCACCATGCTCACGGCCGTCGCCCTCGCGCTCGGCGTCGCCCTCGTGCTGGGCCTCGCCAACGGCTTCCTGGTGTCCGGGCTGGGGGTGCAGCCCATCGTGGCCACCTTGATCCTCATGGTCGCGGGCCGTGGCGTCGCCCAGCTGATCACCGGCGGCCAGATCATCACGGTGACCAGCGGCCCCTACAAGATGATCGGAGGCGGCTACTGGCTGACCGTCCCGTTCGCCGTCCTCCTGGCAGCCGCCCTCGTCGCGCTCACCGCCTTCATCACCCGTCGCAGCGCACTGGGGATGCTGATCGAGTCCGTGGGCGGCAACCCCGCCGCCAGCCGCCTGGTCGGCATCCGCGCCGGCGGTCTGCTCGCCGTGGTCTACGTATTCAGTGCGCTGTGCGCCGCCGTCGCCGGGCTGATGATCAGTTCCAACGTCTCCAGTGCCGACGGCAACAACGCCGGCCTGTGGATCGAACTCGACGCGATCCTCGCCGTCGTCGTCGGCGGCACCGCCCTGACCGGAGGACGCTTCTCCCTCGGCGGCACCGTCCTGGGGGCCCTGATCATCCAGACGCTGTCCACCACCGTCTACACCCTCGGCGTTCCACCCGAGACCACCCTCGTCTTCAAGGCCTTCGTCGTCATCGTCGTCTGCCTCGTGCAGTCCCCGGTCTTCCGGGCCAAGGTCCTGCGCCGCCGCAGGACAACCGCTCCCCGCTCCCACACTTCGGCGGGCGCCGCCCCGCAGCAGCAGGAGGTACGCGCATGAGTACCAGCATCGCGAGCGCCGCCGCGCAACTCACCCGCCCCTTCGCGACCGTGTCCCCGCGCACCCGCACCCGTATCCCACTGATCGTCACGGCCGTCCTGCTGGTCGTCATGTTCAGCGTCGGATCGGTGCGCTACGAGGGCTTCCTCTCCGCGCAAGTCGTGCTGAACCTGCTGATCGACAACGGATTCCTCCTGGTCGTCGCGGTCGGGGCAACCTTCGTCATCCTCACCGGCGGCATCGATCTGTCCGTCGGCTCCATGGTGGCCCTGTCGACCATGATCACCGCCTGGCTGGTCGAGTCACACGGCTGGCCCCTGGCCACCGTCATTCCACTGGTCCTGCTGGTCGGCGCCGCGAGCGGGACGCTCATGGGCTGGATCATCCACACCTTCGAGATCCAGCCGTTCATCGTCACCCTGGCCGGCATGTTCCTCGCCCGCGGGCTCTGCTACACGATCAGCACCGAATCCATCACGATCAGCGACCCCACCACGGCGGGAATCGCGCAGACCCGGCTGTACGGCCCCGGGGGACTGTTCGTCTCGATCCCGGTGGTCATCGCCCTGGCCGTGCTGGTGATCGCCTTCGTCGTACTGCACCACACGCGCTTCGGCCGCAACGTGTACGCGCTGGGCGGCAATGAGTCCTCCGCACGCCTGATGGGCCTTCCCGTGGCCTCCACCAAGATGGCCGTATACGCCGTCAGCGGCCTGTGCTCCGCACTCGGCGGCCTCCTGCTGACCTTCTACATGCTCTCCGGCTACGCCCTCCACGCCATGGGCATGGAACTCGACGCGATCGCCGCCACCGTGATCGGCGGCACGCTGCTGACCGGAGGTTCCGGCTTCGTCCTCGGCACCGCCCTCGGCGTGCTCGTCCTCGGCATGATCCAGACGGTCGTCAACTTCCAGGGCACGCTCAGCTCCTGGTGGACCCGGATCATCATCGGCGCCCTGCTGCTCGTGTTCATCGTGCTGCAACGGCTGATGAGTGGACGCCGCGCTGCCGCCGCCTGACTCCCGGCTCCTCTGCCCATCAGCCCGTGCCACCGCCTTCGCGTGCCGCGATCACGGCTTGCTTCCCGGCACGCCCTCGGACGGACCGACTTCCAGGGAACACCGCCGTGGAACACGCACGCGAATCTGCCGACCAGGCTGCCTGACCCAGACAGACTGCCGCCTGTCCGCGGACGGGCCGTCCCCTCCGCACGGCCGATGAATGAACGGGGGAGAGGTGGCGGTTCGGCTTCCCCGGCCGGCCCGCGCGGAGGTCCACACGCGCGGCGCCCGTCTCCATTCCCTGATCCTGCCGGACCGCTGGGGCCCACACTGCCGATGTGGTGCTCGCCGCCCGCGACCCCGCCGCCTTCGAGGCCTCGGCACGCCACTTCGGCGCGACGGTGGGCCGTTGTGCCAACCGCATCGCGCGTGGCCGTCTCGTCCTCGACGGCGTCACCTACCGGCTTGCCACCCAGGAGAACGGGCACACGCTGCACGGCGGTCCCGACGGGTTCGACCAGCGCGTGTGGCGGTGCGGACCCTTCCACTCCGCGCACCGCACCGGTGTCCGCCTGTTCCTGCACAGCCCCCACGGCGACCAGGGATTCCCCGGTGCCCTGAACGTCCGCGTCACCTACGCGCCGGACCGGGCTGACAACCTGACCCTGTCGTACCAGGCGGTCCGCCGCATGGACGGGCGCACCACGGAACCGGGCATCCAGATCTACACCGCCCAAGGCCTGACCGGTGACATCACGGGCAAGGGAGGTAGCTCGTACCGTGCCTACGCGGGGGGCGCGCCGGAAGCCCAGCACTTCCCCGACTCCCCGAACCGCCCCGAGTACCCGACGGTCCTCCTGCGCCCGGGTGAGCTGTACCGGTCCACCACGATCCACAGTTTCACCACGGTCCACAGTTGCACCACGGTCACTGTCTGAGAGGGGCGGCGTCGGCCGTTTCGCGGGTCGGTGCGGTCGTCATCTGCTCACCCAGAGCCGCGAAGATCTCCTCCGCCGACCGCTTCGCCATTCCCGGTGCGCGTCCGCCCGGGCCGCCCGGCTCCCCACGGGGAGAGGCAATCCCCGGGCGGTGGGGGGCGGTCATTCCCTGGGGGGAGAGCTCCTGCGGGCCGTACTGGCGCGCACGATGAGCTCGGGCGCCACCACCAGGTGCGTCGACTCGTCGGTCCGGCCTTCGATGTGGTCCAGGAGCAGCCCGATGCTGTCGCGGCCGATCGAGGCGAAGTCCTGACGGATCGTCGTCAGCGGGGGTGGGAAGAACTCCGCCTCCGGGATGTCGTCGAAGCCGGCGACCGCCACGTCCTCCGGCGTGCGCAGGCCCGCTTCCCGCAAGGCCCGTAGCACACCGAGGGCCATCTGGTCGTTGGCGACGAACACCGCGGTGAGGCCCGCTCCCCGCCCTCGTGACGCCCGGACCCGACCCGCGAGCTGCTGGCCGGCCTGGTATCCCGACAACGGACTCCAGTCGCCGCGCAGCAGGGGCGGCACCTCGGCGCCGACCTCTCGTAGGGCGTCCTCCCACCCCTGCGTGCGGGCCTCGCTCTCGAGCCAGTCGGGAGGGCCTGCGACATGCCACACGGTGGCGTGGCCCGACGCGAGAAGATGTTCCGTGATCATGCGAGCGCCGAGGTTCTGGTCCAGCGACACTCCTGGCAGGTCCAGGGTGTGGCCGCCTTCCACGGTGACCACCGGGCACGGTGCTTCCAATGCCGCCAGAGCCCTCACCGCGTCTCGTTGGGGAGTGACGGCGACGATCCCCTCCACGCCCCACCCGGCGAGGTGCTGCATGGCTTCGGCGAGGGCTGTCTGCGTGGCGGTCCGAAGCGTGACGGCGGACGTCAGATAGCCGCGGTCCCGAGCCGCCTCTTGAACTCCCGCCACGGTGCTGGCGGGCCCGTGCAGAGTGGTGTTCACCGCGATGACGCCCAGCGTGTGGGTCCGGCGAGTGGCAAGAGCCCGGGCGGCCGAGTTGCGGCGGTACCCGAGCTGCTCGATGACCTGTGTCACCGCGGCCCGGGTCTTGGCGCTGACGTTCGGGTGGTCGCTGAGCACCCGTGAAACGGTCTGATGGGACACGCCGGCGACCCGCGCGACGTCCGTCATCGTGGGCGCTCGCGAGACGTCTGGGAGCTGGGTCAACTCTCTTCCTTTCCTCATCGAGCGGCCTTCCCTCAAGGTACCGAACCAGCCGCGGCCCGCACACATCTCGGACCGATCGGGAGATTGTCGACGGGGTATTGATGTTGGCGTTCACATTATGCAGCGATGGCCACATGTTGTGGGCAGGAATCTTCTCGTGACCTCTTGAGGTTTCTCCTTGTTAGCGCTCACAATTCGATCGGGGTAGCTGGGATAGCTCGGGTCGCGCAGCCGCGATGCCTGGCGGCCCCCGATCAGTCCAGAGCACTCATGCGTGACTGCGGGGCCTGCCGGACGCCGGTCCCAAGAAGCCGCCGCGCATGTCGGAGAGACGGTGAGAGCGTAGTGAGCGAGACCATCCTCAAGGACCTCCGTCGCGAGGTCCTCGCGGCCAACCTGCGCATCCCGGAGGCCGGTCTGGCCACCCTCACCTGGGGAAACGTCAGCGGAGTGGACCGAGAGGCCGGCGTATTCGTCATCAAGCCGTCCGGGGTCTCCTACGCCGACCTCACCGAGGACGACTTGGTGGTGGTGGCACTGGAGGACGGGCGGGTCGTCGACGGGCACCTCAGGCCGTCCACCGACACCGAAACCCATCGGTGCCTCTACCGGGCCTTCCCCTCCATCGGCGGCGTCACCCACACACACTCGACGCACGCCGTCGCCTTCGCCCAGGCGCGACGCCCGATCCCCGTGCTCGGCACGACACACGCCGACACCTTCAACGGGCCGGTCCCCGTGACAGCAGACCTCACCGCCGAGCAGTGCGCGCAGGACTACGAGTACAACACCGGACAGGTGATCATCGCCCGGCTCGACGGCGACCCCCGTCGGGCCGAAGAGGTCCCCGGAGCGCTCGTCTCACGACACGGCCCCTTCACCTGGGGCACCACTGCGAAGGCAGCGCTGGAGAACGCCATCGTCTGCGAGGCCGTGGCGGAGATGGCGCTGCACACGCTGGCGCTGGGGTCCCGCCTCGGGGACGACTCCGAACCACCGACGCATCTGCTGGAGCGGCACTTCACCCGTAAGCACGGACCGGACGCCTATTACGGCAACATCCCTCACGTCCCGGGCATCTGAGGCCGCGCACCGCCTCGGCGGCAGCACAGACAGGTGATCGTCTTGTTCCGGTCGCGCGGAGTGAGCAGGCCCGTGAGGTACTCGCCGAAACCTCGGCGCTGAGCCAGGCCGACGGCCTGGTCTCCCGCGTGGTCCCCGCCGATGGTCTGCTGGAGGAGGCCGCCGAGGTCGCCGCCAACGTCGCCCTCGTTCGGCTCCGTCCTTCAACCTGAGATAGACGATGGCGGAGTGGAGCCAGGATCATCCTGGCTCCACTCCATGGGGCGGGCGTGTCACCGGAACTGTGCGAAGAACCTCCAGATCTCTCCCTTGGCCCAGGTGGCGACGCCACTCTCGTTGGGGGAGCCGTCGACCGGAGCGGGTATGTGGCCTCCGTCGAACGCGGCCCATTGGACCGGGCACCCGGCACGGCAGCCCAAGTAGGTGGTCGTGATGTGCGTTCGGCTGCCCGGCGCGGGCTCGCGCGGGCTCTGGCGAGTGCAGCCGTTGTTACTGACGAATCTGTCGCGCAGGGACCGTCCTTCCGCGATGTCGAGGGGCGGAGTCGCTGATGCCGTGGATTGCGTAGTAGGCGATGGGCTGGGTGCCGCCGCTGCACCCGCTGATCTGGCCGCCGGAGATGACCGCGACGGCCCTGAAGACGTTCGCCCGGGTGCATGCGAGTGCGTAGCTCATACCGCCGCCCCAGCTGACAGCTTGATCATCCGCCCTTGCTGATTGGCGCCACCGCAGTCGGTGTGCTGGACGAGGTTGCCGCCGTCGGCGGTGGAGGCGCCCTGCACCTCCGCGGCCTTGCCGCTGTTGCGATTGACCAGGACGTACCAGGCATTGGTGTCCGCCGTCGCCGCCTCGGCGGGCGCCGGATTCACCGCGACGAGCATGCCGATCGCGAGGGTCGCCGCCACCACGGCGGCTAACCGGGACCACCAGCGATGTCTTGGTGGAGGGGCGGGGGAAGCCGCACCGTAGGCCTTCATCGACTCTCCCCTTCGCTGCGGCAGGTCAGGTGCGGGTCCAGCGTTGGTTGCTGCCGTTCGCGCAGGAGTAGAGCTGGATCAGAGTGCCGTTGGCGGTGCCGTTGGCGGTGGCGTCAAGGCAGAGGCCGGACTGGACGCCGACGATGGATCCGTCGGAGTTGAGGCGCCATTTCTGATTGTCGCCACCCCAGCAGCTGTAGATCTGGACCTTGGCGCCGTTGCCGGTGCCGGCGGCGTCCAGGCACTTGTTGCCGTAGACCCTGAGTTCGCCTCCGGCGGTGTAGGTCCACTGCTGGTTGGTGCGGTTGTTGCAGTCCCACAGGTTGAGCTGGGTGCCGTCGGTGGTGCTGGCGCCGGGCACGTCCAGGCAGCGGCCTGAACCGACGCCCTTGATCTGTCCAGAACCGGGGGTCGGAGTGGGTGTAGGGGAGGCGGCGTTGAGTGCGTTGAGGACGGAGGTGTAGGCGGGCTTTTTGCTGCCGTTGCCGTCGAACAACAGCGGCGAGTGCTCCGGTCGCCAGGAGTCGGTGTCGCGCACACCCCAGACGGTGATGCCGAGGCAGCGCGGGACGGCAAGGCAGTCGTTGGTCACGTTGGCATAGGTCGTGCCCGAGGCGCCCTGGATGTCGAGTTCGGTGATGGCCACATCGACGCCGAGGGCGGCGAAGCTCTGCAGGGTGGTGCGGAAGTTGCTGTTGTAGGGGCTGTCGCTGTTGAAGTGCGACTGGAAGCCGACGCAGTCGATCGGCACGCCGCGTTGCTTGAAGTCTCGGACCATGGCGTACACGGCCTGGGTTTTGGCCCAGGTCCAGTTCTCGACGTTGTAGTCGTTGTAGCAGAGCTTGGCGGCCGGGTCGGCGGCGCGCGCGGTGCGGAAGGCGACCTCGATCCAGTCGTTCCCGGTGCGCTGCAGGTTGGAGTCGCGCCGGGCTCCCGAGCTGCCGTCGGCGAAGGCCTCGTTCACGACGTCCCACTGGACGACCTTGCCCTTGTAGTGGGCCATCACGCCGTTGATGTGGTTGGTCATTGCCTGGCGCAGCGTGCTGCCGCTGAGGCTCTGCATCCAGCCGGGCTGCTGGGAGTGCCAGGCCAGGGTGTGGCCGCGCACCTGCTTGCCGTTCTGCACCGCCCAGTTGTAGACGCGGTCACCGGCGGTGAAGTTGAACTGGCCCCGCTGGGGTTCGGTGGCGTCGATCTTCATCTCGTTCTCGGCCGTCACCGAGTTGAACTCGCGGCCCGCGATCGCGGTGTACGCCGAGTCGTTGAGCCTGCCTGAGGCGATGGCGGTGCCGAAGTAGCGGCCGCTCTGCGCCGCAGCTGCGCCGAGTGTGCCCTCGGCGGCGTGTGAGGTCAGCGGCGCGACCAGCGCGGCGGCCGAACCGAGGACGCCGACGACCAGCGCCATACACAGACCGCCGATCTTCCGGCGGACGGTGGGTGGGGGAATGGCGTTTGAGCCCATGATTGAGCCTCCAGGAGAGAAATCACGGAAGGACTGAAGCGCGGCAGAATGAATCCGCGTGAGCGACGCCCGCGTCCATTGACAAAGGACGCTCACCGCCAGGGCGTAACGATCCATGGCCGGCACCCCGGGACCCGGGCGACACCGCCTGGGGACTCAGTGTGGAAACCCCGCCGAAACATGTCAAGAGTTTCGAAAAAGTTTCGAGAATCCTTTCCCCTCCAGGTATCCCAGTAGCGGCTTTTTGGTTGCACAAAGAGCATCGAAAGAATTTCGATGGGGATTGCCCGAGCTGGGCTGCCATTGAAAGCAAGCTCACACATTTGGTTCGCATCTCGGGGACGCCGATATTCGTCGCTCCGGAGCGGTCGCGGGCCTCTCCACGCTCGCTCATGCGGCTGTGCATGGACGGCAAGTGGAACACCACCGGCACCGGCACCGGCACCGGCACCGAGGCCGTGAGCGCGGCCATCTCCGGCGGTCGCACGACGGGCAATGCCTTGCAGTTCTTCGGGGGCTACCGCTTCGCGGTGTTCAACCACGCAAAAGGGCCGCCGGATCGTCGATCTGGCGGCGGACGACGCGGTCTTGTCCGGCTCGGGCCGCAGCCAGCAGGGCGGCCTTGCGGGCGCCGACCACGCTGGTGAACTTCCCCAACGGGTTCGGCGACACGCAGGTCGTCAGGTCCGCGGGATGCGAATACATCAACATCGACGAAGGCTGGTGGAAGGGTGCGCGCGACGCTGCGGGCTGCATCACCGTCGATGCGAATCAGTGGCACGGCGGGATGGAGGCCATCGCCGACGCGATGACTGCAAGGGCCGGCCCAACCAGCGATGGAGCCTGTGCACGCCTTGATTCGCGCCGGACCGCCAGGTCAAGGGCGAGGTCGTCGGCGGGGCCGCAGGTGCTGCCTCGACCGGAATGCAACCACGCTGCGATGAGACGGAGGGCGCGGGCTCGGGCTCGGGCTCGGGCTAGTGTCCAGGCGGTTCCTGCCGGCTTGGGTACGTGATGTCGAACCGCGTGAAGTGGGCTTGGGTGGTGGAGGGGCGGCCGTTGGAGGTGGCGTAGAGGCCGAGCTGGATGCTGGTGAACAGCGGGGTCAGGAAGGTGGCTTCGACGGTGGTCAGGTCCTGCCAGGCGCCGTCGGGTGCCGCGTGGGCGAAGGTGTGGCTGAAGCCGCGGATGCGGACCCCCAGGCGAATGGGGCCTGGGGGGACGGGAACGCCGGCTAGGACCTCGGGGCCGTGGAGGAGGCTGAGTCCTTCGGTGGTGCGGAGGAGGAGGAGGTGGGCGTCGTCGTCGAGGACTACGGCGAGGCCTGCCTGTTCGTCCGGTGTAGCGGGGGTGAAGTGCAGTTCGGTGGAGACGTCGCAGTCGGGGTGCAGTTGCGGGCGGGCCAGGAGGGACGGGGCGGTGCGCTCGCCCAGGCGTTCTGGGCGGAGGCTGAGGTGAAGACCGGCGCCCGTGATCCAGAACTTCGCACGTGGGGTGCGCAGGGCGCTCCAGTCGGGGGAAAGGGTGGTGAAGTCGTCGTGGAGGGGGCGGCGGAGGTCGGTGTGGGTGACGGGGGAGAAGATCGGCCAGCCGGCGTCCCAGGTGATCCGGGTGAGGAAGGTCTCGCGGCCGAGAGCGGAGCCCGGGCGGACGCCCAGGAGGACGGCTCGCCAGTCGCCGTACGGGGTTTGGACGAGGTCGGCGTGGCCGGTGCAGATGACCGGGCCTTTGGACGGCGGTAGCACCGGGTTCTCGGGGCCCTTGTAGGGGCCGGTCACGTGGTCGGCGCGGGCGGCGACCACGCTGTGGTCCACATCGGTGCCGCCCTCGGCGGTGAGCAGGAGATAGGTTCCGTCGATCTTGTAGAGGTGCGGGGCCTCCGACCATCGGGCGCCCGGTTGGCTGCCCGACCACAGGACGTGCTCGGGTCCTGTCAGCCGCTGTTCTCGGGGAAGGTATTCGCGCATCCAGATCTCGGTGCGGCCCGCGGCTTCGTCCACGACTCGTGCGGCGGTGAACCAGGCCCGGCCGTCGTCGTCGAAGAACAGGGACGGGTCGAAGCCCTCGCCGTCCAGCCAGTGCGGCTCCGACCACGGCCCCGCCGGGTCGGTCGCCGTGACGACGAAGTGGCCGGGGCCGTCCATCAGCGTGCAGACGAGATGGAAGACCCCGTCATGGTGCCGGATCGTCGGTGCGAACAGGCCGCGTGAGGGCTCGCATCCGTCGAGGTCGAGCTGAGACGGCCGGTCGAGCGCGGAGCCGAGGCGCCGCCAGTTCATGAGGTCGCGGCTGTGGAACACGGGAAGGCCTGGGAACCATTCGAAGCTGGACGTCACCAGGTAGTAGTCCGCTCCCACTCGGCAGACGGACGGGTCGGGCCGGAACCCGGGCAGCACGGGATCACCGAAGAACCTGGTCATGGAACCGGGACGATCTCGACCGGCACGGACAGCACCCGGTCGGCCGCCGGGTGGCGTACGGGGCCCTCCAAAGCGAACGATCCCTGGAGCGGAAGATCGCCGCTGGACCGTCCGACAGCCACGCCGATCTCCCCGGGCTCCACTCTTCTGCGCAGGTCGAGCCCGGTGAAAGAGGTCCGGTCGGCATGGACGGAGAAGGTGATCCGGGCGGCCGCGCCCGGCTGCAGCTCGACCCTGGCGAATCCGGCGAGCCACCGCTGCGGCCGGACGACGGACGCCACGGGGTCCGAGAGGTACAGCTGGACCACCTCGGTCCCGGCAACCTCGCCGACGTTGCGTGCGGTGACCGAAACGGCGACGGCCCCGTCCGTCGCGGTGACGGGATCCACCGAGAGCTCCGAGCAGGTGAAGCTGGTCCAGCTCAGCCCATGTCCGAAGGGGAACAGCGGGGTCGGGTCCACCGAGCTCCAGTCGGTGTGCCCGCCGAGCCTGGCGTGCAGGTAGGTGCCGGGCTGGCCGCCGATCCGGCGGGGGATGGAGACGGGCAGCCGCCCGGACGGTTCCGCGGCCCCGCTGATGATCCGGGCAAGCGCCGTCCCGCCCTCCTCGCCGGGGAAGAAGACCTGCACCACGGCCGATGCGCGCTCGGCCAGCGTGCCGAGCGCGTAAGGCCGTCCGGAGACGAGGACCAGGACGGTCGGCACCTCGGAGTCCAGAACGGCGGAGGCGAGTGCGGCCTGGTCGCCGGGCAGGTCGAGGGTGTCGGCGTCGCAGCCCTCTCCGGAGGTGCCCCGGCCGAGCATGCCCGCCCGGTCCCCGAGCACCAGCACGTTCACGTCCGGATCGTCCACGGTGACCGTGAACCCGGCAGCGGTGAGCGCCTCGCCGAGCGTCGGGATCTCCAGCCCGAGGTCGCCGGGCAGCGCGACGTGGTTGGGGAAGGAATAGCAGCCGAGGAAGGATCGAGGGTCGTCGGCGTACGGCCCGCTGATCGCGACCCGGCACGGTTGCAGCGGCAGGATGCCGTCGTTGGCGAGCAGCACGGTGGACCGTTCGGCCAGGAGCCTGGCCAGTGCCCGGTTTTCCGGCGGGTCGAGGTCGACCGGCTCGGGCTTGACGGGTTCCCAGTCGGGGTCGAGCAGGCCGAGCTCGGCCTTCTGCACCAGGACCCGTTCCGCGGCCCGGTCGATGAGCTCCTCGGGTACGCTTCCCGACCGCACGAGTTCGGTCAGCGGCTCGCCGTAGCAGCGGGCCGTGGGCAGCTCGACGTCGATTCCGGCGGTCAGTGCCAGCGCGCCGGCCGCGCCGCGCGATCCGGTGACGCCGTGCCGGGTCTCCAGGAAAGAGACGGCGTAGTAGTCGGCGACGACCACGCCGCTGAAACCGAGCTCATCCCTGAGCAGCTCGGTCAGCAGCCGTTCGTCGGCGGCCACCGGGACGCCGTCCACGTCGGTGTAACTGTTCATCACCGACCGGGCGCCTCCCTCGCGCAGTGCCCGTACGAAAGGCTCGACCAGCACGTCTGCGAACTCGCGCGGCCCCGAGGCGACGGGGGCCATGTTCCGGCCGCCGCGCGAGGCCGAGTACCCGGCGAAGTGCTTGAGCGTCGCCACGATCCCTGCGCCTTCCAAGCCCTGCACATAGGCGGTGCCGATCGCTCCGACGAGATAGGGATCCTCGCCGATGCACTCCTCGGTCCTGCCCCACCGGTAGTCGCGGACCACGTCGAGTACCGGAGCCAGCCCTTGGTGGACGCCGACCTGCCGCATCCCCGCGCCGATGGCGGCGGCCATCTGGCGCACGAGCCCGGGGTCGAAGGATGCGCCCCAGGCCAGCGGTGCGGGGAAGACCGTCGCCCCCAAGGTCATGAACCCGGTCAGGCACTCCTCGTGAGCGACCGCCGGTATCCCGAACCGGCCGGATCCGGTCACCTGCTGCTGGAGCGAGGCGAGCCGCGCCATGCCGGCTTCTGCGGTGATCGGCGCGGTGCCGTACACCCGGGTGAGCTGGCCGAGCCCGTGGGCGACGATGTCGTCGAGGCAGGGCGCGGACTCGCCGGAATCGTCCTCCATCGGCGCGACCGGTGTTCCCGGATCCGAAGGCAGCGCCCAGAAGCCGGTGAGCTGACCCGCCTTCTCCCCCAGCGTCATCCGTTTCAACAGATCGGCAACTCGCACGGATACGGGCAGCAGGGGGTCACGCCAGGGCTCGGTCAAGGAGTTCTCCTAGAGACGGGGCAGGGCGGTGGAGAGCCGGACCTTGAGCTCGGTGGAGAGCTCCATCCGGGGGCTGACCAGGGGCTGGCCGTCCAGGAGCTGGAAAAGGGTGCGGGCGGCGAGCCAGCCCATCTCCTCCAGCGGCTGGCGCACCGTCGTCAGCGGTGGTGACAGCCATTCGCACATCGGCAGATCGTCGAAACCGACCACGCTGAGGTCCTGAGGGATGCTCAGCCCGCGCTGCCGGGCGGCTTCATAGACGCCCATCGCCTGCTGGTCGCTCCCGGCGAAGATGGCGGTCGGCGGCTCGGGGAGGGCGAGCAGTTCCTGGGCGCGCTGGAACCCGCCCTCGTGCTGGAAGTCGCCGAACCGGATCAAGTCGCGGTCGACCTCGATCCCGGCCCGCTCCAGCGCTGCCCGGTACCCGTCGATGCGGGCCTGGCTGCAGAGCATCTCCTTGCGGCCGCCGATCGTGGCGATCCGGCGGTGCCCCAGCTGCAGCAGGTGCTCAGTCGCGGCGAGGCCGCCCGCCCAGTTGGTCGCGCCGATGCTCGGCACACCGTTGCCCGGCAGGTCGATCGGGTCGATGACGACCAGGGCCACCCCGGCCTGTTCGACCTGGGCGCGCTGGGCCTGGGTGACCGAGGCGGTGACGAGAATGACGCCGTCGCTGTGGTGCAGGACCGGCAGTGCGGCCCAGCTCGACGGCGTGGCCTCGCCCGGCGGGACGAGCGACACGACGGTGCCGACGCTCCGCTGGGCGCACTCGGCCTCGACGCCGCGCAATATCTCCACCGCCCACGCGCTGTCCAGACCGCCGATGATCAGGTCGACCAGGCCTGACCTGCGGGCCCTGGCCTGCCCACCGGGGTGGAGGTAGTTGTGGGAGCGCAGCAGGCCCTCGATCCGTTCGCGTGTCGAGGGTGCGACATCGGAGCGGCCGTTGACCACTTTCGACACGGTGGCCTGGGAGACCCCTGCCTCCGCGGCGATGACGGCCAGGGTCGGACGCTGCTCGCTCAACTTCTCTCCTCTGCGCGGACGTCTTGGGTTGACGATAGGTATCGCAAACTTTCGAAGAGTTTCCGGTCGGCGTGACCAGGTTGTCAAGCTCCAAGTGCCCTGCTGTCGAAGGGAAATCCGTAAGAAGGCTTGACCGGGGGGCCGCGCGTTCCTAGTTTGTGGCAGCACCGAATCGAGGATGTTGCGAAATAGTTTCGAAATCGAACCGCATTCCCCACCCCGGAGGTCCCATGGCCAGCACACCCCCGAGCCGACGAAGCTTCCTGGCGCTCTCGGGCCTGACCGCTCTGTCCGTCTCGCTGACCGCGGCCTGTGGCGGCGGGGACTCCGGCTCGAGGCCGGCGGCCGGCGGCAAGGTGACCCTCGCGTGGTGGAACATCGCCACGACGGAACCGGGCAAGTCCCTGTTCCCGCAGATCTCCTCGACGTTCACGGCCGCCCACCCGAACATCACGATCAAGACGACCTCGTTGGAGAACGAGGCGTTCAAGTCCAAGCTGACCGCCACCACCTCTTCGGGCAAGCTCCCCGACGTCTTCCAGACCTGGGGCGGCGGCGTGCTGCAGCAGCAGGTCGACGCGGGGCTGGTCGAGGACCTCACCGACGCGTTCGGCTGGTCGTCCGAGCTCACCCCGGTCTCGCTGCAGGCCTATCAGTTCGAGGGCCGGACCTACGGAGTGCCCTACGACGTCGGCATGGTCGGCTTCTGGTACAACAAGAAGCTCTTCGCCAAGGCCGGGATCACCGCTCCGCCGGCCACCTGGGCCGAGTTCCTGGAAGACGTCAAGAAGCTCAAGGCGGCGGGTGTCACTCCGATCGCCCTCGCGGGCAAGGAGAAATGGCCCGGCCACTACTACTGGGCCTACCTCGCGATGCGCGTCGCGGGTCTCCCCGCGCTGCAGCAGGCCGCGGCCACCAAGGACTTCACCGGCGCGGGCTTCGTCCAGGCGGGCACCCACCTCAAGGAGCTGGTCGACCTCCAGCCGTTCCAGACGGCCTTCCTCGGCGCCGGCTACGCCACCCCCGGCGGCCAGGCCGCGACCATGGGCAACGGCAAGGCCGCCATGGAGCTGATGGGGCAGTGGGGACCGTCGGTGCAGAAGGACGCGGGCGCCGACCTCGGAGCGGACCTGGGCTTCTTCCCCTTCCCGACGGTCGACGGCGGTGTCGGCCAGGTCACCGAGGTGTTCGGCGGTGGCGGCGGCTTCGCGCTGCGCAAGGGCGCCCCGAAGGAGGCGCTGGACTTCCTGAAGTTCTTCGTTCTGGAGAACGAGGCCAAGCTGCTGGCCTCCAACGGCTACCTGCCGGTGGTCAAGGGTGCGGAGAGCCAGCTCGCAGACCCCAACAGGAAGGTGGTGGCCGACAGCCTGGTCAAGGCGACGGGCTTCCAGCTCTTCCTCGACCAGGCCTACCCGCCGGCGGTCGGCCAGGAGGTCAACGACAGCGTCGCCGACCTCATCGCGGGCAAGAAGACGCCCGAGCAGGTCACCAAGTCGATAACCGAGGCTGCGAAGGGTGCCTAGCTCCGTGTCCACCCTGACCAAGGAGCGGACGCAGGACGCCGGCGCCGGGCAGGTGCGCCCGCCTGCCCCGGCACGGTCGCTCCTGCGCGGTTTGGGAAGCTGGGCGTCGGTCGCCTGGTTCCTCGTCCCGGCTCTGGTCCTCTTCCTCGTCTTCGTCCTCGCCCCCATCGCGGTCGCCGTCTACACCGGCTTCTTCAAGTGGGGCGGGGTCGGCCCCCTGGACGAGTTCGTCGGCTTCGACAACTACGCCAAGCTGTTCGACGATCAGGTCTTCCTCGGCGATCTGGGGCGCGGGCTGTACCTGATCACACTGTCGATCACGGTGCAGTTGCCGTTCGCGCTGTTCACCGCTGTCCTGCTCAACCAGAGGCTGCGCGGCCGGGCCGTCTACCGGATGCTGTTCTTCGCGCCGTACATCCTGTCCGAAGTGGTCACGGCGGTCCTCTTCACGATGATCTTCCTTCCCGATGGCGGCATGGCCGACCATCTCGCGGGCGCCCTCGGCTTGGAGGGGCTGCAGGGCAAGTGGCTCGCCGATCCCTCGACGGTCATGCCGACCCTGTTCGCAGTCATGACCTGGAAGTACTTCGGGTTCCACATGATGCTCTTCCTCGCCGGGCTGCAAAGCATCCCGGGCGAGATCCTCGAGGCCGCCACCATCGACGGCGCCGGCGCCTGGCAGCGCTTCCGGCACGTGACGCTGCCGTTGCTCGGCCCGACGATCCGGATCAGCGTCTTCCTTTCGGTCATCGGTGCCATCCAGCTCTTCGACCTCGTCTGGGTCATGACCGCGGGCGGGCCCAACCACTCCTCCGAGACGATGGCGATCTCGATGTTCCAGTTCGGGTTCAAGCGCTACCAGGTCGGCTACGCCAGTGCGATCAGCGTGGTGCTGTTCATGATCAGTCTGGTCTTCTCCCTCTTCTACCAGCGTTACGTACTGCGCCGTGACCTGAGCGGGGCCGTCACCTCGGGAGGTGGCCGATGAACGCCCGCAGAACGGCACGCGGCCTGTCGCTGCACGCGGTGGTCTGGCTGATCGGCGCGTTCGTCGTCGTGCCGCTGATCTACGCGGTGATCTCCGGGTTCAAGAGCACCGGCGAGCTGACGACCAACCCGTTCGGGCTGCCGGAGCACTGGAAGGCCGGCAACTACACCGGAATTCTCGGCGACGGAATGTTCTGGCGGCAGATCGCCAACAGCGCGGGCATCGCGATCGGCACCACATGCTGCACGGTGGCGGCATCCGCGATGGCGGCGTTCGTACTGGCCCGCTACGCCTTCCGGGGCAGGGAGCTGTTCTACACGCTGTTCACGATCGGGCTGATGTTCCCGTTCGCGGTGGCCGTCCTGCCGCTGTTCCTGCTGCTGCGCAACTTCGACCTGCTCGACAACCCGCTCGGAGTGATCCTCCCGCAGGCGGCCTTCGGGCTCCCCATGACGATCATCATTCTGCGCGGGTTCTTCCGGACCATCCCGGCAGAGGTCGAGGAGGCGGCCATCATGGACGGCTGCGGCAAGTTCCGCTTCTTCTGGAAGATCCTGCTGCCGATGGCGCGTCCGGCGCTCGGCACGGTCTCGGTGCTCGCGATCGTCGCGAGCTGGAACAACTTCTTCCTGCCACTGCTGGTGTTCAACGACCCCAAATGGCAGACGATCCCGGTCGGCGTCCAGCAGTTCCAGGGCCAGTACTCGACCGACTACGCGCTCGTCCTCGCCTACATCGTGCTCGCGATGGTCCCCGCCCTCGCCTTCTACGCCGTCGCCGAGCGGCAGCTGATCGGCGGACTCACCGCGGGCGCCACCAAGGGCTGACCCGTCCCGCGTGACCTCCACCCCCGAGGAGACGTCGTGAAACGCCTGACCGCACTGACAGCAATATTGTTAGCGCTAACAACGCAGGCCGTAGCTGCCCCCGCGCGACCCGGCATCGACTTCCGCGCCGAGCTCCAGCCCATAGACGGATTCGGCTTTTCGATGGCCTTCCAGCGGGCCGACCTGCTGCACGGCGCACGCGGCCTCAGCCCGGCCAAGCAGCGCGATGTGCTCGACCTGCTGCTCAGTAAGGACAAGGGCGCGGGCCTTTCGATCCTGCGCCTGGGCATCGGGTCGTCGACCGACAGGGTCTACGACCACATGCCCACGATCCTGCCGGCCGATCCCGGCGGGCCGGAGGCCACTCCGAAGTACGTCTGGGACGGCTGGGACGGCGGCCAGGCCTGGCTCGCCAAGGAGGCCAAGGACTACGGCGTCAAACGGTTCTTCGCCGACGCCTGGAGTGCCCCGGCCTTCATGAAGACCAACGGCAGCGAGAACGACGGCGGCGAGCTGCGGCCCGAATGGCGTCAGGCCTACGCGAACTACCTCGTCCAGTACGCGAAATTCTACCGGCAGGAAGGCATCGGGATCACCGACTTGGGGTTCACCAACGAACCCGACTGGACGGCGACCTACGCCTCGATGCGGTTCACCCCGCAGCAGGCCGTCGACTTCCTCAAGGTGCTCGGGCCGACCGTCCGCGCGTCCGGATTGAAGACCGGGGTGGTCTGCTGCGACGCCGCGGGCTGGGACCGGCAGGTCGCCTACACCGAGGCCATCGAGGCGGACCCCGCGGCCGGCAAGGCCGTGCGGACCATCACCGGCCACCGCTACAGCGGTCCGACCGAGGTGGCGCAGCCGACCGACAAGCGCGTGTGGATGTCGGAATGGTCGCCGGACGGTGCCACCTGGAACGAGAACTGGGACGACGGCAGCGGCTACGACGGTCTCACCGTCGCGGCCGACATCCAGAACACCCTGACCGTCGGCAACGCCAATGCCTACGTCTACTGGACCGGCGCGTCCCTCGGCGCGACCCGAGGGCTCATCCAGCTAGCCAACCCCGGTGACGACTACCGGGTGTCCAAGCGGTACTGGGCGCTGGCCGCCTTCAGCCGGTTCATCCGCCCCGGCGCCGTCCGCGTGCCGGTCACGAACGCCGACCCGGCACTGCAGATCACGGCCTTCCGCAACACCGACGGCAGCCGCGTGATCGAGATCCTCAACACCGCGACCACCGAAAGCTCCGCCGAGTTCTCTCTCCGCGGCGGGCACGACCGCCGCCCCGACGGCTACGTCACCGACGAGACCCGCTCGATCACCCCGGCCGACATCGTCTCCACGCACGGCACGACCCTCAAGGCGACGCTCGCCCCACGCGCGCTGACCACGATCGTCCTCGACTGAAGCGACCATCACTGGAGGAGTAGTCCGTCATGCCCATTCCCAGGTCCACGTCCCGGATTCTCACCGCTCTGTCCGCCGCCGTCTGCCTGGCGGCCGGTCTCGCCGCCGCGCCCGCAGCCGCCGCGCCCGCAGCCGCCGAGCCCCGCCCCAGGACGCTCGGCGAACTGGCCAGGAAGCACCACAAGTACTTCGGCTCCGCCACCGACAACCCCGAGTTCACCGACGCCGCCTATCTGAAGCTCCTCGGCAGCGAATTCGGGCAGACCACCCCCGGCAACGCCATGAAGTGGTACGCCACCGAGCCCGAGCGCGGCGTCTTCGACTTCACTGCCGCCGACGAGGTCGTCGCGTTCGCCAAGGCCCACCACCAGAAGGTCCGCGGCCACACCCTCATCTGGCACAACCAGCTCCCCGCTTGGCTCACCGAGGGCACCTGGACCGCCGACGAGCTGCGCGCCATCCTCAAGAACCACATACAGACGGTGGTCCGGCACTTCAAGGGCCAGGTGATCCACTGGGACGTCGTCAACGAGGCCTTCAACGAAGACGGCACCTACCGCGACACGCTCTTCTACAAGACGCTCGGCCCCGGCTACATCGCCGACGCCCTGCGCTGGGCCCACGAGGCCGACCGGCACGCCAAGCTGTACCTCAACGACTACAACGTCGACGGGATCGGCCCCAAGAGCGACGCCTATCACACCCTGATCAAGCAGTTGAAGGCCGATGGCGTCCCGGTGGAGGGCTTCGGCATCCAGGGCCATCTGGCGCTCCAGTACGGCTTCCCCGCCGACGTCCAGCAGAACATGCAGCGCTTCGCCGACCTCGGGGTCGAGGTGGCTATCACCGAGCTCGACATCCGGATGGCCCTCCCCGCGACGCCGGAGAAGCTCGCCACCCAGGCCACCTGGTACGCCGACTACGTCAAGGCCTGCCTGGCGGTCAAGAAATGCGTCGGCATCACCATCTGGGACTACACGGACAAGTACTCGTGGATCCCCTCCGTCTTCCCCGGCGAGGGCGCGGCCCTGCCCTACGACGAGAACCTGCTGCCCAAGCCCGCCTATCACTCGATCAGGAAGGTGCTGGGCGGATGATCAGAACGGCGATCGTCGGAACGGGCGGGATCGCGGGCATCTGCCACGTCCCCGCCCTCCGGGCGCAGGCGCACCGGGCCGTGATCGTGGCAGCCGTCGACGTGGACGCCGCGCGCGCCGAGGCGTTCGCGGCCGCACACGGCATTCCCGCGGTCTACACCGACCTGCACACGATGCTCGAGGAGCAGAGGCCGGACCTCGTGCACCTGTGCACGCCTCCGTTCCTGCACGCCGACCAGTCCGTGGCCTGCCTGGAGTCGCAGGCGTGGGTGTGGTGTGAGAAACCGGTGGCGCTGTCGCTGGCCGAGCTCGACCGGATCCGTACCGCCGAGGGGCCCGCCGTCGCGGGCGCGGTGTTCCAGCACCGGTACGGCTCGGGGGCCCGGTACCTGCGCGACCGGATCGCGGCCGGGACTCTGGGCCGTCCGCTGGTCGCGCAGTGCGTCACGGCGTGGTACCGCGACGACGCCTACTACGAGGTGCCCTGGCGCGGCACATGGGAGGGCGAGGGCGGTGGCCCGACGCTGGGCCACGGCATCCACCAGATGGACCTGATGCTCGCAGTACTCGGCGAATGGGCCGAGGTACGCGCGATGGCCGGCCGCCTCGAGCGCGATGTCCAGACCGAGGACGTGTCCGCGGCCCTGGTCCGGTTCGACAACGGAGCCATCGCGACGGTCGTCAACAGCGTCCTCTCCCCACGCGAGGAGAGCTACCTGCGGTTCGATCTCACCGACGCCACGGTCGAGCTGCGGCATCTGTACGGCTACTCCAACGCGGACTGGACGTTCACGGCCAGGTCGTCCCGCGTGAAGTGGGAGCCGCCGGACGACCTGCCCAGCTCGCACACCGCCCAGCTCGCGGCCTTCCTGGACGGCTACGAGGCGGGGATCAGGCCCGACCTCGGCGGATCCACCATGGAACTGGTCACCGCCTTGTACAAGGCCGCGATCACCGGCCTGCCGGTCCGGCGCGGAGAGATCGACGCAGCCGACCCGTTCTACGGCTCACTCGACGGAGGGCGCCCGGAGGTATTCCGATGACGTTCGAACTCCTTGAGAACGAGGACTCGCTGATCGTCCGAGCTCGCGACGTCGACCTCTTCCGGTACGTGCACCGGCCGGTCATGGACCCTTTCGAGGCACCGAAGCCCTACCTGCATCCGGTGCGCACGTTCGCCGGCGACGTGGTCACCGGGTACCGGCCGCACGACCACCGCTGGCACAAGGGCGTCCAGATCACGGCGTCGTGGGTGTCGGGGCAGAACTTCTGGGGCGGCGGCACCTACCTGCGCGGCCAGGGCTACGTGGACCTGCCGAACCTCGGCACGATGCGCAGCCTCACCCTGTCCGCTGCGACGGGCCACGGCCGCGCCGTGATCACCGAGGACCTGGCCTGGCACACGATGGCGGGGGAGCACTGGATCGACGAGCGCCGCACGCTGACCGCACACGGCGTCGAGGCCGACTCCTGGACCCTGGACGTCACCACCGCACTGACCAACGTCCTCGACACCGAGCTGATGTTCGGCAGCCCCGGCACACAGGGCAGAAAGCTCGCCGGATACTCCGGTCTGTTCTGGCGCGGCCCGCGCGACTTCACCGGCGGCGACGTGATCGGCCCCGCGATGGGCGAGCAGGGCGACTGGCTGGCCTTCGTCGGCACGCACGACGAGGTCGACCGCTCCTCCACACTCCTGTTCCTGGATGATCCCGACGCCCCTTGCCACTGGTTCGTCCGCAGTGAGCCCATCCCCGCCGTCAACCCCTCTCTGGCATTCGACAAGGAGCTGCCCCTGGCCCCGGGAGACACCCTGTCGCGCCGCTACCGAATCGTCGTGGCCGACGGCGCATGGACCCCCGGGCGACTGTCCCGCCATATCGCGGAACACCCGTGGTAACCCCGCTCCCCGGCGGCGTGGGGATCTCCGGGCTGACCGTGTACGACTGGGAGGCCGCCGACGGGCTGTGCGGCGGCACACCCCACATGCACCTCGTCTGCTCCGAAGCCTACGTCGTCATCGGCGGCGCGGGCAGCGTCCAGACGCTCACCACCTCCGGCTTCGCCGCCACCCCACTGCACCCCGGCGACGTCGTCTGGTTCACCCCCGGCACTATCCACCGCCTCGTCAACGACGGCGGGTTGCGCCTCGTGGTGCTCATGCAGAACGGCGGACTCCCCGAGGCAGGCGACGCCGTCTTCACCTTCCCTGCCCCTGTGCTGGCCGATACCGACGCCTACCAGGCGGCGGCCGCCCTGACCGGCGACCAGGCCGCGGCAGCACGCCGCCGCCGCGACCTGGCACTCGAGGGTTTCCTGGCCTTGCGCAACGGCGGGCTACAGGAGTTCCACACCGCAGCCCACCGCCTGAAGAGTGAGCTCCTGGACGCCTGGTGGATCCGCTGGCGTGACGGCCCCCTGGCCGCAGCCGTCACGACCGGCCGTCAGCTGGAACGGCTGAAGGCCGGCGACCTCTCTCACCTCGGCCACGGCGAAGTGCTCCGGCTGGAGCGCCCGGAGCACCAACTCTTCGGCATGTGCGGACGCCTTCACACCTATCCCGTCCCCGACCCCCCAACGCGACCGCCCTGCGGTTCGTCGGGGTCACCTCACCCCCACCCCCCAAAGGAGCTCTTCTGATGTGGCTTCGCCAACCATCCCCGGTCCACCTGAGACGACGCCTGCTCGCCGTCCTCGCGCCCGTGCTGCTCCTGGCCGCATTCCTTGGTGTCCAGCCCGCCGGCGCGGCGCCGATCATCGACACCAACGCCTCGTACGTGCTGGTCAACCGCACCAGCGGCAAGGCCCTGGACGTCTACAACCTGGCGACCAACGACGGCGCCCGCATCACCCAGTGGACCAGGAACGATCAGAACCAGCAGCAGTGGCAGTTCGTCGACTCCGGCGGCGGCTACTACCGCATCAAGTCCCGCCACTCCGGCAAGGTGCTGGACGTCTCCAACCGGTCCACCGCCAACGGCGGCTCGATCGTCCAGTGGGCCGACCTGAACGGCACCAACCAGCAGTGGCGTCTGGCCGACAGCTCGGACGGCTACGTGAGGTTCATCGCGCGCCACAGCAACAAGGCCCTCGAAGTACAAGGCGGCTCCACCGCCGACAACGCGAACATCGTCCAGTACGACGACTGGGGCGGCAACAACCAGCAGTGGCAGCTTGTCAAGCTCGGCGGCGCCAACCCCGGCCCGTGCGGTCTTCCGTCGACATACCGCTGGACCTCGACGGGCGCGCTGGCGCAGCCCAAGGCTGGGTGGGCCTCGCTCAAGGACTTCACCGTCGCCCCGTACAACGGCAAGCAGCTCGTCTATGCGACGACGCATGGCGCGGGACCGGGAACGGGCTGGGGTTCGATGAACTTCGGCCTGTTCACCAACTGGCCGGAGATGGCCTCGGCCAGCCAGAACACGATGACGAACTCCGTTGTCGCGCCCACGCTCTTCTACTTCGCGCCGAAGAACATCTGGGTACTCGCCTACCAGTGGGGAGGTGGGAGCGCCTTCTCCTACCGGACGTCGAGCGACCCCGCCAACCCCAACGGCTGGTCGTCACAGCAGGTGCTCTTCTCCGGAAGCATCACCGGCTCCGGAACAGGACCCATCGACCAGACGCTCATCGGTGACGGCACGAACATGTACCTGTTCTTCGCCGGTGACAACGGCAAGATCTACCGGGCCAGCATGCCGATCGGGAACTTCCCGGGCAGTTTCGGCTCGGCGTACACAACGGTCATGAGCGATACGACCAACAACCTGTTCGAAGCCCCGCAGGTCTATAAGCTCCAGGGCCAGGACCGCTACCTCATGATCGTCGAGGCGATCGGTTCGCAGGGCCGCTACTTCCGCTCGTTCACGGCCACCAGTCTGGACGGCTCATGGACACCCCAGGCCGCGACCGAGAGCAACCCCTTCGCCGGCAAGGCCAACAGTGGCGCCACTTGGACCAACGACATCAGCCATGGCGAACTGATCCGCACCAGCGCCGATCAGACCTTTACCGTCGATCCCTGCAACCTTCAGTTCCTCTACCAGGGACGCGACCCCAACTCCGGCGGCGACTACGGCCAATGGCCCTACCGGCCAGGTCTGCTGACACTGCAGCGCTAACGACGTGACACGGGTCCGGCTCCGGAGTGGAGCCGGCGTGGGGGGGGGGGGGGGGGGGGGGGGGGGGGGGGGGGGGGGGGGGGGGGGGGGGGGGGGGGGGGGGGGGGGGGGGGGGGGGGGGGGGGGGGGGT
>NZ_JBVJWO010000037.1:44297-80483 GCF_055602345.1 Streptomyces sp. NPDC037401
TTTTCGGCTTTAGGAGACGACGACAAGTGCCCCCACAGGGGGGGCGGGCAGACACGGGAGAGTAAGACGGGGAACGGGGGGGGGAGGCGGGGGGGGGGGGGGGGGGGGGGGCGGGGAGACCCCCCCCCCCCGCCCGGGTCACGCGAAGACGCCGGCGCTCACACGGCGACAGAGCGCGGGGCGTCCTGCCTCCCTCACACGCCTGATGTGTCGTCAGGCAAGTCGGCATCTGGTCAGCATCGGTCCCCGAACATTCCGAAGTGGTTGCCCGATTCGACGCCTGTTCGGCGGCGCCGCAACAGCCTGGCTCGCACGAAGGTGCAGGCAAGAAGCCTTCTCGCCAGCAGGAATCGATGTTCCTCTTAATCTTCGATCCGACGCGTGTCAGCGTAGGGTGAGACCGCCCCTGACCTGCAGAAAGCTGGCAGGGAGCCGTCTTCTGGGAGTTCAAAATGCTGCGCACCATGTTCAAGTCCTACATCTGACATCCGGACGTTTCCCCAGGTCAGCGGCGTGCTGTCGGGGTCCAGGTCGGCAAGCGGTCAGCATCGGTCCCGATCATGTCCCACCGTTACTGAGCGTTTTCAGAATGGCCACTGATCGGGTGAAGGGCCGGCTTCCCGCAACGCACGAGGCTCCTGTGCCGTTGAGAGAGGTGTTCGACGTCTCAACTCACCAGCTCAGGAGCCTCGTTGGTTCCCCATCCTGCCGCACTCGACCTGCCTCCCGCCCTGATCGAGTGGGTAACCATGCTCATCGTCACCCGTGAGGGTGACCGTCGCTGCAAGCTCCCGCCTCACCAGGGTGCTCTCGTCGGCTTGGTCTACCTGCGCCGGCATGACCCGCTCGCGCAGATCGCCGCCGGCCTCGGCATATCCGTCGGCACCGCCCACGCCTACGTGACGGCCGTCGTCGATCATCTGTCCCAGCGGGCGCCCGGACTGCTGCGGGTCCTGCGGGAGGCCGATCCTGATCACGTCCTGCTCGACGTGACGCTCGCCGAGTGCGACCGGGTCGGCGACAGTCGGACCGACTTCTCCCAGAAGCACCGCCGCCACGGGGTGAACGTGCAGGTCGTGGCCAATCCCGAGGGCAAGCTGCTGTGGATCTCACCTGCTCTGCCCGGCCGCACCCACGATCTGACCGCGGCCCGCACTCACCGCAGCATCCGGATCTGCGAACGCCGGGGCGTTCCCGTCCTCGCCGACCGTGCCTACATCGGGGCCGGCCCCTGGGTGACCACCCCGATCAGGTTGCTTCCTCACCAGGACCTCACCGCGACCCAGCGGACGATCAACCGGGCGCTGTCAGCAGCACGAGCACCCGTCGAACGAAGCGTCGCCAGATTGAAGTCCTGGGGCGTCTTCCGCAGAGCCCGATGCAGCCCCAACCGCCTGTCGTCAATCTCCGCCGCCGTCCTCACCCTGGAGCGTCAACACTGAAAGGGCTCAATGAACCGTCTTCACCCCTTAGTACTCCAGCCGTAGATCGTGATCTTCATGGCTGGGCTGCTGTCTGCCGTCCGTAGTGCGAGTCGCGGGCTCTGGCTTGGTGTCGTCGCCGCCACTGCGAGCAGCGGAGTCGGTGCGCGAGGTCGCGGGCAGGGCTGATCAGCGCAGCGAACAGGCGCTGGACCTCGTTACAGGTCAAGGGGATCAGGTCGTCGGGCGCGGGATGGTCGCGGCGTTCGGCGGCTGCGGTGACGGCCAGGAAGGCATGGGCGAGCATGGCGAGGGTGACCCAGCGGTGCCAGGAGGTCCAGCGGCGAACCTGGTGCTCGTCCAGGCCGGCCAGGCCCTTGCCGGCCTGGAACGTCTCCTCCACCGTCCAGCGCCGCCCGGCCACCCGCACCAGCTCGGACAGCGGCACCGGGCGGGGAGAGAAGCAGCGATAGAAGGCGAGTTCGCCGCTTCTCCGATTGCGGCGGACCAGCAGCCACCAGTGCCCGGGCTGCCCGGCCGGGCCTTCGATGTCGAGCTGGGCCCAGTCGTAGAACCGCTCGCCCTTCGCGCCCGCTCCGGCCGACCGCCGCTGCCAGGCCCGCCGGGGGATCCGCGCCGCCAGCGCCTTCGCCTGGAACTTCCCGGCGCGCGTGAGGACTTGGTGCGTACTGGAGACGGCCAGGACGTAGCCGATCGGACGGTCTTCCAGTGCAGCTCGCAAGTGCGGGTTGTCGCCGTAGACCTCGTCCCCGGCCACCCACCGGGCGGGGGTGCCCGCATCCAGTGCCCTGCCGATCATCCGGGCCGCCAGAACGGGCTTGGTCGCGAAGGTGAGGTCATCGGGGATGCCAGCGGCCCGACAGCGGTCGGGGTCGTCGGTCCACGAGCGCGGCACGTACAGGGCCCGGTCGATCGCGGCATGGCCGCGTGTGGCGGAGTAGACCAGATAGACGGCGACCTGGGAGTTCTCGATCCGCCCGGCGGTGCCGGTGTACTGGCGCTGGACGCCGAGGGTCGCGGTGCCCTTCTTCAGATCACCGGTCTCGTCGACCACGAGCACGGCCGCATTATCGTGCAGGTGCTCGACCACGTAGGCACGGACGTCGTCGCGGACTGCGCCGGCGTCCCACTTCGCGCGGTGGAGCAGGTGCTGCATGCCGTCCGGAGTTGCGTCGCCCGCGTGCTCGGCCAGAGTCCAGCAGTTCTTCCTCGGCAGGTCGGACAGCAGGCCCAGCACCACCGCCGTTGCACGGCGACGCGGTTCGACCCTGCTGAACCGGCCCGCGATGCGGCCCATCAGCTAATCGAACATCGCCTGCCAACGGGCAAGCAATACGCTGTGACCTGCGGCCACCTCCTGATCTTCGTTTGTCGACACAACTCACGATGATCAACGGTGGCCGCAGCCATCTCCACACCGGCCCTGGATCAGCCACCTCACGATCCGCGGGCCGTAGAGTTCTACCCGACGACCGCCACTCGTTTCGGGGCGTCGCCGACGGGGACGGGCGAGCCGAGCACGGTGTTGGTGTTGGTGTTGATCACAGACACCGTGTCCTCTTCAGTGTTGGCCACGTAGGCGAGGCCGCGGGCCACGTCCACCGCCACCGCCTGAGGGTCGTCGCCGACGGGGATGGTGGTGATCACCGTGTTGGTGTTGGTGTTGATCACGGACACGTTGTCGTCACTGCGGTTGGTCACGTAGGCCCGGCGGCGGGACGGGTCCACCGCGACCCACTGCGGGAGATTGCCCACCGGGATGGGCGAGCCGAGCACACTGTTGTTGTTGGTGTTGATCACAGACACGTTGTCGTCGAAGAGGTTGGCCACGTAGGCGCGGTGGCGGCGCTGGTCCACCGCCACCCCGTACGGGGTGTTGCCGACGGGGATCGGGGAGCCGATCACGGTGTTGGTGCTGGTGTTGATCGCCGATACGGCGGAGTCGAACTGGTGGGTTACATAGAGGCGGCTGCGGCCCGGGTCAACCGCCACGCCGGTCGGTTGGCTGTAGACGGGGATGGTGGCGATCTCCGTGTTGTTGTTGGTGTTGATCACCCGCACGGTGTTGTCGCCGCGGCTCGTCACGTAGAGGCGGGCACGGCCGGGATCCACCGCCACCTCGGCCGGGGAGGTTCCGGTGGAGATGGTGGTGACGACGGTGTTGCTGGTGGTGTCGATCACCGACACCGTTCCGTCGGTGGGGCTCGTCACGTAGGCGCGGGCACGGCCCGGGTCCGCCGCCACCCCCAAGGGGAAGCTGCCGACGGTGATGGTGGCGGTCACCGTGCCGTCACTGATTACCGACACCGTGTTGGTGTCACCGTTGGTCACGTAGGCGGTGTGGGAGCAGTCGGTGTCAAGCGGCTCGGCTCCCGCGGGAGGAGTCAGGCCGGGCAGGAGCACGGTGCACAGCGCAGACAGGGTTCCGATCAGCCATGCCCGTCGCCTGTGCCGCAACTGCTTTGGGCTCCTGTTCGGACGGCCCTGCGGTGCGTGTCCGTGGCTTTCCGGTGTGGTGTGCATGGTGTCTCCTGGCTGGGCTGCGCTTATCGGTCCGACTACGGGTGCCCGCGGGTCGCTCTCGCCCGTTGCTCGGGGTCGGCCGTCAGCAGCATCCTTCGGTGTGCGGTGGCGCCCCGCCAGGCAGGCTCCGCCGAATGGCGCTGGCCCCATTTGTCCCTCCGGAGCCGAGGCCACCAAGCCTGTGCCCACCCTGCCGCAGCAACCACCGCTGCCAAGCTGTCTCTCAAACCATGAAGATCACGATCTATGGCTGAAGTATTAGGCGTCATCTCATGTGGTGGTGGCTCGGCATCGGGGCTCGTCCAGCTACTCCGAGACGCTCGCAATGAACGTGTGGATTTCGGCAGTGAGGTTGCGCATGTCCTCCCCTGCCGCGTGCACCGTGTTGGTCTCGAACTGCCATTCCTCGGAGGGCGCCCGGTCGCGGATGCCCCAGGTCAGTTGGACGTGGCCCCCAGGATGATGTTCCGCTGAGATGGTCAGGTCGTAGCAGAGGGAGTGCCAGGTGCGGACTCCTTCCCAGCCCCGGAAGTCTTCGGCAAGTGAGGCGAGGAAGGCGTCGAGTCCGTCGCCGTCCCAGGTCTCCACCGAGGTCTCGACGTTCCCCCAGGGCCCGTGGGCCCTGACGAGGAAGTCGAGCGTTGGTTCGTCTTCATACCGTCGAGCCGGTTCCGAGAGCAGTAGGCGTGCGGGCCCGGAATCTCCCACCTGAACCATAGGGCGGCCGGAATCGTCGTAGTCGATCACGCGATCAGATTAGAAGACCGGGCTGGGCAGCCGTCGCACTCTCGGAAGGGCCGACATCGGGCGTAGCCACTTTGAGGCATGATCGCCAACCATGGCTATGGATCTTGAGCGCGAACTCGTTCCTGACGGGTTGTGGGAAGTTGTGGCGCCGCTGATACCACCGTTCAAGCCGCGTCGGCAGGGCGGTGGAACGGCTCCGGTGGCGGACCGGACGGTGTTCTGCGCAATCGTGTATGCGCTGACCACCTCGTGTGCTTGGCGTCGCTTGCCGCCTGCTTTGGCGTGAGCCCGGCCACTGCGCACCGCCGATTTGCTGCCTGGACAAGAGCCGGCTTGTGGCGGCGCCTCCACAACGAAGTCCTTGACCGGCTGGGTGCCGCAGGGACGATCGACTGGTCCGCTGCCCTGGTTGATTCTGCCTCGGTCCGGGCGAAAAGGGGGGCAGCTCGTAGGGCCGAATCCGGTCGACCGGGGCAAACCCGGCGCCAAGCTCCACATCCTGACTGACGCCCAGGGCCTGCCGCTGGTCACTGCGGTCTGTCGGGGTCCGGGTCAGCAAGTGGTCAGCATCGGTCCCGATCTTGGACGTGGAGAGTCCGTGGCTTCCGCCGGGTGCTCGGCATCCTCGTCGGACTGCTGATCGCGACCCAGTTGCAGCGCGCCCCGCGTGCCCTGGTCCAAGTCGGCCGAGACTCTCTCAATGGTGATCAGACACGTCGTACGGCCATGGCATGACGACAGCTGATGCCCAGGCCCTCATGTACCGCGTGGCCCGCCCTGAGGGCACCAAGGCCATCGAGACCCTCGACGGCTCCTTCGCCACCGAGCCCGTCTTCCGGGTGACCTTGACCGAGGAAGGGTTCGCCCTCCTCAAGGTCCCCGTGGACCCTCCACGAAATGTTCCCGGACGACGGACCCGACGAGGGGGGTCATAGGCCGTCTGACATCTGGGCATTCGTGCAGGTCGGAGTCGTGGCGGCCGGGCTCGGGTCAGTGAACATCCAGCATCGGACCGCGCAGCGCCGGTGATGCCGACCGGCGCAGGCCTGGACGGGTCGGCGCACGCCAGGCCAGGACCGCCTCCGTCCTCAGCCCGAGACGGCCTTGGCCCAGCCGCGGTTGACGGTTTCTCTCGCCTTCTCCGTCTGCGCCTCCGTCGGAAACGTCGTGGTGCCCTCGACCGTCGGCAGTTTCTCCGCGGCGGCCTTGTCGAGCGTGCCGTCCTTCTTCATCGCTTCCATGAGGACGGGGCGTGCGTAGGCGGCGAGCCGGAGGTTCTGGCCCTCCGGGCTGAAGACGTACTCCTGCCACAGACGTGCCGCCGCCGGGTGGGGGGCGTCCTTGTTCACTCCGTTCGCGTAGTACTCGGCGAAGCCGCCGTCGAAGGGGATGGCGGTCCGCCAGTCGATATCCGCGCCCCTCTCGCGGAATTCGTCGGCGTATCCGAGGTTGAGGAAATCCCAGTCGATGCTGATCGGGGTCTGGCCCTTCGCGATCGTCGCCGGAGTGGATTCGACCGGGATGAAGTTTCCGTTCTTGCTGAGCTCGGCGAAGAAGTCGATACCGGGCTGGATGTCGTCGAAGGACCCCCCGTTCGCCAGGGCCGCCGCATAGACTCCGGCGAAGGCGGAGCCGGACTTGGTGGGGTCGCCGTTGAGCGTGACCTGGCCCTTGTACTCGGGCTTGCGCAGGTCGGCGAAGGTCGCTGGGCAGGTCTTGACGCGCTGGGCGTCACAGCCGATCGAGACGTAGCCTCCGTAGTTGTTGTACCAGAGGGCCCGCGGGTCCTTCTGTTCTTCGGGGATCTGGTCGTACGCGGCGACCTTGTACGGCGCGAGCAGGCCCTGCCGGGCCGCGGACTGCGCGAACGAGCCCCCCACGTCGATCACGTCGGGGGCGCGGCCTTCGCCCCTGTGCTCCTTCAGGGCGTTGACCTCGTCCTGGCTGGTCCCCTCCGGGTTCTCCGTCGTGACCTTGATCCCGTACTTCTGCTCGAAGCCGTCGATCAATGCGCCGTAGCCGGCCCAGTCCCTCGGGAGCGCGATCGTGTTCAGTGTGCCCTCCTTCTTGGCCGCTGCGGTCAGTGCCGCCATGCCGCCGGCGTCCACCGCGGAGGTGGCCACCGCGGGTGCTCTCGGCGGGGCGGGGGGCTCGTCGCTGCAGCCACCGAGGGGCGCCGTCGCGAGGGCCAGGCAGGCGGCGACGGAGACTGTCCGGACACGAGGTGCGGTCACGAAGGCTCCATAACGGGCGGTCGCGTACTGATCGCGGTCAGCGTACGTTCGGCGGCCCCGGCGGCGCAGTCCCGGACGGTGTGTCCGCCGTCTTCCCTTCGGCTGCCGTACCGGCGCGCTCTCAGACCCCCTCGTCGTCCCACTCAGCCAGGAGAGCCTCGCCCAGATCCACCCCGGGAGGTGCGGCCCCGCCGTGGAGGGCCTGCTCACTCCAGATGATCTTGCCGCGGGCGGTGTAGCGGGTGCCCCAGCGCTCGGCGAACTGCGCGACGAGGAACAGGCCGCGGCCGCCCTCGTCGGTAGCCTCGGCCCGGCGTAGGTGCGGGGAGGTGCTGGACCCGTCGGAGACCTCGCAGACCAGGCTGCGGTCGTACAGCAGCCTCACCCTGATGGGCTCGGTGCCGTAGCGGATGGCATTGGTGATCAGCTCGCTGAGGATGAGTTCCGTGGTGAAGCCGATGTCCTCCAGGCCCCAGTCCGACAGTCGGCGGGCGCAGGCGTTGCGCACCGGGGACACCGCCGCCGGGTCGGGGGGCACGTCCCACTCGGCGATCCGCGCGGCATCCAGTCGGCGGGTGCGGGCCACCAGCAGTGCGACGTCGTCGCTGGGCCTGGTGGGCAGCATCGCGTTGATCACCACGGTGCAGGTTTCCTCGGGGGTGCGGGCGGGCCCCGCCAGGGCGGCGCGCAGCGCTGCAAGGCCCGCGTCCGGATCGCGGTCGCGGCTCTCGATCAGCCCGTCGGTGAAGAGTGCCAGCCGGGAGCCTTCGGGCAGTGTGGCCGTCATGGTTTCCATGGGCAGGCCCGCGCCCAGGCCCAGCGGCGGGGAGACCGGCACCTCGGGGAAGGACACGGTTCCGTCGGGGCAGACCAGGGCGGGGCCCGGATGCCCGGCGGTGGCGGCGGTCACCTGCCCCGAGACGGGATCGTAGATGGCGCACAGGCAGGTGGCTCCGGTGATCCCCTGCCACTCCTGTTCGTCGGTGTCGATGTGGGCGACCAGCTCGTCCAGGTGGCTCAGGAGTTCGTCGGGGGGCAGGTCGAGGGTGGAGAAGTTGTACACGGCGGTGCGCAGGCGGCCCATGGTGGCGGCGGCGTGCAGACCGTGGCCGACGACGTCGCCTACGACCAGGGCCACCCGGGTGCCGGGCAGCGGGATGACGTCGAACCAGTCACCGCCCACCCCGGCCTGGGCGGCCAGATAGCGGTGTGCGACCTCGACGGCGGACTGCTCCGGTACGCCCCGGGGCAGCAGGCTGCGCTGCAGGGTGACGGCCAGGGTGTGCTCGCGGGTGTAGCGGCGGGCGTTGTCGACGGACAGTGCCGCCCTGGCGGTCAGCTCCTCGGCGAAGGACACGTCCTCCTCGTCGAACGGCGGGGAGTCCTTCCCCCGCCAGTAGCCGGCCATCCCCAGTACCACGCCCCTTGCCCGCAGGGGCACGACGATCAGGGAGTGGATGCCGCGGTCCAGGATCTGCAGGGCGTTGGCCTGGTCCTGGGACCGCCAGCTGTGGGTGGCGCGCAGGTCCGCCTCCAGGACCGCATGGCCGCCGGCCAGCCCGGCGGCCATGGGACCGGTGGGAGCGAACCGGATCAGCTCGCCGACGGGGGAGAGCGGGTGGTCGCCCTGAAGGCCGGCAACGGCGGTGCGGCGCATCTCGGTGTTCGCTTCGGGTGGCTCCTCGCCGCGCAGCACCGGGTCCAGCAGGTCGACAGTGACCACTTCGGCGAACCGCGGGACCGCAACCTCCGCCAGTTCCTCCGCGGTGCGCTCCACGTTCAGCGTCGTTCCGACCTGCACCCCCGCGTCGTAGAGCAGCTTCAGCCGCTCGCGGGCCACCTCGGCCCTGCCGGTGAGTGCCCGCAGCTCGGTGGTGTCCCGCAGCGTGACGACGGTGCCCGCCTGCCCGTAGGGGGTGGTGGGCCGGATGTTCACCGCCAGCAGCCGATCGGCCGACATGTGCAGCTCGTCGGTCGCGGAACGGCCCGATGCGATCGGCTCGGCGATCGCTTCCTCCAGACCCAGGTCCGTGACGGGGCGCCCCTCCGCGCCCATGGGCAGGTCCAGCAGCCGGCGCGCCTCGTCGTTGGCGAGCAGCAGCCGTCCGTCGCCGCCGACGATCAGTACGCCCTCTCGCACCGCGTGCAGGACCGCGTCGTGGTGCTCGTACATCCTCGTCATCTCGGCCGGGCCCAGGCCATGGGTCCGGCGCAGCAGCCGACGGCTCACCAGGGCCGTCCCGCCCGCGGACAGGGCGAGCACCGCGGCGGCGCTGCCGAGGACGACCGGCAGCTGCCGGTTGACCATGGTATGGACGTTCTGGATGGTGACCGGGGAGGAGACGATGGCGATGACGGTGCCGTGGGAGTCCTTGACGGGCACCACGGAGACCACGGACCGCCCCAGGGACCCTTCGAACGTCTCGGTGAAGGACTTGCCGGCCGCAGCCCCGGCGAAGGGGCCGACGACGCGTTTCCCGATCTGCTGCGGGTCGCTGTGGGCGACGGTGACCCCGCCGAGCGTGTACACGTTGATGCCGTCGACCCCGGCGATGTCACTGGCCGCCTGGGCGCTCGGCTGCAGCACGGCGCTGGGATGGGGGCTGCGTAGGGCCGCGACGATTCCCGGAGATTCCGCGAACGTTCCGGCGGCGGCGAGTGTACGGTGCCGGGCGTCCAGCATGGCGTCGCGCCGGGCCTGCACCACGAGGGCCACCACCGCGGCGGCCACGAGAAGCACCACGACGGCCAGCTGCAGGAGGAACACCTCCCCAGCCATGCTGCGCACGCTCAGCAAGGAGGACAGACGCTGCGGCCGCGCCATTGCCATCGGGGGCCGGACGCGCTCCTGACGGTGTCCTGAGCGGGGACGCCGGGGGGGAGAGGAAGACCGCGTGGTGGAGCGGAGCAGCCAACGCCGGAAGGGTCCCAGGACGTTGCTCATAGTCCATTCTCTTACCTCTGTGGGCCATCGGCAGCGGGGGCGACGATTGCCGAGCGGCGCGATCCCGAGACCGCTTCCGCCCCCGGAGAGCGAGCCGACGGGAATCACTCAGGGTGACGAGTGGCGCGGGGCGGCGCCGACCATCTCGCCACCCTTGACTGAGCCGATAGCCTTCCGCCCCACGCCGGCTCCCGGCGGAGCAGTGGACGGCTTGAATCGGTCTCCACGAGGATTGATGGAGCGTCAGAAAAGTCGGCAAGCGGTCAGCGTGAGTCCAGTAACACTTGAGGTCAGCTGACCGAACATGCGAATCGATATAGGCTCCGGAGACCGCCCTTGACCTGCGTGAAGCGGGCAGGGAGCAGACATTTTGGGAGCTTCTTCATGTTTCGGACAATGTTCAAGTCCAACACCTGACGTCTGGACGTTTCTGCAGGTCAGCGCCGTGCTATCAGAGTCCAGGTCAGCAAGTGGTCAGCATCGGTCCCGATCGCGTCCCGCTGTTGCCGACCTGTGACAGCAGCGGGTGAACGTCTTGGCCTCCCGCCCTGCACCGGAGACTTGGCTCTTGCCCTGCTGGCCACAGCAGGTCTTCGTGCACTGGAGGTAGGCCACCCGGCCCGTGACCTTGGTCCGCCGGTAGCTCGTGGTTGCCTGATGAACCGGCGAGCCCGCAGGCCCGTGCGTGTCCGTCCGTCGTCTTTTGCTCTCCCCCGATCCGCCCTCAGCCCTGGCGCCATTACGCCAGCTCGAACCCTCGGACGGGCGGGGAAGGCATCGTATGCGTCGCCGGCGGAGCGAAGGATGGATCGAGGTGGCATTCGCCCACCTTGTTCCGGACCATAGCCATGGGACTGCTGGCACGCGAATATGCTTTCCGGGCCGTCCGTGTGTGGCGCGGTCGCGGGGGCATCGTCAGTCGTCGTTTCCTCTGCTGATGCGTTCGCGACGGAGGATGCCGTGGCGCTCCGCGCTGTATCCGATGGCCTTGAGAGCGGAGATGCCTCGACTTTCGAGGCTTGGCCACGTTTTGCCGCTGTTCTCCACGGCCCTCCGCAATGCGGTGCGGGTGCCTCTGGGGACTACTCCAATGAGGAGGGGAAGGTAGCCGAGTGCCATCTCGGCACCTGTCTGGTTCACCTCGAGCATAGGCATGATGACACCCTCGATCAGCTTACGAAGCACGGTGTCACTGGTGATAGATGCGCTCTTCCACAGGTCGAGAACGTCTTGGCGATCGGAGTTGTTGGAGGACTCAACGTAGCGTTGGAGCAAGATTGCGGCAGCGTGCGTGTCCGGGAGCTGGGGCCATCCTGCTTCGATGAGTGACTGCTGCATTACCCGCTTGCGCGGGGCGCCGATCAGTCTCTGCCAGAAATCGGTCTGTTCGGGCAAGGGCAGGGCCGCTAGCCGGCCACTGATGGCGTGCAGCAACGGCGGGTCTGTAACTGGCTGAGTCGATCTCAGGGCCTCCGAGGTTGCCGTCAGCAAATCGGTTGAGGTTGGTTGTTCGAGGATGATCCAGCCGGTGAGTGCCTTCCAAGCATTCGAGCCATGCTGACGTGCGTGGCTCTCCATGCCCGCAGCTGACGCCACTGCCTCGAGCGCGAGTCCGGGCAATTGGTCCGCGATCAGGAGTCGGCAGCTGACCCTCAAACGCGTGTGGTCGGGCTCAGGAATCCAGGTGCAATCGTCGACGGATTGAAGGAGGGTGCCGATCTCGCTGAGGGACAGAGGTTGGTTCACCGCTGAGGTGGATTGCTGCAAGCACTCGGTAGCCGCAGCACCGACGTACGTCAGTAGGTCGCCGTCCACGGCAGGGGTCAGATCGTCCGTGGTAAGAGTGCAGATGAGAGCAGAGACGGAGTGGCGCAGGAGGGCGCTGCGGTTGAGAAGGCCACTTACGTTCAGTGGCCGCGAGGCTGAGAGCAGCCTCGTAAGTTCCGCTGCTTCGGCGTCGCTGGTTGCTGGGGTCAAAGACTCGAGGACGAGCGGCGTGATGTCCGGGTGCTGGTCAGCCGCCCGGTCGCCGAAGAGGCGTATGAAACCGTCCGCGACCTCGCCCACGGTATCGGCTGTAGTCGGGGTTGTGCTCTTACTTGCCTCGCTCCACAGTTTGGCCAGCAGGAGAGTGACCTGGCCGTCTACGTTCTGCAGGTCGAGACAGGGATCGAGGACACCGAGCCACATCGGCCAGGTGGGTAGTGGCCGCCGGTTCATGCTCGACAGGATCACCCGGGCCAGGGCGGTGTCCCGTACCTGTGGGAGGTGTTCCAGGTGCTTCTCCACAGTCTCTCTGCCTGTCGGGCGGTCGAGATGCAGCAACAGACGGGCAACAGCGTGCACGGCCCTGGGGGAGGTGTCGGACCAATGTTCCAAGATCGCGTCCAGCGCCTCCAAGGCACAGTCGGGGAGTGGTGGTTCCTCCTCGCCAACGTCGGACGCGGCGGTCCCAGCAGCTGGCGCTGCCTGCGTCGCCTTCCATGCATCGTGAGCTTCGAAGGCAGCCTGAAGGTCCTTCGTCAGTGCGGGACCGACCGCATCCATCAACTGTTCGGCCTCGGCTGAGCGGAGGCCGATGAGCACCGAGACCAGCGGGTCACAGTTGTCGCCGAGCAGATGGGCGCAGACCAGCTCCTGAACCCGCTCCGCATCTGCGCCCAACGCGTCAGACATGTGGCGCAGGGTCGAGGCTGCCAGGGCCGTGTTCTCATCGAGGCTGGAGTGGCGAAGGACAAGGCTGCGAATCCCGCGAGCGGCAACGCGGTCGCTCGACCGCGCAAGCCGCCAGCATCCGGGAATCACATCATCAGGGAGGGCGTGCGGGGTGCCCACCAGGGAGGGAGCAAGGGCTTCGATGGCCGAGTCGGCGATCGCCTCAATCGGGATGCTCTCATCGCCACAGAGGGCCAATGCCGCCTGAGCCACGTTCCAAGCTTCCAGACCAATGGCTTCACGCGCTTGCTGTATCAGTAGGGCAAGTACGGCTGGACGCTCCTCCGGCGAGAGGTCGGCAACGGCGGATAGCAGGGGCCCCAGGTCAGCGTTCTGAGCATGCTGTTCGAGTGTTTCGGCGAGGGCCGCCGGCAGCCCGAAGACGCTGCCGCTGGTCTGCAGGAAGATTAGGTCGCGCCCGGGTCCGGACAGGCTTCTCGTGCGATGCAGATACGCCACGAGCTGCCGGCCGTGGTGCTTGCGGACCGCGGCAGCATCCTCTTCGGACGAGTTCACGCTGAGTTGCCGGTCCACTTGCGAGGTGAACCCTGCGTATCCCCGGGCAGCTTCCTTGACCTGCTCCGATACGAACGGCCCCAGATCCGCGCTGCGATCGGCATCCAGCAGGAGTACGTAGTCGCACAGTCGATGGTCGAGCAACAAGTCCCTTGCGAACAGAGGAAACTCCACCCTCAGACAAACGAGTCTTGCGATCTCCTCGGCTCGAGCTGCGGGATCGGTCTCCAACAGGCCCTCCGCAGCGCGCTGCTCGGCAAGTCTGTAGGTGAGTGCGAAGGTATTCAGCAGGGCCTTGACCCGGCGGGGACTGCGGACGTGGGAGGGGACAAGGATGGTGACGATCAGGTCCACGTCGACCTTGCTCCACACACCTCCACGCCCGCGTACGAGACCTGCGGCGAAGCTGGTGACCTTCGGTACCAGAAGGGGAGGCAGACTCACTTGATACTGGAAGACCTTGTCCAGGTATCCGCTACCGCTGCTGTAGTAGGGATTGACGGTGTCAACTGGGGTCGCTTGCGACAATGCCCGAGTAAGCGCTTCTTCGAGTACCTGCTGGTCGGCCGCCACTATGAAGACGCACCGATCCACCCCCAAGAACGTACGCACGGCGTCAAGGGTGGCGACCACGTCGGCCGGAGCGCATCTGTCCAATTCATCGACGAACACGACGAGCCGCCTCACCTTGGACCGGGAGACGAGGTCGGTGAAGAGCTGCTCGAACTGCTCGTCGCTCTGCGCGGCATCGATCTTGTGCTCGCGGGTCAGCGTCCTGGAGACGAGCACCGCCAACGAGGTCAACAGTGCTGCCGGGGCGATGCCGACTCGTATGGCCTCCGTAGCCGTATCAACGAAGGTCTGACGGACCGGGCCGCCTTTGACGAAGGCGAGCAGCAGCATGATGAGGGCGAAGACTCCGACCACCAGTCCGAACATCTGTGCGAACGTGCCCAAAAGCTGACGCATGTCCCGGCGCCCGAACTCGAGCTTCGCGGTGACGCGGCCACCGTAGAGCTCGCCATGAAACCGATCGTCACGGATGTCCAGAGCAGTGGCGACCGCGCTGATGAAGTTTCTACGTAGAGGGTTTTCCGCGTACTTGAAGGCGTCGAAGCGGACGAACCGAAGTCGCTCTTCCTTCTCCAGGCGTCCGCGTAGCAGGTTAGCGACACCGCTCTTGCCTGAACCCCAGGGTCCCCATAGGGCGATGTTGGTAGGTGTTGGCGCTGTCATCACCAAGCCGTGGAGCTGTTCGGCTATATGGCCATGCGAGAGCCGATCTTGCCGTGCGTCCGCGACCACCCGATCCTGGATCAAATCGCCTGCGATCAGCTGAGCTCGCTCAACATGCGTCATCCCGCCTCAATCCCACCCTTGTGAAACATGGCCTGAAGAAGACTTGTCATGTTGTATACAGCACCACCGGAACCAGCGACAGAAGCGTGCACTCCCAGTGAACCGTTCTGACTTCTCTGCCGCTCCGTTGTGAGCTATTGATCCGAAACGGTTTGGGTTCTGGGTCGTTGGTGGGGTGTGAGTGATCTGGTGGGGGACGCGCGGCATTTGTCGCCTTCGGCGCAGGAGGCGCTGCGGCTGCGGGCGGTGGCCGCGCTGGTGGCGGGGCGGGACCGTGAGGACGTGGCGGCGGTGTTCGGAGTGTCGCTGAAGGCGGTCGACATCTGGTGGGCGAAGTGGCGGGCCGGTGGCCGGGAGGCGCTGGTCATGCGCCCTCGCGGCAAGCCGGTCGGGGTGCACCAGGTGCTCGGGGAGTGCGAGCAGGCCGCGGTGCGGCAGGCGGTCCTCGATCACCGGCCCTGTGACGTGGGCTTGAGTTAGACGGTTGTGGACCCGGAGGCTGGTGGGCGAGCTGATCGTGAAGCTGTACCGGGTGTGGCTGACCGAGGTGGGGGTGGGCAAGTACCTGAACAGGTGGGGGCTGTCCTTCCAGCGGCCGGACGAGCGGGCCGTCGAGCAGGACCCGGATGCTGGCCGGCGCTGGCATCTGGAGACGTGGCCGGAGATCCGCGCGAAGGCGAGGAAGGACGGTGGGGAGATCCTCTTTGCCGATCAGGTCGGCATCCGCTCGGACCAGGTCACCGGCCGCACCTGGGGTGAGAAGGGGAAGACGCCTGTGGTGCGGCGGAGCGGGAATCGGTTCTCGGTGAACGCGATGTCGGCGATCAGCACCAAGGGCCGGATGCACTTCATGGTCTTCACCGAGAGCTTCACTGCCGAGGTGATGTGCCGCTTCCTGGACCGGCTCGCCGGCCACTTCGACCACAAGATCCATCTCGTGGTCGACGGGCACTCCGCCCACCGTTCCAAGAAGGTCCGCGACTGGCTCGCCGCCCACCCCGACAACGTCGAGCTGCACGTCCTGCCGCCGTACTCGCCCGAGCTGATCCCCGACGAGCTGGTCAACGCCGACCTCAAACACAGCCTGCCCCGGCAGCACCGGGCCCGCAACCAGGCCGAACTCGCCGCCGAGACCGGCCGATTCTTCCGCAGACGCCAGCGTCAGCCCCACATCGTCCGCGGCTACTTCGGCGGCCCGCACGTCCGCTACGTCCTGGACGAGAACCCCATGAGTTTCTGATCAATAGGACATTTGCACGGTGGCCTGCCTGTTCTCAGGGAGCATTCAACGACTGCCGATGTACGCGGGAGCACCCCGACGGCGCACTTCCCAGCCAAGATCAGTTACACCACTCAGCGGGACACTATCTCATAACTCATGCCCTGAAGCTCTCACGCCGCACTGACACCCATCTCAGCCGATCAACGGAACAGCGGCGCCTCAGCCAAAGGAAAGGGACTCAATGGGGCGGTGGTCGTAGCCACGCACAGGTCAGCGGACGGCTTGATCGAAGTCCGCTGAGCCTTCTGCAGGCGGACGCGTCTGTGCCCCGCGCAAGCTCTGCACGGGGCACAGACATTCCTATTTTTCATGCACCCTGGGACCGGTGAGGCCGCAGACGTGCCCTGCGAGACGTTTCCTACTGGAGGTCGAGAGGAAGTCGTTCTCGTAGGATCGCGTGGTAGTGGCTGAGTTTTTCGGCCTCTTCGTCCATCAGATCGATGATCTCATAGGCGGTGGCGGCGATGCCAATCGTGCGGAATGCCGACAGCTCCTGGTAGAGCAACCACACGCCGCCGCGCGCCACGTCGAGACAGCGGTCAGCGACATATTCCTGTTCACCGTTGACCAGGCACAAAAGAGCGCGGATGAGCTTCCCGCGGTGTCTGACAGAAACATCGGATGCTAGGGCCGCCATGATCAGATTTGTCGCGGCCACAGCAGGCTGCATGAGGTTGGACTGAATGTATGTGTGGCCTTCCGTCCAGCCCCTAGGCTCACCGTCGGTGGGTTCATTTTCTAGAAATTCCTGAAAATCGACCGGCACGTGCTCTGCTGTGAGCCCGCATCCGCAGTATAGCCTGGCCCAGTCGTGGCGAGCAGTCTCGATCTGGATGATTCCCATTAACTACCCGTACTTGTTCCAGGACCCCAGGGACCGGGATCGTTCGTGATTCCGTCTATAAACTGACGATGCTTGTTCTCTGCGGGGTAGTCGCCCTGGCATCTGTTGCAGACTGGCTTGCGTATCACCGAGAGCGTTCCGTCGTCAGCGCGCTCAACCTGATATGCATGCGTGAAGCGAATGTTGTTTGTGTCGCCGCCTAGGGCGTGGACGAGGTTACCTTCTGCGCAGTAACTGTAGCACGGAAATGAGCCGCCGGAAGATGCGAGGCCCCAATCGCCAGTCTTCTCGTGATATCCGGCCACGTAGGCGCGCGTATTAGTCTTTCGGGTGTAATTTTTGAGGGCGAAATCGGGCACCAGGGAATCGAGATGCTCAAGCCGTCCCGCGTGGGTCCATCCAGGCTCTGCGACTGTCACTGAAACTCTGGGTGGAATCTTGCCGCCGACATCCCTCACTGAGGGCAGGCTCGGGGCGTCCAAAATGAGGCCGGAGCTGCGGGCTGAGAGTTTGGAACCTCCCTTGGCCAGGATCGGCAAGTGCGCGGCAGCAGCGGCCGCCTTAAACGCCATTCCCGCGCCCGGCAGTATGGGCTGCATGAAATCGGCGACCCATGCGCCAATCTTATATGCCGAAGTGTTTCGCTTCGGGCCGGCCACATTCTTGAGGAACTGTGTGCCATTTATCGGGCCGACGCGGTTTTCGCGCTCGGCCTGGGTTCGGCGTGCCCCCAGGCCGTCTCCGCTGAACTGCTGGAAGCCTTGCCTGATCTTCGAAAACCAGTTGATGGTTCCGTGGTAGGAGCCGGAAAGAACGTCGGAGACCGTGGACTTGATGTCGCTCCATGACCAGAACAAACCTGTGGGGTCTGACAAGGTCACGGGGTTGTTCTTGGCGTAGGCGTAGCCGTTCATCTGGAGCGGGTCGGACGTGTCGAACACGGGATCCGCTGAGATGAAGCGGCCGGAGGCCGGGTCGTACTCACGGGCGCCGATGTGGGTCAGGCCTGTGGGGTCGTCGATGCCGACGCCCAGGTAGCCTCGCTTGTTCGGCCAAGACGCGGGTTTGGCTCCGCGGAGCTCGCCGTAAGGCTTGAAGGATCTCCGGGTGACGGGTTGTCCCGTGCCCATGGCCACTGTTGTGAGGGCTGTGCCGAGGTGGTCGGAGATCAGGACGTCAAGTTTGTGACCGGTAGTGGCGCCGTTGGTGGTGGAGCGCACCACGGTCGGTCCGCCAGCGTGGGCGTAGGCTCGCGTCGCCCGCGTGATCTTGTCGGCCGCAGTGGTGAGTTCGGTCTCTCCCAGGTACAGGACACTGCCTGCCGAGGAGCTCTCCAGGATGCGGTTGCCTTCGGCGTCGTAGATGTACTTGGTGGTGACCGAGCCGCTCTTGATGGTGTCGAGCTTGTTCTCCCGGGTCCACACCAGGTCCTGGGAACCGGAGGGCAGACTGCGGTCGGTCATGTTGCCCGCGACATCGTAGATGTACGAGCTGTTGCCGCCCGGAGCGCTCGACGTCACCGAGGTCAGAGTGTGCGGCTGAGTGAGGTAGGACGGGCTTGTACCGTTGCCGGTCTTCACCGTGCCGTGCCCGTACGTGAGCCGGACGTCCTTTGCAGGATCGGCCGGGTCGTGGCGGGTCAGGCCGGCACGATTGCCGATGATGTCGTACGTGTAACTGTCCCAGTAGCCCGTTGCTCCGGCTGCGGCCGTTCCCGGTGCAGGAGCGGCGGCGGTGAGGGAGGCTGCCATGCTGGGGTCCGGTGCTGTTGCATCGGAAGCCGTGTCGGCGGCGGTGGCGATCGGGCCTCGCGAGGCCTTCCCGTCGGAGCGGTAGCCCCAGAGCGTTCCGTCGGAGCTCTTGCAGCCGGTCGCCGACTTCGACGGAGTCAGGTCGGATGTCCATGCATGGACCAGCTGGCCCATGGCGTCGTAGGTGTAGCACTGGTTGTCCCACGTGGACGTGGTGCCGTCGGTGGCCTTCCTTGCCTGCGACGTGATGTTTCCGGCGTAGTCGTAGGAGTAGTAGCTGTCGCTGATGCGGTGGGGTCCGGAGGTTTCACGGTCGACGACCGTGCGCTGGAGCTGACCGGTGTTCTCGTTGACGAAGTTGGTCGTCCATAGACGGTTGGGCTGAGCACCGCTCACCGTGCGGAGCGCCTCGCCGAACGGCGAGTAGGTGACGTCGGAGGTGTACCAGGAGGCGCCGGAAGTGGAGTCGGGCAGGCCGTCAGCGTTGTACCGGGTGATGACCTTCTCTGCCGCGAGACCTCCCTTGGCAGGGAGGGTCTGGGTGAGCGGCTTGCCCGTGGGGGTGTACGTGTAGCTGTACGCATAGGTGCCGGACACACCCGCAGTCATGCTGTTGGCGGGGATGACCGTTTCGCGACCCGTGGTGCGGTATTCCTCGTCGTACCCGGTGACCCGACTGATGTAGTCGCCCGAGGCGTCGTGGCGAATCGACGCGACAGGGAGCCCGAGGGCGCCCGGAAGCGAGTCGAACGTGAACTCTTTCACCGGCTCGCTGGACGTTGATCCCTCACGGATCGCAGTCGTCCTGCCGAGGACGTCGAGAGTGGTGTAGACCGTGCCCCGGGAGTCAGTGGTGCTGATCTTGCGGTCAGCATCGTCGTAGCCCATCACAGCCGTGCCCGTGTCGGGGTCGGTGCTCTTTACCACTCGTTGGCGGGTGTCGTACTCGTAGGACCAGATGTTGCCGGCGTGGTCCTTGACCTCGTCGCGGTTGCCCCGTGTGTCGTAGTCGTACGTGGTTGTGCGCCACTGGGTGGCCCCGGTGTTGACCGCGTGCTGGATCTTGCTGACGCGTCCCAGCGCGTCCACCCAGGTGTTGGTGGCCGGGGCTGCGCCACCGGGCGGGAGCACGAGGGTGTTCGTGTCCCCGTAGCTCCAACGCGTGTAGTTGGCCGATGTGCCGCTGCGGTAGTTCGTCGCGCGTACCGGGCGCTCAAGGCCGTCGTACAGCGTACGCGTGAGCGCCGGGACAAGGGTGTCGGAAGTCCGCTGGAACTGGACCGGCTCCGGTTCACCCTTGACCAGGTAGCCCCCGGTCGACTCCGCCACCAGTCCGTGATCGTCGTAGCGCGTGTCGCTGACGATCCGGCCGGGCCCGTGTGCCTGGCGCTGGGTCTGGACCTGGCGCATCAGGCCGTCGTAGATAGTGATCTGCCTGGCGTAGGACTCGTCGTCCTTGATGCTGTAGACAGCGACCGCAGATGGCTTGGTTACCGAGGTGGTCGCCTCTGCTATCTGATAGCTGATCACGACGTTCGGCTTCTGTGAACCGCTGGAGCGGCTAGGCGTCCAGCCCTTTACGAGCCGACCGAACACGTCGTACTCATTGCGGCTGGTGCGGCCGTTGGGGTCCGTCACTGTGAGGGCGAGTCCGCGGCCCGGATCCATGGCCGTGACGGTCTTATGGCCCTTCGCATTGATGGTGGTCACCGAGGTGACCGGACCTCCTGCGTCGCCCGGCTCGTACACGGTCTCCGTGGTCCCGACCACAGGTCTCTTCACCGTGCGTGGCCGACCGAGCGGATCATAGGTCATGGAGGTGACCACGCTGTACTGCGTGCCGTCCGCATTGGACTCGCCTACGGAGGTCAACAGGCCCTTCACCGGCGTCGAGCCATAGGCCTGGTTGTCGTAGTACATGGCGGTTGCGGAGATGAGCTCAGTGGCTCCACTGGCCGTGGGATAGTCGGCACACGACGTGCCGGTCTTGCGGACCTTGCTGACCACGCCGATGAGGTTCGCGTCCGTGTTGTGGACGTACTGCGTGACCGTGCAGGAGTGGTCGCTCAGGGACTCGCCTGTGCCGTTCGGTTTGACGACAGCGGTCTCGACCTGAGTGGGCAAGCCGTACGTGGGCTCGACAGTGGTCTTGGTACGCACGGTCTGCCAGCTCGTGCCGACCGTCTGAACCTCATCGGTACGCTGGACTCCGGCCTGGAAGGCCAGCAGGTCTCCCACTCCGCCCTCGCGGTCACGTGACGCCGTCTGCTTCGACCAGGGGAAGGTGAGGGCGCGCTTGAGGACGCGGCCGTTCGTTCCTTCGTAGGTGATGGTCTCGGCGACCATCCCGGCGTACTGCTCCTGGTCGTCGGCGACGAGGGTTTCCTTGCCCGTGGAGTCCTTGACGGCGCCTCCGGCCCCGCGGAAGTAGCGGGTCACGGCAAACGACTGGGTCTGGGGCGCCCTGTCGGACTTGCGGCCCTTGACGGTGGCTACCTGCTGAAAGCCGCGCCACTCGCTGTGCGTACGGAGTTCCGGCTTGATGAACTCGTCGTCGCTCTTGCCCCAGGCCGGGTTCGAGTACTTGTACACCGTCGTGATGCGGGGGGAGACGCCGGAGATCCGGTCAATCTCGGTCACGGCACGGACTACGTACTTGTTGAACCATGCGAGCGCAGGCTTCTTCTCGTCGCCGTCCGGCGACCAGCGGGTGGGGAAACAGGTGTTCTTGTTGTCCTCCGGGGCCACGGTGGGCTGGAACTGGCAGCCGCCCTCGTAGACGACATCGACCTGGCTGCCGTGCTCGGTGTAGACGGTTCCGATCCGCGGCCGAGTGAAGCCGGGGCGGTTGTCCTTCTTGTCCTTGCGGACGAGGTTGGGAAGGTGCTTGTCCTTGAGGTGGCCGACGAGCGGGTCCCCGGGGCCGACCGTGTAGGGCTCGAAGCTCACGCCCGCCTTGGACATGGCGACGGCAGTGTTGCTGCCGGGCGCGTAGGCGTAGCGGAGGATGCCGTTGAGCCACAGGGCGGGTGAGCTGCTGTACCACTCCCGGGGAAAGGCCTGCTTGAGAACGTACCTGTCCACCCTGACGAGGCCGCTTGCGCCGGCGCGGTGCGCGCTGGTCGTGACGCTGGCGAGCCGGTGACGGGTCCAGAAGGAGGGGAAGGCCGGGCAGAGCTTCGAGGTGGCGGCGCAGTTGAGGTTGCCGGGGGTGTCCCACCACGGGCGGTACTTGCCGGCGTCCTTGGTCTTGTCGAAGTTCTCCGCGTCACAGGTGGTGCCGGTGCCGATGCAGCGTTCGGCCAGGTCGAACTCCACCTTGGCGGCGGGAGTGCCGCCCAGGTTGGTGTCGCGCAGCCCGTACTCGATCAGCTTGGGCAGTCCGCCGCGGTCGTAGCGTTCCGGAGTCTTGAACTTCTTGTTGACGGCGTAGTGGTTCGACTCGACGGCCCAGTTGACGATCATGGCGTTGCCGTGGACGTCGACGATCTTGTCCAGGCCCCAGTGCCAGGCCTGCTGCTTGCCGGTGCCACAGCGCGAGGCGGCGAAGGTGGAGGCGTAGCAGGGTTCGCCGGGGTGGTTGCCGAAGACGGGAACGGTGAAGACGGAGTCGGTGTCGGCGTGACCGTCACCGATCTTGTTCAGGCCGTAGTAGTACTTGGTGCCGTCCGTGGTGGTGACGATCCAGTACTCGCCGTCGTTGTCGCCGTTGCTGCCGCCGGTCTTGAGTTCGACTCGGGTTCCGTCGTCGGCCTGGGGCTTGTACAGGTTGCTCGTGCCGATGCGCACGAGTTCGGTGGTCTTGCCGCCGAGCGACATGACGGCGTTGTGGGACACCCAGCACAGGTCTGAGGTCTTTGTCTTCTTCGCCGTGTTGTTGGCTGAGCCGGCTGCGATGGCCTTGGTGTCGCTGTTGCACGTGCGGTAGCGGCGCTCGATGCGGCCGGGATCGTACTGCCATCCCTCGCCGATCCAGGAGGACTGCGGCGAGCTGGTCGACGTCTTGCCGTCCACGTACTGGGAGTTGTAGTCGAAGGCGATCGTGGGCGCCGGTCCGGCAGGAGGCGCGGGCACGGTTAGGGGGTAGGACCACGTGAAGGCACCGCTCGAACTGCCGGCGGCCCACTTGCCGCTGCCCATGAGTGGTGTTGCCTTGAAGGACCCACCTGCACCATCGCCGGAGTCGACGGCTCCGATGACCGCCTTGTTGCCGCCCGCAGTGGCCGGCTGCACCCAAGTGGCGGGGATGATCCCGGAGGCGGTGCGCTGCGGTGCGCTTGCAGGGTTGGCGGTTGTGCCGTCCGCAGCAGTGTCGACCGTCGCGCTCACGGTTTTGGCCGCTGTGTCGTTGACGGTCTCCAGTTCCTCGTACTGCTGGCATTCCTCGAGATCCGGGGTGTCCAGATAGCACTCGGGGAACTGGACCAGGCGCATGCGCGAGGCCCAGTCCGCGCCGTAGAGGTTCTCGAAGGCCTTGTACTCGAGCTGGACGGTGACCGGAACAGAACCAGTGCTGGGTGCACTGACCGTCAGCACAGCGGCATCGACACCGCCCGAGACACCAGCGGAAGGGCTGGCGATGTCTACCTTCCACGTGCCGCTGGGAGCGGGTTCGCCAATGACCTGCCCAAGCTTGACCGGCAGAGTGCCCACGCGCGTGGGCGGTACCGGCTCCGTGTCCGCGGCAGTCGCACTGAAAGAGGCGCCTTGGATGGCCGCGCCGAACGTGACTGTGTCGGTCGCCCCCGATGGACGTACAGCCGTCCCAGCCGGGGCTTCCAACGGACTCAGCGGCGTCTGCACATCGAGGCGAGCCAAGCCGGCATCGCGGGCACGGCCGCCCACGAAGAGGTTGTTGGGGAGGGAGTCCAGGACGAGTGACTGTCGAGCGACCCCCTCGGCCCCCGCATCCGGGTCAGGAGGCTGGGCCAAGGCTTGCGCCGGCAAGAGCCCTACCAGCATGGCTGCGCCGAGCGCAGGGACGAAGGAGGTGCGCAGACGACGGCGCACTGATGGCGGAGCAGGCACAGCAAGTCCCCCCGGACTTTGGAGCGAAGCCTGGGCAGTGCACAGGTGATCGCGCGTAGAAACGGCGCCGATTGTGTGCAGTTGCGATGCAGAAAGGCCAGCCCCAAGTCATTCAAGTGACAACTGTCACGTTTGGTAATGGGGCAACTTCAGCATCAAGGTGCATGAGTGGTCGAATTGTGACGCCACGAGGTAATGACTCATAGTCATGCCGAGCGGAACCTATGGCTCCAAATTTGGTCGAACATCCTTATTCGGTAGGCATTTTTGTCCCCGCTTGCCGCCAATGTACTGCTGCGTCGGCGTGAGGAGATGCACCAATCGCGCACTTGCGTGTCTGTGGTGCCTGTGGCGGGGTCGCTTCGTGACTGGCTGCACCAGGTGACGGTGGTCAGATCTCTCGGCGATGATCTGCTGAGTCGTCGCGCGAGAGGCTGTTCTGTGCCCCGCGCGGCCAGGCAGGGATGTCACCTGGTCACAGCCGTCTGTGGGGCAGGCCGCTGGGGGGAAGGAAACAACGCTCATGACGAGCAATCGGGGCCGCGCGCCCGCAAGACGGTCACTGACCGTTGCTACTACTGTCGTCGTGCTGGCCTCAGGCCTCGCGTACGTCGGCTTGAACCACCGGGGTGATGGCAATGGTTCAGGCCATTTGACGAAGTCGCGTCCCAAAGTTGCCCTTAGCGAATCGGGGGCCGCTGCGCTTGCTGCCAAGTCCGGCAAACCGGTGGAAGCGACGGCCTTGCGGACCTCGTACTCGACGACCTGGGCCAAGCCTGACGGGCTGCTGCTCCGACGGGTCCACTCCAGCCCGATCCGGGCCAAGGTCGCCGGTACCTGGAAGGCGATTGACACCGATTTGGCGAAGGTCGAAGGGGGCTGGGCGCCGAAGGCGACCAACACCGCCATGGTCTTCTCCGCCGGAGCCGACACTCCGAGGAAGGGTCAGAAGAAGCAATCCGAGCGTGCGTCCCGCGCTACTTCGGTGCGGCGCGTCTCGCTCATGTCCGAGATCACCCCGGGCACCGGGAACACCCTGGCGACGCTGTCCGTCGGCGATCACCAGATCGTGGTGACCTGGCCAGAGGCCATCCCCACTCCGATCATCGACGGGTCGCGGGCGCTCTACCCCGAGATCCTCCCCGGCGCCGACCTCGTACTCACCGCTGACGACGGGGGCTTCGCCCAGCTGCTGGTGGTGAAGACCCGTGAGGCTGCTGCGAACCCCAAGGTGGCGCAGTTGTCGTACGGGCTCTCCTCGCCGACGCTCACCTTCGCCCTCGACCCGATGACCCGGATCGTCAGCGCCGTGAACGAGGACGGCGATGATGTCGCCGAGTCTCCGACGCCGCTGATGTGGGACAGCGCCGGCACCCCCGCGCTCACCGACGGAGAAGGCGGCAGCACCGCCGCACCCGAGCCCGAGGTGCTGCCGTCCGAGTCAGCCGAAACGACTGAGCCCGAACCGTCGGAATCGGTCACCGAGACTCCCGAGCCCACGGACTCCGTCAACGACGGTGACAACGGCGACATCTTCGACGAGGTCCTCCCCGAGGCGAGCGACGAAGCTCCCGACCCCGCATCGACCGGCAGCACGGGCAGCACGCCGTCCGCACCCCCCGAGGCCAGTCCTGAACCGTCCCAGACGGGAGCGGCTGCCACGCTCTCCCTGCCCGGGCTCAACGGTCCGCAGCCGGACTCCCATGGCACCGTCGTGGAAACCGACTTGAACGGCTCGACGTGGACGGTGGCCGCGGACCAGGAGTTCCTGGCCGACCCCAGCACTGTGTATCCGGTCTTCATCGACCCGTCCGTCAACAAGCACACCAACGACTGGACGACCGCCTACGACCGCCACCCGTACGCCAAGTTCTACAACGGCAAGAACTTCAACAAGGGCGGCACCCACGAGGCGCGCGTCGGGTACGAGTCCGACACCTGGGGCACGTCCCGGTCGTTCTTCTCCATCGACTGGGACAAGGACCTCAAGGGCGCCATCGTCAAGGACGCACGGCTCTACGCCCTGGAGACCTACTCCTGGTCCTGCAGCGCACGCTGGATGGACGTCCACATCACCCAGCCCATCAATTCCAAGACCAACTGGAAGAATGCGCCGTCCATGCACCCGGGCAACCGGATCAACGGCGGCAGCTTCGCCCACGGCTGGAAGTCGGGCTCCTGCCCCGACAAGTACGTCAGCTTCGGTGTGAAAGACACAGCCCAGCGCGCCATCAACGGCGGCTGGCCCACCATGACCATCGGCTTCAAGGCCGGCGACGAGAAGTCCCAGTACGCCTGGAAGAAGTTCCAGGCCAACGGGGGCAACGACCCCTTCGTCGAACTTGAGTACAACCGCAAGCCGAACACACCCACGAACCTCGACCTCGCCCCCGACTTCAGCTGCGACACCACCGCCCCTTACATCAACGTGGGCTCCTCTTCGCTCAGTTTCTGGGCGAAGGGCAGCGACAAGGACGGCAACCTGTCCTCCGTCAACTTCGAGCTGTGGCCCACCGGCGGAAGCGGCAACCTGCTCGGTTCCAAGGGCAGGGCCCCGCTCACCGGAGAGGCCGGAGTCACCCACACCGACCCCGTGGCCACTGGCTCCACCGGTCTCAAGCTGGTCAACGGCCAGACCTATTCGTGGCGTGCCAAGACGGTCGACAAGGCCGGCGGCGCCTCCGCGTACGCCCCAGGGAAGACGCCCTGCCGGTTCGTCTTCGACAGCACGCGGCCCTCACCCCCTGTCGTGATCTCCACCGACTACCCGGACGCCGACGGCCAGGACAACGGCTTCGGCAACGAAGGCGAAGACTCCACCTGGAGCAAGAAGAAGTTCGGCGAGACCGGCACCTTCCAGTTCAAGGCCGGCCAGACCGATGTCGACTTCTACGAGTACGGGTTCAACCAGGGCGGCCGCGACTTCAAGGTCGAGCGCACCGCCGGCGCATCCGTCGACACCCTGACCACCATCAGCGGCGTCAAGCCGCCGCTCGCCGGCCCCAACGTCCTCTACGTCTGGGCAGTAGACGACGCCGGACACCGCTCCGAGGCCCGCAAGTACTTCTTCTACGTCACCCCGCGGGAAGAAGCCGACACACCCGGCGACTTCACCGGTGACAAGCTGCCCGACCTCATGGTCGTCGACGCCAACGGAAACCTCCGCCTCTACCCTTCCGAACTGGAGAAGGACCAGTCCAAGGGAAGCGGCGACCTGGGCTTCTCCATGTCGGGCGCCTACCGGAGCAACCCGGCCAAGGACCCGAACGGCGGCGACGGCGTTCCCACGTACGCAGGCCCGCCCTCCGGGTACTGGAAGAACACCCTCATCACCCACCTCGGCGACATCTACGGCGCCGACGGCCTCCAGGACCTCGTCGCCCGACGCGACGGAAAGCTGTGGGTCTACCCGGGCGACGGCTACGGCGCGGTTAATATCGACGACCGCCACGAAATCCTCCTCCCGTCGAACGCACCCGACCCTGCCGAGTACAGCCAGATCGTCTCCGCGGGCGATGCCACAGGCGACGGCAAGCCCGACTTCTTCGTCACCACCGGGACGGAACTCTGGGCCCTACTCGGATACAACGGAGCATCCGTACAGCAGGCAGTCCGCCTCTCCGCAAGCTCTTGGTCAGACCGCGACATCGTCACAGTCCAGGACATCACCGGCGACGACGTACCCGACCTGCTCTACCGCAACGACACAGCCGGCAAGCTGTACCTGCGCGTCGGCAAACCCGGCCAAGGCGGCGCCGACCTCGACTCACTCGCCTCCGCAGCCAACTCGGCCTCTCCGAACGGCGTCGACATCACTTACGGCACAGGAGGCTGGGAAGACGAGAACGTCCGACTCATCCACGGCACCGCCGACGCCAACGGCGACGGCACCCCCGACGTCTGGACCATCGCCAAGGACGGAGCCGTGCGTTTCTACGCCGGCGCCCGCACCGTCCTCCCCGGAGCAGGCGAAGTGATCATCGCCAACACCAACGGCATCGGATGGACCAAGAAGCTGGCCATCGGCTGACGCAGTACCTCACCACAGCACGGGCCCCGGCTGGAGATTCAGCCGGGGTCCGCTGCTGTGTGCATATCTGACCATTGAATCGTGCATTCTCGTCGGCTCTGTTCCGTAAGCGGTGGTGATGGTTGGCGCAGGAGGGAGCGCCGAGGTCGGCAACGCTGCCCACGAGGTCCGATGTGGAGCACGTCTGCTCGCTTCAAGCTGCTTCCCCTTACGTGCGTACGGGTGCCAAAGGCCGATGTCGCAGGCTACGTGGGGGAGCAGGGGCGCATGAAGGGCGGAAGTGCGTGCATCGTCGGCGTCACCCCGAACCGGGGGCGGGGGTTGACCAGGCAGGTGTTGACCTGCGCGATGCCGGCATGCGTGCTGCTGTCCCTCAGGGTGGCGAGCGCCCAGGGCCGCTGCGTAGCCCGAGCCAGCTGCGGTGCTGGCTTGGGGGTAGGCGTGGTCGACGACGTCGCCCACAGCGAAGACGCCAGGGATGTTTGTACGGGTGGAAGGGCGGCGGGCACAGAGACCGGTCCGGTCGACCGCTGGGGGATCGACACATTTGCGTGATGCACCGTCAGATAAGTCAGCATTTGGTCAGCATCAGTCCCCCACGTTCCGAACAGGCTGGCTGATGGGAAGCTAATCGGCAGCGTCACAACGGCCTGGTGTCCGCGGAAGCGCAGGCCAGAAGCCCCTTCGTCCGAGGCGATGGATTTTCCTTTAGATCTCCGATCTGACGCCCGCCGGTGTAGAGTGCAGGACGCCCTTGACCTGCAGAAAGCAGGCAGGGAGCCGTCGTCAAGGAGCTCACATTGCTGCGCACCATGTTCAAGTCCAAGATCCATCGGGCCACCGTCACGCAGGCCGATCTGCACTACGTAGGGTCCGTGACCGTCGATGCCGAGCTCATGGAGGCGGCGGATCTGCTGCCCGGGGAGCTCGTGCACATCGTCGACATCGACAACGGCGCACGGCTCGAGACCTACGTCATCGAGGGTGAGCGCGGGTCCGGGGTGATCGGGATCAACGGGGCCGCGGCGCACCTGGTGCATCCCGGGGACCTGGTGATCCTCATCAGCTACGCCCAGGTCGAGGACGCCGAGGCGCGTGCGCTCACGCCGCGGGTGGTGCACGTCGACCGGGACAACCGGATCGTCGAGCTCGGCTCGGACGCGTCGGCGCCGGTGCCCGGTACGGAGCAGGAGCGCAGCCCGTACGCCGTTTCGGCCTGAGGCGGGCGAGGGCGTGACGCTGGTCCTGCTGCACACCTCCCCGGTGCACGTCCCCGTCTTCGACGGACTGCGGGACGTACACCGGCCCGGGCTGGCGCTGCGGCACCTGGTCGAGCCGGAGCTGCTGGCGCGTGCCCGTACGGCGGGCCCGGAAGCGGTGGCCGGCGAGCTGGTCGCGCTGCTCGCGCCCGTCCTCGCCGAAGGGGCGGCCGCGGTGCTCTGCACCTGCTCCACGCTCGGTGCGGTCGCGGAGGGCCTGACGGGGTGGCTCGGCGTGCCGGTCCTGCGGCTGGACCGGCCGATGGCCGCCCGGGCGGTGGCCCTCGGCTCCCGTATCGAAGTGATCGCCACCGTCGAGAGCACGCTGGCGCCCACGGCCGGCCTCCTCGCCGAGGAGGCCGGGTCCCGCCCGCTCGACCTGCGGACCCGGACGGTCGCCGGGGCGTGGGACCGGTTCGAGGCGGGCGACCTGCCCGGCTATCTGGCGCTGGTCGCGGCGGCCGTGGACGAGGTCCGGGACGCCGACGCGATCGTCCTCGCCCAGGCCTCGATGGCTCCCGCTGCCGACCTCGCGGCCACCCGCATCCCGGTCCTGTCCAGTCCCGCCCCCGGCCTGGCGGCCGCCGCAGACCTCGCCGCAGACCTCACGGCCGGTGGAACCGCGCCTCCGGGGCGTCCGCGACCGGACCGTTCAGGACCGGCTGCGGCTTGCCCTTGAGGTGCAGGTCGAAGAACGCGCCCACGTAGCGCCGGGTCAGCTCGATCGACCGGATCCCGGGCAGCGGCGCGTGGGGGTCGGGCAGCCCGAGCTGGTCGCCGATCGCGGGGAAGTCCGTGAAGGAGAAGTGGCCCGAGCCGTCGAAGGTGATCCACCGCTTCCAGCCGCCGAGCAGCGGCCAGTCGCGGTCCCAGCTCTCCTCGTCGCCGGGGGCGGTGTCCGCCGCGCCCAGAAGCATGAACGGCCGCCCGCCGAATCCGCCCGCCGGCACCGGGGTCATCAGGGAGCCGTCCATGTCCACGCCGGCGCGCACCCGCCGGTCGACGGCCATCGTGGCGGCCGTGGCGGCGCCGCCGATCGAATGGCCCGCCATCGCGATCCGCTTCCGGTCGATCAGCCCGGCGTGCCGCCAGGCCGGGCGCGGTCCGGTGAGCCGGTCCAGCACGAAGGAGACGTCGAGCGCGCGCCCGTCGCTGACCTTCCGGTAGCCCTTCACGTCGCTGACCTGGTCGCAGGCCAGGCAGTCGAGCAGCCGGCCGCCCGGGAAGGCCGTCCCGGTGGCCTCGTACGCGTGGTCGACGGCGGCGACCACGTAGCCGCGGGAGGCCAGGTCCTCGGCGAGCGCGGTCAGGGTGGCGCGCGAGACGCCGAAGCCGGGGGAGAGGACGATCAGCGGGTACCGGCCGCCGAGCGGCCGGGCGCCCTCGCGGGAGTACATCGCCGTCCCGGCCAGCGTCTCGGCGGGGATGAGCCTGTCGAGCTCCCGGGCCTCGAGCATCCGCCGGGCCTCCTCGACGCCGAGGTAGCGGGCCGGGCTGCCGCCGCCCGGCCGGGCGGCGGGGTAGCGCAGGGTCACCATCAGCTCGCGCGGCCCGGAGCCCGCCCAGGGGTCGGTGCGGCTGCGGTCCACGAGGTGCAGGGTGTCCTGGCCCACGGCGAACTTCCCGGTGGGCCGGGGGAGTTCTGGCAGGGTCTGCCGGTCGGCCGCGGGGGCGGCGACGGACAGGGGAGCGGTCGCGGCGGCGGGAGCGGCGGCCTGGGACGTGCCCGCGGCGGCCAGCGGGAGCGGGAGGGCCAGGGCAAGTAAGGCGGCGGCAGCGGCCGTTCGGTGCTTGTTCATGATCTCGAACCTAAGCGGGACCCCCCGGGGGGTCTTCAACTCCGAGGAGGACCCCCGTGTCAGCCTCCGGGAGGCCGGACCGGCAGCGCGTCATCCCGAAGGGGGAGCGGCCCGGCCGGGCGTCCGCAGCGCCGCCCACCCGGTCGGCGGGTGCCAGGAGGCGGCTGCGGGACGCGCCCTGCACAGTGGGGCGTATGCGATCAAGCCGTGCACTGACCCAGCCGCCCGAACCGCAGCCCGCACCCATCCCGGAGCCCCCGCCCGAGCCGCAGCCGGCGCCCGTGCCGCAGCCCGTCCCCGAGCCGTCGCCGATCCCCGTCCCGCCCCCGCCTGCGCCGATCCCGCCGCCGGGCCCCTTCGACTGACGCGGACGGACCGAGGCGCACCGCGCTCCGGGGTGCTGCCGGGACCTGCGCCCGGACGCCCCAGTCAGCGCACTGGAACCCCAACTGTCACTTGCAAGTGCGCCGTTGAGCCCCCGGCGACCCCCTTGTCATGCAATGATCCCGCCGTTAGGTTGCGAGATTCCTGATGCCTTCAAGGGGGGCTCCCATGGGTGTACGGGGCCGGCACCGCCGGTACCAGCCGAGCAGCATCAACCGGGCCTCGCTCACGGTCACCGCGGGCGGCGCAGGGATCATGCTCCCCCTCATCGGAGCGGGCTCCGCACACGCTGCTTCCGTGGACACGTGGAACAAGGTCGCGGCCTGCGAGTCGAGCGGCAACTGGCACATCAACACCGGCAACGGTTACTACGGCGGCCTGCAGTTCAGCCAGAGCACCTGGCGCGAGTTCGGCGGGACGGTCTACGCCCAGCGGGCCGACCTGGCCGGCAAGGGCGAGCAGATCACCATCGCCGAGAAGGTGCTCGACGGGCAGGGACCGGGTGCCTGGCCGGTGTGCGGCCAGCGGGCGGGCCTGGCCCGCGGCGGCCCCGAGCCGGACACCGGCGGGGGCAGGGGCACCAAGCCGCAGAGCCGCACCGCCAAGCCCGTACCGGGCCAGGGGGCGAAGCCCGGCAAGGCCAAGGCCACCCAGCCCCGGGCCGTCCTGCCGAAGGGTGCGATCCCCAAGTCGGCCCGCCCCGCGCCGGGTTCCCCGTACACGGTCGTCCCCGGCGACTCGCTGTCCGGCATCGCCGGCGAGCAGCACGTACGCGGTGGCTGGCAGGCGCTCTACCAGGCGAACCGCCAGGTCATCGGCTCGGACCCCGACCTCATCATGCCGGGGCAGCGCCTCAGCCTGACGGTGACCGGGCGCCCTGCGGTCCCGGCGCCCTCACCGGAGAAGCCCCCGCGCACGGCCAAGCCCGTCCCCGCGAAGCCGTCGCCCGCCAAGCCCGCCAAGGTCAAGCCCGCGTCGGACACCGCGCGCGGCGGCTGGTTCGCCCCCGTCGCCGCGAGCGTCGGTACGCCGTACCGGGCCTCGGGGGGCTCCTGGTCCAGCGGCTACCACACGGGCGTCGACTTCCGGGTCTCGACCGGGACCTCGGTACGGGCCGTCGCCTCCGGGAGCGTGGTCTCGGCCGGCTGGGCCGGGGCGTACGGCTACGAGGTCGTCATCAGGCACGCGGACGGGAAGTACTCCCAGTACGCACACCTGTCAGCGCTCAACGTCCGGGCGGGTCAGCAGGTCTCCGGCGGGCAGCGGATAGCCCGCTCCGGGTCGACCGGCAACAGCACCGGCCCGCACCTTCACTTCGAGATGCGGACGGGTTCCGGATACGGATCGGACATCGACCCGCTCGCGTACCTGCGCGGCCGCGGCGTCCAGATCTGACGGCGGGGCAGCGGCGGCGGACTGCGCGGCCATCGGAGGCCGGCCCGCCGTCGCTGCGACGGCTGCCGCGGCCGCGGCAGCCGTCCGTCGTCCCGTTTCCGCCACCCGCGGTGCCGCTGCCCGTGGTGCCGATGTCTGCTTCGCCTGGGCGGCTGAGAGCCGCTCGGCGGTCAGCAGCACGATGCCCGCCGCCGCCACGGCTCCGCTGAGCAGTGCGAAGGCCGCGCCCGCCGCGCCGTACCGGAACGTCTCGCCGAAGAGGGTGAGGCCCACGGTAGCGGCGATCACCGGGTTCACCACGGTCACGGTAGCCAGCGGGGCGGTCAGCCCCGCGCCCCGGTAGGAAGCCTGGGAGAGCAGCAGCCCGGCGGTGGCCAGGACCGCGATGACCGCCATGTCGCTCAGCTCCGCCAGCGGCGCGGCCGCCGACCACTCCACCGCCACGGACTTGGTGAACACCGACGCGATGCCGAAAGCCGTACCGGCTGCGGTCGCCAGCAGCACACTGCGCACCACGGCGCCGTGCACGCCGCGCGCCAGCACGAACAGCAGGACCACCGCGGCCGCGGTGAGACCGGTCAGCAGCCCGCGGTCGCCGTCCGTCAGCGGCTCCGAGCGCGCACCGCCGGTCAGGGCGAGCAGCCCGGCCAGGCCCGCCGTCGCCAGGACGGCCCCGCGCCAGGCGGTCCGCCCGGCCCGGCGGCGTACGAAGAGCGCGGCCAGCGGCAGCGCGAAGACGATGGTGAGCGCACCGAGCGGCTGCACCAGGCTCAGGGGGCCGAAGGCCAGCGCGAAGACGTGCAGGACCGCCCCGAGGCCGTTCAGCCCGACCGCGATCCACCAGCCGGGCTGCCGCAAGGGTGCGTACGGCTGCCCCGGGGTGCTGACCGCCACCCGCTCCTGGACGATCGCGCCACTGGCGTAGGCGACTGCCGACACGAGCGACAGCAGCACCGCCAGTGCGAGCGCACTCATGGGAATCTCCGGGTCGGTGCGTCCATGTTCACAGAATGCCTCTCCCGACTCGAGTATTCCTCGTGCTGCGGTAGGGACCCGGGCCTACTCCGGCGGCAGTACGCGACTACGCGCCCGCCGGGCCGTCCGCCGCCGGGTCCGCCGCCGGGTCCGCCGCGGCCCGGCCGGGGTGACCGTACCGTTGCGGCGCGTGACGGGTTTGGAGACCGGGGGCGGCGCTCCGTAAAGTTCTGCCTTTGGGACTTTCCGCAGCACGAGCGATCGAGGAACGGCAACGGCCATGACGGTGACTGAAGAGATCCAGGATTACGGGCCGGGAATCGACCCGGAGCGCCTGGCCGTCTGCCTGAGCGTGCTCGAAGAGCTCGACAAGCTGGACGTCGACCACCCCGACGCGATCATGGTCCGCCGGGCCACCGCCGGGATCTACCGCACCGTCAAGCAGCGCCGCCGCCAGGACCGCCGCGCCGCCAAGACCGCGAACGACAAGGCCGTCACCGAGGCCACCGCCACCGGGTCCGCCGAGCGCATCGACGACGAGACCCAGGGCAACGCGCTCACCACGGCCACCAAGGGCCCGATCGCCGGGATACTCCAGCGCCCGCGCTCCTGCTACGTCTGCAAGACCCGGTACGTCGAGGTCGACGCGTTCTACCACCAGCTGTGCCAGGACTGCGCGGCCTTCAACCGGGCCCGCCGCGACGCCCGCACCGACCTGACCGGCCGCCGTGCCCTGCTCACCGGCGGCCGCGCCAAGATCGGCATGTACATCGCGCTCCGCCTGCTGCGCGACGGCGCGCACACCACCATCACCACGCGCTTCCCCAACGACGCGATCCGCCGCTTCAAGGCGATGCCCGACAGCCACGAGTGGCTGCACCGCCTGAAGATCGTCGGAATCGACCTGCGCGACCCGGCACAGGTCGTCGCGCTCGCCGACGCGGTCGCCGCCGAAGGCCCGCTCGACATCCTGATCAACAACGCCGCGCAGACCGTACGCCGCTCCCCGCAGGCGTACAGCGAGCTGGTCGCCGCCGAGAGCGCACCGCTGCCGGCCGGTGAGCTGCCCGCCGCCGAGGTGATCGGCACCTTCGGCAGCGGCACCGTCGACCGCGTCGCGGCCCTGCCGGCCGCCCGCAAGGGCGAGGGCGAGGGCCTGAGCGCTCAGGACGTCACGGAGCTGGCGCTGGTCTCCGGCTCCGCCTCGCTGGAGCGGATCGCGGCCGGCACGGCCATCGACGCCGGCGGCCTGGTCCCGGACCTGCACGACACGAACAGCTGGATCCAGACGGTCTCCGAGGTGGACCCGGTCGAGCTGCTGGAGGTGCAGCTCTGCAATTCCACCGCGCCGTTCATCCTGATCAGCAAGCTGCGCCCGGCGATGGCCGGCGCGGCGGCGGACCGCAAGTACGTGGTGAACGTCTCCGCGATGGAGGGTGTCTTCGGCCGCGGCTACAAGGGCGCCGGCCACCCGCACACGAACATGGCCAAGGCCGCGCTGAACATGCTCACCCGCACCAGCGCGCAGGAGATGTTCCAGAAGGACCGGATCCTGATGACGGCCGTGGACACCGGCTGGATCACGGACGAGCGCCCGCACCCGGACAAGATCCGTCTGGCGGAGGAGGGCTTCCACGCCCCGCTCGACCTGGTCGACGGCGCGGCCCGGGTCTACGACCCGATCATCCGCGGCGAGGCGGGCGAGGACCTGTTCGGCGTCTTCCTGAAGGACTACTCCCCGGGCAACTGGTAGCCACGCCCCCGGGAGCCGGCCGTCCCGGCTCCCGGCAGCCGGTCGTCATGCCGTGCGGCCGTACACCCCGGCCGCCACCAGTTCCAGGACCGGCCGCCAGTCCTCCAGCACCCCCGCGTCCAGGCCGACGACCTTTCCCGCGTCGTCGGCCTGCCGCAGGATCACCGCGGCCTCCGCCTCCGGATCCGCCGCGAAGGCTCGTACCTCGGCCGCGCTCATCACCCCGCCCTGCGCCGTCAGCGTCAGGGCGCTCTGCGGTGACAGCGCCCGCTGCGGCTCGACGGCCGCCAGATAGCGCTTGGCGGGTACGTGCAGCTGCACCAGCCGGGCCACCCGCGCGCCGAGCAGCGGCCGGACGGCCTGCGCCGCGCGGTCGGCGTGCCCTGTGTCATCACCCGGATGCAGCAAGTGCCCCAGGTCGTGTACCAGGCCGGCGACCTGCAGCTCCTTGTCGAAGGGGTGTGACCTGCGCAGCAGCGCCGCGGTCTGCAGCGCGTGGTCGTGGAGGTCGACCGGATCCCCGCTGCGGTCCGGCGTGTCCCAGGCGCCCTTGCAGCGGTGCAGCAGATCCATCAGTTCCCCCACGTCACGGACGTATCGAACCGTCTCCGCCACCACAACTCCCTCCGAGATCGGCCGTCTGCGTGCCGAGCACACCACGAGTGGGTGAACGGCGCGCCGAACTGCATGCTGAACACAGAGCGACGGACAGGGGACAGGCCGGAACTGGCCCCCCTATCGAGCGGAAGGGCGCTCATATGTGTACTCTGAGGGACACGGAAGGCCCCACCAAGGTCGTTTCCGTACCTGAACACACGGCGCCACCGCGACCGGACTGCCCTTTTCCCCCTGCCCCGACGGATGGCCAGAGCGGCCGGCAGTGACCGTACGCGGACCGCCCGGCGGGTTACGCGACACAAAGGAGTGCGCGGTGACACCAGAGTTGAAGAAGCACGACAAGAGCCTGACGGACGGCGCCGAACGGCCCGCCCGGAGCGACGAACTCGGCAGCCTCGAAGTGTGGGCGCGGTCCGCCCCGATCCGGCTGGCCGGCTACGAGGACGACCTGGCGGAGCCGCACATCCTGCCGGGCATCGACTGAGTGCACCCGGGTCCGGGGGGGGGGGGGGGGGGGGGGGGGGGGGGGGGGGGGGGGGGGGGGGGGGGGGGGGGGGGGGGGGGGGGGGGGGGGGGGGGGGGGGGGGG
>NZ_JBVJWO010000038.1:0-79689 GCF_055602345.1 Streptomyces sp. NPDC037401
CTCTTCCTCTCCCCGCCCCCCCCCCAGGCCCCCCCCCCCCCCCCCCCCACCTCTCCCCCCCCCCCCCCCCCCCCCCCCCCCCCCACGACCACTGTGGCTATCCCACCTGTGGCTATCGCGCCCGCGCCGCCGCTCATGCGACCGGCAGCTTCGGTGCGTCGACCGGGAGCTTCGGGGCTTCCACGGGGAGCTTCGGTGCCTCCACCGGGAGCGCGGGCGGCTCCACGGGGAGCGGCGGCACCGGCACCGGGGCGTCCACCGGCAGCTTGGGCAGCGTGGGCAGACCCGGCAGGTTGGGCAGCGGCAGACCCGCGCCGAGGACCAGCGCCACCACCGTGTTGACGAGGCCGGTGACCACGTCGGTCGCCTTGCCGGTGACGTCGGAGACACAACCGCACGGCCCGGCGGCCTTCGTCAGCGCTTCGACGGACTTGAGCAGACCGTCGAGGGCGCCGGTGACCAGGTCGAGCGGAGCGGCCGCCCTGGCCGCGACGGGCAGCTTGGGCGCCTCCACCGGCAGCTTGGGCGCCTCCACCGGCAGCTTGGGCGCCTCGACCGGCAGCTTCGGGGCTTCCACCGGGAGCTTGGGGGCCTCGACGGGCAGCTTCGGAGCCTCGACCGGGAGCTTCGGGGCTTCCACGGGCAGTTGCGGCGTGTCCACCGGAAGCTTCGGCGGCTCCACGGGCAGGGCCGGCGGGTCGACGGGCAGGGCCGGCGGGTCGACCGGGAGGTCCACGGGCGGCTTCGGCAGCTCCACCGGCGCCTTCGGCAGCGATGCCTTGAGCTTGTCGACGGCCGCCTTGATCGCCGCGAGGTGCTTGTCCAGGTCCGCCTGCGGGAGCTTGCCTTCGGGTGCCTTGAGGACCGCCTCCAGCAGTTCGGTGACCGGTTTGAGCACATCGCCGACGGCACCCAGCGACTGCACCTGCTGGAGCAGCGCCTCCGTGCCCGGGATCTGCTTGGCCTTCGCGGCCTGCACGGCCGACTGGACCGCCGCGGTGTGCCGGTCGGGCGCGTTCGCGGCACCGGCCAGACCGGGTGAGGCACCCAGCAAGGCCATGGACACCACGGCGGGGACGACGAAGCGGGTTGTGGGACGCAACTGCTTCTCCTTCACGGGAGTGGGGACGGGGACTACCCCACCCACTACTGATCAGCCGTCAGCTGCCCGCAACCGGAGCCCGCTCCCGCTACTGCACCCGTGAGTGCCCGTCACCCACCTCGCCGCACGAGCCGCTTCAGCCCGAGCACCACCACCGTGGCCACCGCCAGCGCGATCGCACCGACGGTGAAGTTCCCGCCTTCGACGGCCGCCTGCCCCTGCGTCTGCCCCTGTCCCTTCGACGCGCCGCCGGAACCGGACGCCCCGGCCTTCCCCGCGTCCCCTTGACCGTCGCCCTGCTTCTCGCCCGGCTCCCCGCCCGTCTTCTCCACGGGCACCGCCACCACCCGGCTCCCCGCGCCCTCCGAGCCGAACATCAGCGCCGAGCCGTCCGGCGCGTACGCGACCGACTCCGCCTGCGCCTGGAAGGGCGCGGACTCGCGCGTGGGCTCGCCCGACGGCCTGCCGCCCCGCCACGCGTACGTCTCGGCGAAGAAGTAGCCGCGCACCGTCAGCCGCTTCCCGTCCGGCGAGAACGCCCCGTCCGTCACCCACGGCAGGTCCGCCACCCGGCGGAACACGTTCGGCCCCGAGGTACTCAGCCGGGCCGGGCCCTCGTACAGCCCGCCCCGGTCCTCGTTCTTGCTCGCGATGTACACCCGGCCCGTCACCGGATGCACCATCAGGCCCTCGGCGTTGCGCGCCCCGTCGGCGTAACGGACCGTGAACTGAGTGGCCTTGACGGTCACGTTCCCCAACTCGGCCGGTTCCGGGAGCCGGTAGATCCAGACGCGGTCCCAGGAGCCGTCCTTGTTGTCGCCGATGTCGCCGACGTACAGATTCCCGTCCGGGCCCAGCGAGACCGCCTCCACGTCACGCGGGCGGCCGACGCCCGTCATGGTGATCCGGGCCACCGTCCGCCCGGTCGCCGAGTCGACCCCGTACAGATAGGGGCCGTCCGCGCTGTCGTTGTGCGTCCAGTACACGCCGGGGTGCGCCCTGCTCGCCGCCAGGCCGCTGGACTCCGTGATCCGCGGGTCCGCGATCGTGAAGGAGGAGGTGCCCGGCCCTTCGGCCGCCGCGGCGGCCCCGGCCGGCACCCACAGGAGTCCGGGCACGGCGAGGAGGGACAGGACGGCGGCACTCGGTACGGGTCGCAGGCGCATACCCCCCAGACTGCCACCCCCGCCGCCGGCGAACCCCGCGTGGTCAGGCTCACAGCAGCGCGCGTCTGCCGATCCCCGCGCATCCAGGATGATGACCGGATGCGTTTCATGTTCGTCGGGGACTCCATGACCATCGGACGCGCCGGCGACTACACCTGGCGCTACCGCATGTGGCAGCACCTCAATGCCAGTTTCGGCGGCCCGTACAAGATCGTCGGGCCGCGCACCGAGGTGTACGACACCTTCGCCGACGCGCCCGTCTCCCAGGAGTACGCCGACTCGGCCTTCCCCGCGCACGCCCGCCGCCACCTCGCGGGCTGGGGCGAGGGCTGGCAGCACATGGCCCCGCTGATCGGCGAGACCGTACGGACGCACAAGCCGGACGTGCTGCTGATCTCGCTCGGCCTGATCGACCTCGGCTTCTACACGGCCGCGGACGAGACCGCCGAGAACGCCCGCCGCTTCGTGGCGGAGGCGCGCGCGACCCGTCCCGGGATCCGCATGGTCATGCTCCCGGTGATACCCAACGTCCGCGCCGAGTCCGACGAGCCGTTCGCGGCGGAGTGCGCGCGCTTCAACGAGCTGCTGGCCAAGGCGGTCGCCGACCTGTCGACGCCCGCCTCGCCCCTGCTGCTGGCGGCGCGCCCGAAGGACTACGACGTCCACTACGACACGTACGACGGCACGCACCCGAACGCCTCGGGCGAGTGCCGTCTGGCGGGCGAGTTCGCCGATGCCCTCCACCAGGCCTGGGGCATCGGCGCCCCGTACGAGTTCCCCGCCTGAGCCCCCCGGGGCGGGGCCTGGAACCACTACGGGTCCGCAGGCCCGGACCGCCGCGGACCTCAGTGGTCCGGATCTCCGAACCGGTAGTGGTTCCCAGGCCGACCGTGAATGCGGCGACCGTCACAGCGGCCGGCGCGCTCCTGCGGAGACCGCGCTGTGGTCCGTGCACGTTCTGTACCCCCGTGTGTGGTGCTGATGGTCTGCCGGTGAGACCGCCGGGGGGTTCGGATGGTTGTACGGACGCAGACGCAGACGGCTACGTGCTCACCAGGCGAAGGCCTCCGGCGAGGGACCCGGGCCGGGGAAGATCTCGTCCAGCGCCGCCAGCACCTCTTCGCCCAGCTCCAGCTCCAGGGCGCGCAGGGCGCTCTCCAGCTGCCCGGCCGTACGCGGCCCGACGATGGGACCGGTGACTCCGGGCCGGGTCAGCAGCCAGGCCAGGGCCGTCTCCCCGGGCTCCAGACCGTGCTTGTCGAGCAGGTCCTCGTACGCCTGGACCTGTGCGCGCACCGTGCTGTTGGCGAGCGCGTCCGCCGATCGCCCGCCGGCGCGGCGGCCGCCCTCCGACTCCTTCTTGATCACTCCGCCGAGCAGTCCGCCGTGCAGCGGGGACCAGGGGATCACCCCGAGCCCGTAGTCCTGCGCGGCCGGGATGACCTCCATCTCGGCGCGCCGCTCGGCGAGGTTGTACAGGCACTGCTCGCTGACCAGTCCGACCATCCCGCGGCGGGCCGCCGTCTCGTTCGCCTGCGCGATCTTGTAGCCCGGGAAGTTCGAGGACCCGGCGTAGAGGATCTTGCCCTGCCGGATCAGTACGTCGACCGCCTGCCAGATCTCCTCGAACGGGGTCCGGCGGTCGATGTGGTGGAACTGGTAGACGTCGATGTAGTCGGTCCGGAGCCGCTTGAGGCTGGCCTCGACGGCCCGGCGGATGTTCAGCGCGGACAGCCGGTCCTCATTGGGCCACGTGTCGCCCTCGCGGGACATGGAGCCGTAGACCTTGGTCGCGAGCACCGTCTTCTCGCGCCGGCCGCCGCCCTGGGCGAACCACGTGCCGAGGATCTCCTCGGTGCGGCCCTTGTTCTCACCCCAGCCGTAGACGTTCGCGGTGTCCACGAAGTTCAGGCCCGCGTCGAGCGCGGCGTCCAGGATCGCGTGGCTGGCGGGTTCGTCCGTCTGGGGGCCGAAGTTCATCGTGCCGAGTACGAGTCGGCTGACCTTGAGTCCGGTGCGTCCGAGCTGTGTGTACTTCATGGGGCACAAGCCAACTGCTTCGAGCGCACTCGAGGCAAGGGTGCCCGGGAGTGACGGGTTACGGGTTACTGGCCGACCGCGGCTGCCACGGCGACGACGACGAACATGAGCACGAGTACACCGGCCATTACGCGGTTTCTGGTCTTCGGATCCACGTATCGAGCGTAACGAACCCCTCGGGTCACTCGTGCCCGGCCCCTTCCAGGGGCCAGGAGCCCACGACCTCGTACCGCGGCTGCTCGCCGGGCACGCCGCTCACGGGCAGGTTGCTGCGGACCAGGCTCACCTCTGCGACCTGCCAGGACGTGCCCTCGAAGGCGGCGAGCCCCTCGGTGTACGGGTGCAGGGGGATGTCGGTGCGGCTGCGGGCGACGGTGAGGTGCGGGGTGTAGCGCCGGTGCTGGTCCATCGGGATCCCGGACCGGCGCGCCGCGGCGTCGGCGCGGTCGGCGAGCAGCCGCATCCGGTCGAGCCCGCCGGCCGCGCCGACCCACAGGGCGCGGTGGCCGAAGTGGCCGGAGCCGTGCAGCCGCAGCGGGAAGGGCTCGGTGCGGTGGGCGGCGCGGGCGAGGCGGACGTGCAGCTCGTCGAGGAGCCCCGGGTCCACCTCGCCCATGAAGGCGAGGGTGAAGTGCCAGCCCGGCTCGCCGGTCCAGCGGAGGCGGTCGTCGGGCGGCAGCTCCTGCCGCAGGCCGGCGAGGGCGGACCGCAGTTCGGCGACTGCGGCCGGGGGCGGCAGGACGGCGGCGAACAGTCTCATGATCCGAGGTTAGGGCCTGACCCGTCGTCGCCTCGGCGTTCTGCCGGATCAGGCCCCCGGCTGCTTCGTCCTACGCCGCCGCCAGCACCTCCGGGGCGGTCCTGCGCGGTACGAGGGCCACGTGGGGGTGGCCGGGGCGCAGGTCCACGCGCAGGCGCAGGCCGCCGACCCGGGCCAGTACGAGGCCGACCGCGAGGGCCGCCAGTACGGACGCCAGCCCGCCGGCCGCCATGCCGATCCGGGCGCCGTACGTGTCCGTGATCCAGCCGACCAGGGGCGCGCCCAGCGGGGTGCCGCCGGTGAACACCATCATGAAGAGGGCCATGACCCGGCCCCGCATCTCGGGGTCGGTGGCCATCTGCACGCCGGAGTTCGCGGTGACGTTCACCGTGAGCCCGAACATGCCCAGGGGCACGAGCAGGGCGGCGAAGACCCAGAAGCTCGGCGCGAACGGCGCCAGGGTCAGCAGCGCGCCGAAGGCGACGGCCGCGGCGACGAGCACCCGCAGGCGTGCGGTGCCGCGCCTGGCGGCGAGCAGTGCGCCCGCGAGGGAGCCGGCCGCGAGCAGGCTGTTGAGCAGTCCGTACGTGCCGGCGCCGCTGTGGAAGACGTCGTCGGCGAACGCCGACAGCCAGACGGCGAAGTTGAAGCCGAAGGTGCCGATGAAGCCGATGAGCACGATCGGCCAGATCAGTTCCGGGCGCTGCGAGACGTACCGCAGGCCTTCCCGCAGCTGGCCCTTCGCGCGCGGCACCTGCTCGACGCGGTGCAGCTCGGCCGGGCGCATCATCAGCAGGCCGGCGATCGGTGCGAGGAACGACAGCCCGTTGAAGAGGAAGGCGTAGCCGCTGCCGACGGCGGCGATCAGCACGCCGGCGACGGCGGGGCCGACGAGCCGGGCGGACTGGAAGTTCGCGGAGTTCAGCGAGACGGCGTTGGCGACCTGCGCCGGGCCGACCATCTCGTGCACGAACGACTGCCGGGCCGGGTTGTCCACGACGGTGACGAGTCCGGCGAGGAAGGCCGTCAGGTAGACGTGCCAGACCTGGACCTGTCCGGACAGGGTCAGGGCGGCGAGGGCCAGGCCGGTCAGGGCCATCGCGGACTGGGTGGCGATCAGCAGCGGCCGCTTGGGCAGCCGGTCGGCGAGTACGCCGCCGTAGAGCCCGAAGAGCAGCATCGGCAGGAACTGGAGGGCGATCGTGATGCCGACGGCGGAGGCGGATCCGGTCAGCGAGAGGACGAGCCAGTCCTGCGCGATGCGCTGCATCCAGGTGCCGGTGTTGGAGACGACCTGGCCGGTGGCGAAGAGCCGGTAGTTCCGGATCTTCAGCGAGCTGAACATCGAGTTCTTGCGCGCGGTGCCCGTGCGGGCGGGTGGGGTAGGGGTGGGTGTCGGTCCGGGGGCGGAGTCTGCTCCGGTTCCCGTACTCAAGGGCGTTCGCCTCCTTGTGTGCTGCTTACAGGTGGGCGAGCTTCTCCAGGACGGGTGCGGCTTCGCGGAGCTTGGCCCATTCGTCCTCGTCGAGCTCGGCCGCGAGCCGGGCCAGGAAGGCGTTGCGCTTGCGACGGCTCTCTTCGAGCATCGCTTCGGCCTCCTCCGTCTGGCTGACCACCTTCTGGCGGCGGTCGTCCGGGTGCGGCTCCAGCCTGACCAGTCCCTTGGCCTCCAGCAGCGCCACGATGCGGGTCATCGACGGGGGCTGGACGTGCTCCCTGCGGGCCAGCTCACCGGGGGTGGCCGAGCCGCAGCGGGCGAGGGTGCCGAGGACCGACATCTCGGTCGGGCTCAGCGATTCGTCGACGCGCTGGTGCTTCAGGCGCCGGCCCAGCCGCATGACGGCGGAGCGGAGATCGTTCACGGCGGCTGCGTCGTCGCCATGGGAAAGGTCACGCATGTTCCTTAGCGTAACTCATTACTCAGTCTAAATACCACGGGATTCCCCGGAGCCCCGTGCGCGCGGGGCCCGACCCACCCGCCGGCGCGCATCAGCGGCCCGTCTGCACGTGTCACCCGTACGGGTGAGAGACCGCCGGAAAGTGACGCACCGTACGCCTGTCTGCCCCGACCCTGTCCGCATGGGGACACACGTGCTCAGCATGCGGATAGACGGGGAGCTGCTGGACCGGCTCCGGCACCACGCCGCAAAACGCGGAATGAGCGTCCAGGACTACGTGGTCCGGACGCTCATTCGCGATGACTTCGACGAGCGCTTCAAGGCGGCGGTCGACGAGACGGAGAAGTTCTACGGGCTTACGTGAGGCCGAGGGCCGGCATCGCGTAGTAGAAGACGAACACCGCCGACACGACGTACATCGCCGCGGGGACCTCACGGCCCCGGCCGGTCGCCAGCCGCAGCGCGCAGAAGGCGATGAAGCCGGTGCCGATGCCGTTGGTGATCGAGTACGTGAACGGCATCATCAGCATCGCCAGGAACGCCGGCACCGCGATGGTGAAGTCGCTCCAGTCGATGTCCTTGACCGAGCCCGCCAGGATCAGGAAGCCGACCGCGACCAGGGCCGGGGTGGCCGCCTGGGACGGGACCATCGTGGCCAGCGGGGTGAGGAAGAGCGCCACGGCGAAGAGCGCGCCGGTCACGACGCTCGCCAGGCCCGTACGGGCACCCTCGCCGACTCCGGCCGTGGACTCGACGAAGCACGTGTTCGCGGAGGCGGAAGTGGCGCCGCCGGCCGCGACGGCGATGCCGTCCACGATCAGGACCTTGTTGATGCCCGGGAAGCCGCCGTCCTCCTTCATCAGCTTGGCCTCGTCGCCGACGCCGAGGATCGTGCCCATGGCGTCGAAGAAGCAGGACAGCAGCACGGTGAAGACGAAGAGCAGGCCGGTCAGCAGGCCGACCTTCCCGAAGCCGCCGAACAGGCTGACCTCGCCGATCAGTCCGAAGTCCGGCGCCGCGACCGGGTTGCCCGGCCACTCCGGGACGGTCAGGCCCCAGGCCTGACCCGGGAGCGCGGCGATCAGCTGGATGGCGACCGCGATCACCGTCATGACGACGATGGAGATGAGGATCGCGCCCGGCGTCTTGCGGATGATCAGCGCGAGGGTCAGCAGTACGCCCAGGACGAAGACCAGGACGGGCCAGCCGTGCAGGTGGCCGTTGCTGCCGAGCTGGAGCGGGACCGTGGTGTGCGCGGCGTCCGGGATCCGGGAGACGAAGCCCGAGTCGACCAGGCCGATCAGCATGATGAAGAGGCCGATGCCGATCGCGATGCCCTTGCGCAGGCCCAGCGGGACGGCGTTCATGACCCGCTCGCGCAGGCCGGTGGCCACCAGCAGCATCACCACGAAACCGGCGAGCACCACCATGCCCATCGCGTCCGCCCAGCTCATCCGGGGGGCGAGCTGGAGGGCCACGACGGTGTTGACGCCGAGACCGGCGGCCAGCGCGATGGGGACGTTGCCGATCACGCCCATGAGGAGGGTGGAGAAGGCCGCGGTCAGCACGGTGGCGGTGACCAGCTGGCCGCCGTCGAGCTGGTGGCCGTACATGTCCTTCGCGCTGCCGAGGATGATCGGGTTCAGCACGATGATGTAGGCCATCGCGAAGAAGGTGGCGAAGCCGCCCCGGACCTCGCGGGCGACCGTGGAACCGCGCTCGGAGATCTTGAAGTAACGGTCCAGAGCCGTCACCCCCTGCGGGGACGGGGGCTCGGGGGCAGTCGCCGCAGCGGCGGGGGCCGAGGTGCTCATTCGGTCCTCAATGTGGTTCGTTTGGTGGGTTCGTACGATCGAATCCCGTCACAGGCAAACCGTTTCAGTATGAACACATGAACGAGAGCCAGTCCATCTCCGCGCGTAGACCCCCGCGGACGCCACCTAGACTGGCCGTATGGCGAAGTGGACCCCCCAGCACGAGGCACCCGAGCCCCTCGAGGGGCCCGTGGTCGCGACCATCACCGGCGGGACGATCCTCTACTTCGTCCTCTTCCTGGCGCAGCTGCCGTTCTACGGCTGGTTCGCCGAGCACGGACACCTGTGGTGGCTGTGGACCTTCGCGGCCGGCGGCGGCCTCGGCCTCATCGGCATCTGGTACGTCCGCGGGCGCGACGCCGCCCTCAAGCGGCACGCGGCGGAACAGGCCCTCGCGGGAGAGCAGGACCACGCCGCCGGACAGCCCGGCTAGCTCCGGCGGCGGCCGGCCCCGGGCGCACCCCGGCCGGTCCGGGTGGCACCACCGGACCCCCGGACCACCCGAGGGGCTACCAGGGGAGGACTTCCCCTCATCCCCTGGTCGGATCTTCCGGCCACTCGGCGGGTGAAGCGTTCGAACCGCCCGTACCGTCGAATGCATGACCCAGCGGGCGAAGATCAACACCGAAGGACCGGAGCCGGGCGGAGGCACCGGAACCGCCTCCATCGACGCGGGTGCGGAGCTCGACCCGGTGCATCCGGTCGCGCCACCCGCCCCCCGCTTCCGGCCCGGCGGCCTCGGCACCGCCGAGGTGGCCGAACGCGTCGCCCGCGGCGACGTCAACGACGTCCCCGTCCGCAGCAGCCGCTCCACCGCCGACATCGTCCGCGGCAACGTCTTCACCCGCTTCAACGCCATCATCGGCGTCCTCTGGGTGATCATGCTGATCGTCGCGCCGATCCAGGACAGCCTGTTCGGCTTCGTGATCATCGCGAACACCGGCATCGGCATCATCCAGGAGCTGCGCGCCAAGAAGACCCTCGACGGGCTGGCCGTCATCGGCGAGGCCAAACCCAGCGTCCGCCGCGACGGATCGTCCGTCGAGCTCTCCACCTCCGAGATCGTCCTCGACGACGTCATCGAACTCGGCCCCGGCGACAAGGTCGTCGTCGACGGCGTGGTCGGCGAGGCCGACGGACTGGAGATCGACGAGTCGCTGCTGACCGGCGAGGCCGACCCCGTCCTGAAGAAGCCCGGCGACCAGGTCATGTCCGGGTCGTTCGTGGTCGCCGGCGGCGGCGCCTTCACCGCCACCAAGGTCGGCCGCGAGGCCTACGCGGCCCAGCTCGCGGAGGAGGCCAGCCGCTTCACCCTGGTCCACTCCGAACTGCGCAGCGGCATCTCCACCATCCTCAAGTACGTCACCTGGATGATGATCCCGACCTCCATCGGCCTGATCATCAGCCAGCTCGTCGTCAAGGACAACAACCTCCGCGACGCCATCGCCCGCACCGTCGGCGGCATCGTCCCGATGATCCCCGAGGGCCTGGTCCTCCTCACCTCCGTCGCCTTCGCCATCGGCGTCATCCGCCTCGGCCGCAAGCAGTGCCTGGTCCAGGAGCTCCCCGCCATCGAGGGCCTCGCCCGCGTCGACGTGGTCTGCCTCGACAAGACCGGCACGCTCACCGAAGGCGGCATGGACGTCACCGAGCTGCGCACCCTCGGCGGTGCCGAGCCCGCGTACGTGAAGAAGGTCCTCGGCGCCCTCGGCGAGTCCGACCCCCGCCCCAACGCCAGCCTCCAGGCCGTCATCGACGCCTACCCCGACAGCGACGAGTGGCGCTGCACCGAATCGCTGCCCTTCTCCTCCGCCCGCAAGTACAGCGGCGCCAGCTTCAGCGAGGGCGACGGCGAGAACTCCACCTGGCTGCTCGGCGCCCCCGACGTCCTGCTCGCCACCGGCGACCCGGCCCTGCAGGAGATCGACCACCTCAACCAGCAGGGCCTGCGCGTCCTGCTGCTGGCCAGGTCGGCCCGCGAACTGGACGACCCCCAGGTCGCCCACGGGGTGCGCCCCACCGCACTCGTCGTCCTCGAACAGCGGCTGCGCCCCGACGCGGCCGACACCCTGCGCTACTTCGACGAGCAGAACGTCCACGCGAAGGTCATCTCCGGTGACAACGCCGTCTCCGTCTCCGCGGTCGCCGGGAAGCTCGGACTGCCCGGCGCGGAGAACACCGTCGACGCCCGGCAGCTGCCCACCGAGCAGTCCGCGATGGCCGACGAGCTCGACAGGAACGCCGTCTTCGGCCGGGTCACCCCGCAGCAGAAGCGGGACATGGTCGGGGCGCTCCAGTCCCGCGGCCACACGGTCGCGATGACCGGCGACGGCGTGAACGACGTCCTCGCGCTCAAGGATGCCGACATCGGCGTCTCGATGGGCTCGGGCTCCGAGGCCACCCGGGCTGTCGCCCAGATCGTGCTGCTGAACAACAGCTTCGCGACCCTGCCGTCGGTGGTCGCCGAGGGCCGCCGGGTGATCGGCAACATCACCCGGGTGGCGACGCTCTTCCTGACGAAGACGGTCTACTCCGTCCTCCTCGCCGTCCTGGTGGTGTGCTCGCAGGTGGAGTATCCCTTCCTGCCCCGCCACCTCACGCTGCTGTCCACGCTCACCATCGGCGTCCCGGCCTTCTTCCTCGCCCTCGCGCCGAACAAGGAGCGCGCCAAGCCGCACTTCGTGAAACGCGTGATGCGGTACGCCATCCCCGGCGGCGCCATCGCCGCCACGGCCACCTTCCTGACGTACCTGGTCGCCCGCCACCACTACACCGGCGCGGGCTCCCTCGAGGCGGAGACCAGCGCGGCGACCCTGACGCTGTTCCTGGTGTCGATGTGGGTGCTCGCGATCATCGCCCGGCCGTACACCTGGTGGCGGGTGGGCCTGGTCGGCGCGATGGGCTTCGGGTTCCTGCTGGTCCTGGTCGTCCCGTGGCTCCAGGACTTCTTCCAGCTCAAGCTGGTGGGCACGACGATGCCGTGGACGGCCGTGGCCATCGCGGCGGCGGCGGCCGTCCTGCTGGAGTTCTCGTTCCGCTGGGTGGACCGCAAGTTCCCCGCGTGAGCCGCGTGACCCGCCCGGGCCGTGCGACCCGCGTGAGCTAGTCGAACCACCGGTCCCGGGCCAGTTCCTCGGTCCGGGACGGGTCCTCCAGGAGGGCCGCCACCTCGAACCGGCGGGGCCACTGCCCGGCCGACCAGGCCAGGCCCGCCGCCACGCCCTCCAGGGTGGCCGCGTGCAGCACCCCGTCCGCCGTCACGCGCCAGTCCAGCTCGGTACCGCCCGCGACCAGCTCCTCGTGCTCCACGTACGAGGCGGGCGTGGCGGGCCCCAGCAGGATCCGGACGGCGTCCGGGACCTCGTGGGTCTCCCCCGGGGTGCTGACCTCGGCCGGTACGGTCTCCGACAGCCGCCGCACCTGCAGCAGCTCGGCGAGGTCGGCCGCGCCCGTCGGCGCGACGGGCAGCAGCGGCAGGTCCGCGGCCAGCGGCAGCAGGTCGGGGGCGTCCGCGACGACGGCGTCGGCCGCGTCGACGACCCGCACCTCGCCGTTCACGACGGCCCGCAGCTCGTCCGGCAGGGTGACCTGCTCCGGATCGAGGTCGGCCAGCGCCCCGTACAGGGCGTGCAGCTGGCGCGCGGAGACCTCGCGGTCCGGGTCGCCGAGGCGGCCCAGCAGCTCGGCGGCGCCGCCCGGCTCGTCGAGGAGGGCGGCCACGGAGGTGCGGACGCCGAGGGCGCGCAGCACCTGCTCGTCCTCGAATCCGGTGGCGTCGGCGGAGGTGTAGAGGCCTTCGAGCAGCGGGTCGCCGCCCGCGGCGCGCAGACCGGCCGGGCGCCGGCCGTCGAGCACCGGGTGGTCGCGCAGCCACCAGGCGGTGTACGGGCGGACCGTCTGCGTGGTGCCGTCGGGCAGCAGGACCCGGACCGGCTGGGTCAGGGCGTCGCGCAGCGGGGGCTGGGCGAGCAGCGCGAGGGCCTGCGGCCAGGCGTCGTCGTCGACGAGGTCGAGGTCGCGTACGGCGACGATCTCGGTGGCGACGGGCGGTACCGGGGTGTCGGGCAGCTGGTCGAGCACGTCCTCGCACCAGACGTCTACGGCGTCGAGCAGTCCGGCGTCGTCGGGTTCGGCGAAGTCGCCCTCGCGCGGTTCCAGTTCGTCCGGGTCGAGGACGACGTCGGTGGCGCGGACCAGCTGGAAGTTGGCGAGCACCCCGCAGGCGGTGAGGGGCTGTTCGCCCCAGCGGTCGGCGAGTTCGGCGTCGCACAGGGCGAGTTCCCCCTCGCGCATCACCCGGGCGAAGGGGCTGCCGGGCAGGACGAGTTCGCCGGCGGGGGCGGGTTCGCCGTCCTCGTCGGGGAGGGCGAGCGCGGCGAGCCAGGGTTCGTCGCCGGCCTCCAGGCCCGCGTCCCGGGCCAGCCCGAGGACGATCTCGGCGAGTTCCTCCGGGTCGAGGGCGTCTTCCTCCCAGATCTCCCCGGCGTCCAGGGACGCGGCGACGGCGGCCCGTACCTGCGGGGTGGTCAGTACGGCCCGGGGGCTCGCGGGCAGCGCGCCGAGCTTCTCCAGCAGCGGGTGGGCGGCGTCCGGGTGGGCGACCTTCAGCCCGAGGCGGGCGAGGGAGGCGGGGGTGTCGGGGCCGGGCAGCAGGACGTGCCTGGGGCCGATGGTGGTGCGCCCGTCGGCGAGCGGTACGGGCAGTCCGGAGAGCCGGTCGGGGTCGACGCCCGCGAGGCTGTCGTACAGGCGGTGCCACCAGTCGGGGGTGCGCTCGATGCCGGCGATCCGCTCGATGGCGTCGCCCAGCGGGAGGCGGCCGACGCCGAGGGTGCGCAGCTCGGTGCGGCGCTCCAGCCCGGCGGGGAGCAGGGTGGGCAGTACCTCGGCGAGGACCCGTACGGTGTCGGCGCCGGCGCCCTCGACGACCTCGGCCTCGAAGGGACGCAGGGCGGCGCGCTCGCCGGTCTGTTCGGCGTCCTCACGCTGCTCGGGGGGTGCGGCGGGGGCCAGGAAGGCGGTCCGGGGCAGCCGGGCGATGATCTCGGACCGCAGGGCGCCGTCGAGTTCGCCCTTGCCGAGCGGGCCGGGTACGAGGTCGACGAGGGCGGTGCTCACCGGCTCCCAGGAGCCGAGGAGTTCGGCGTAGGCGTCGGCGGCGCGCTCGACGAGGAAGTCGGTGAGCGGTCCGGGTGCGGGGTGGCGGCGGGCGGTGTCCAGGGGCAGCGACGCGATGAGCAGGGCGGGGATGCCGAGGGGCTCGTCGGTGGGGGTGGGGGCGTGGACGACGGATGCGGTGCCGGGCCGTACGGGGGCGCCGTCGGCGCCCACGGGCACGGACCAGGACACCGTCCAGTGGGGCCGCAGCCGCTCTTCGACCGGGCGGTCGGCGAGCAGGGCGGGCTCGATGGCGCCGGTGTGGCGCACGGTCCGCCAGCGGGTGGTCTCCCCGGCGCTGTCGTCCACGGCGGTGTACGGGCCGTCTTCGCGGCGGCTCAGGGTGCGGGTGCCGTCGGGGGTCTCGACGACGACTTCGCGGAGCCCGGGCAGGGTGAGCAGCAGGGCGTCGTCGATGCCGGCGAGGAGGCGCTGCACGAGGTCTTCGGCGCCGCCGTCGCGCAGCGGCAGGATGACGACGGTGTCGTAGCCGTCGGGGGCGGTGCCTTCGGCCGGCAGCGGCAGGCGCAGCAGGGGGACGTGGCCGTCGCGGCGGCGCAGCTCGTCGCCGAGGCCGGGGCTGAACTGGGCTGCTTCGCGCGCCGCCTCCCGGGCTTCGGCGAGGGACCAGCGGACACCGCCGTGGCGGCCGACGACGGCGGGTTCGTCGCTGACGGCGAGGACGGCGGCGAAGCCGACGCCGAAGCGGCCGACGGAGGCGGGCTGGGCGGGAGTTCCGGGGGCGTCGCGCTTGGCGGAGGCCCGCAGGGTGGAGAGGGACTCCACGCCGGTGGCGTCGAGGGGGGCGCCGGTGTTGGCGACGGCGAGGACGCCGGGGCGCAGGGTCAGCCGGAGCCGGCCGGGGACGCCGGCGCGGGCGGCGGCGTCGGCGGCGTTCTGGGCGAGTTCGACGACGAGCCGGTCTCGGTAGCCGCCGAGGGCGAGGTCTTCCTCGGCGTTGGCGTCCTCGCGGAAGCGGGCCGGGCTGGTGGCCCAGGAGTCGAGTACACCGCGGCGCAGTCTTGCGGTGGCGAAGGGGTCGACGCCGCTGCCGTCTTGCGCTGCCGTCGCTCTCACGGTGCCTCCGTTCTCGCCCGGGGCTGGTTCCCCGCGCCCCGAAGGTACCGCGCGCCCACCCCACCCCCCGGTCACGGGTCCGCGCCCGGACGCCCCGTTCCCCCGCGGGGCGGGGGCGCGCCGGGGGCGCAGGGCGGCGCAACGCCCGCGGCACACCCCACCCGGCCACCGCCGCCGTCGCCGGACGAGCCCGCGCGGCACGGACGCCCGCCCCCGGACGCCGACCGGCCTGGGCGGCGCGCCCGGCACGGGGGGAGGGCGCGGGAACGACCGCGCAGCCGCCGACGGTGGGCCGCCGCCGCCCACTGGGGGACCTCAGCCGTGCCCACCGGCCCGCACGGGTGGTGAGGGTGGGTATCCCAGCCCGCGCGGAGCGCGGGCGCAGCCCCACCGGCCCGAATCGTTCCGACGGTCCGCCAGATGCGTGTGGCGGCACGGAAGATACGTGCCGGGGCCCGCATTCCACCGGGCGGCAGGCCCGGCACGCACGGCGGTGCGGCAGGTGTGCGCCCGCGCGGGTCTCACCGGCGGGCGGACGGCACGCGACGCGGGTGCGGGGTCCCGTCCGCGCCGGATGAGCGCGTACGGCGACCGGACCCGCGCCGGATGGCGCAGGGCCGGGGCGAACGGGAGGGGCGGCTCGTTGCGTTCGGCGGGCGGTGTCACCCGTCCGGGTGGGCTCGCTACGAGTGGCCGAGGTCCGCTTCGGCCGGTTCCGTGGCCGGGACGGAGCCCGTGTCGGGGGCCGGGCGCAGCGGGAAGTCGTCGGCGCGCATCGAGTCGAGGACCGGCGGTGCGGGGCGCGGCGGCTTCGGCATGACCGCGGCCTCCGAGTGGCCGCCGCAGCCGTACGCCAGGGAGACCAGCCGCCCGTCCGCCGGGCCGAATTCGTTCGCGCAGACACCGAACGCCTGGCCGAGCGATCCGCCGATGCGGACCAGGAAGCCGCAGGAGACGCAGGATGCGGGCGCCGCCTGTGCCATCGGCGTCTTCGCGCCGAAGGACTCGTCCCAGCGGTCCGCCGCGGTGTGCAACCCGTACCGGGACAGCACGCGGGCCCGCCGCATGCCCAGTTCTTCGGCGACCGCGGTGATGGAACCCCGCTCGGGTACCACGATCCGGTCGGTGACCTCGGCGTCCTCGGCCTCGACGAGCTCGGCCATCTCCTCGGAGACGAGGGAGTTCGGCGGCGGGGCGTCCTCGCCCGAGTAGCCGGGCTCCAGGCGCAGGTCCTCGGCGTCCGTGGGCAGCAGGTCGCCGGGGCCCATGTCACCGGGCCGCAGCCGCTCGCTCCACGGCACCCACTCGGGGGCGAGGAGCGCGTCGGAGCCGGGAAGCAGCACCGTTTCGTCGAGGGTGACGACCTTCGCGCGGGAGGCGCGGGCCACGGTCACCGCCCAGCGCCAGCCGCGGTAGCCCGCTTCCCGGCACTCGAAGAAGTGGGTGACTACACGGTCACCCTCCGCCACCACGCCGACGTGTTCGCCGACGACGCCCGGCGCGGCGGCTTCCTCCGCCGCAGCACGGGCGAGGTCGACCGCTTCGGCGCACAGGCGGTCGGGGGTACGGCTTCGCGTGGTCGCAGCACTCACTGGTCTCGTTCTCTCCTACGCCGTCTCACGAGTGCGCCGTCCGTCTGTCGTCGTAACAACCGTCGGTCCAGTCCGTACGTGGCGCGGGCGGAGCGGACCAGAGGGCCGCGTCGACGTCCGCGCCCGATCGGCCTCGGGCACACCTACTGCGTCCCATTCTGCGGGATCGCGGAGAGGCGCGCGGCCAAGAGCAACCGCCGGTGGCGCGCTACGCACGCTACCTCCTTCCCAGCCCTGGGCCCACCTGCACGTCCGATTCGCGGACTGCGGGACCGCCCGAATCGTGCCGAGACGGGTCTGCGGGGGTGGCTTGGGGCACTATGGCCAGGTGGCAGCCGCACGGTCTTCCGACGACGGCTCGGGCCGGGCCCGGCGGGCCGGACGGGCCTTGGGGCATGCCCTGCACCTACCGGTCACCGGTACGGCACGCCAGATCCGCAAGGCCACGCACGCCCACGGCGCCGGGGAATCCGGGCTCGGCAGGCTGATCGAGCTGCACGCCGTGAACGGCGCCGGCGACATGATGGTCACCGTCGCGCTCGCGTCCACCGTGTTCTTCTCGGTCCCCACGGACGAGGCGCGCGGCCGGGTCGCGCTGTACCTCGCGATCACGATGGCGCCGTTCACCCTGCTCGCCCCCGTCATCGGTCCCCTGCTGGACCGGCTGCCGCACGGCCGCCGCGCGGCGATGGCGGCCGCGATGCTGACCCGGGCGGTGCTGGCGGTCCTGATGTCGGGCGCGGTGGCGACCGGGGGGTTCGAGCTGTATCCGGCGGCGCTGGGCGTGCTGGTGGCCTCGAAGGCGTACGGCGTCGTGCGCAGTGCCGTAGTGCCGCGGCTGCTGCCGCCCAAGTTCTCCCTCGTGAAGGCGAACTCCCGGGTGACGCTGGCCGGGCTGCTGGCCACCGGCATCGCCGCGCCGATCGGCGCCGGGCTGCACCAGATCGGGCCGCAGTGGCCGCTGTACGGGGCCTGCGCGGTGTTCCTGGCCGGGACCTTCCTGGCCTTCACGATGCCGCCCAAGGTGGACTCGGCGAAGGGCGAGCGGCGGGCCCGGCTGTCCACGCACGAGCAGCGCTCGCCGCGGCCGTCGTTCCGTACGGTCAGCCGGTCGGTGCTGTGCGGGCTGTGGGCGAACGCCGCGATGCGCGGGCTCTCCGGCTTCCTGATCTTCTTCCTGGCCTTCCTGCTGCGCGAGCACCCGCTGTCGGGGCAGAGCGCGGCGGTGTCGCTGGGCATCGTCGGGGTGTCGGCGGGGCTCGGGAACGCCTGCGGCACGGCGGTCGGCGCCTGGCTGCGGGCCCGTGCGCCGGAGGCGATCGTGGCCTCGGTGCTGTGCCTCACGCTGGCCGCCGCGATCGTCGCCGCGGTCTTCTTCAGCGGGATCCTGATGGCGGTTCTGGGCGCGACCGCCGGCTTCTGCCAGGCCCTGGCGAAGCTGTCGCTCGACGCGATGATCCAGCGGGACGTGCCCGAGCAGGTCCGCACGTCGGCGTTCGCCCGGTCGGAGACGTTGCTCCAGATGGCGTGGGTGCTGGGCGGCGCGATCGGTCTCGCGCTGCCGCTGAACGGCACGGTGGGCATGTCGGTGGCCGCGGCGATCGTCGCCGCCGGCACCTCGATGGCGGTCCGCGGCTTCCTCTCGGCGCCCCGCCACCCCGGCGCCGGGAGCGCGCCCCGGCCCCGGGTGGCGTAGCCGTACGGCGGCCCCGGGTGGGGCATGGGAAGGGAAACGCAGCTCGCAGCGGCACCCCGTGCGCCGGGGCGGGGGCGCGACCGATAGCCTTCGGCTCATGACCGCACCGCTTTTCTCGGGTAGGGGCCGCCGCAGCGTCGCGGCCCTCGGAGCCGTGTCCGCCGGCCTCCTCGTCCTCTCCGCCTGCGACAAGCCGACGCCACTGGCGACGGTGACGGTCGGCACCTCGTCGGTGTCCGCCGAGGCCAAGTGCCAGAAGGGCAAGGACGCGGGCGAGCTGACCGCTGAGAAGGTCCAGGAGTGCCTCAGCAGCCTCAAGGCCACCAAGACCATCGAATACTCGCGCGGTGACACCCTGCGCCTCGGTGTCGAGCCGGACGTCGTCGAGGACGGCAAGCAGTGGCAGGCGATCCTCGACGGACAGCCGATCACCGAGCCCTCCGGCAACACCTACCGCAGCTTCCCCGGCGCCGACGTCTTCGCGACCGGCGGCCAGGGCGAGGCCCCGGAGTCCAAGAAGCTCGCCTTCGTCCAGCTGAGCAAGGACGGCAAGCCGCAGTCCGTGTGGACCTTCACCCTCAAGCTCAAGAAGTGACCACGTGCACGCACTCGTCGTGACGGCGGTGGCGGCGGAGGCAGACTCCGTCGCCGCCGGTCTGAGCCCGGTCCGCGATTCCGCAGGACCGGCCGGCGAGCCGCGTGCACTCCCGGGCGGTTACCTCATCAACCGCCTGGACCTGCCCGGCGTCGCCGTCGACCTCCTCGTCGGCGGCGTGGGGCCGGCGGCCGCCGCGGCCGCCACTGCCACCGCCCTGGCGGCGGCCCCCCGGCCGTACGGCCTGGTCGTCTCCGCCGGGATCGCCGGCGGGTTCCAGCCCGCCGCGCCCGTCGGCTCCCTCGTCGTCGCCGACGCGATCGTCGCCGCCGACCTCGGGGCGCAGACCCCCGACGGCTTCATGACGGTCGAACAGCTCGGCTTCGGGCACGCCCTGCACCTGCCGCCCGCCGAGCTCGCGGCCCGTGCCGCCGAGGCCACCGGCGGGCTGCTGGCCCCCGTCCTGACCGTGTCGACGGTCACGGGCACCGCCGCCCGCGCGGCGGAACTCGCGGCCCGCCACCCCCAGGCCGGCGCCGAGGCCATGGAAGGGTTCGGAGTCGCCGAAGCCGCCGCGGCCCACGGCCTGCCGGTGCTGGAGCTCCGCGCCGTCTCGAACGCCGTCGGGCCCCGGGACCGTTCCGGCTGGCGGATCGGCGACGCGCTGGCCGCGCTCGGCAAGGCCTTCCACCAGCTCGTACCCGTGCTCCAGGGCTTCCAGGGACTCCACGGAGGGAACCGCCATGGCTGACGCGCTGCGGATCGCGTACTCGCCCTGCCCGAACGACACCTTCGTCTTCGACGCCTGGGCGCACGGCCGGATCCCGGACGCTCCCGCCCTCGACGTCACCTTCGCGGACATCGACCTCACCAACGCGTGGGCGGCCGAGCCGGGCGGTTCGGACTTCGACGTGCTGAAGGTGTCGTACGCCGTGCTGCCGTGGGTGCTCGACGAGTACGCGCTGCTGCCGTGCGGCGGTGCGCTCGGCCGGGGCTGCGGCCCCCTGGTCCTGACCCGGGAGCCGGGCGCGGACCTGACGGGCCGGACGGTGGCGGTGCCGAGCGAGCGGTCGACGGCGTACCTGCTGTTCCGGCTGTGGGCGGCGGACGTGCTGCCGGACGGCGTCGGCTCGGTGATCGTGATGCCGTTCCACGAGATCATGCCCGCGGTGCGGGACGGCCGGGTGGACGCCGGCCTGGTGATCCACGAGGCCCGGTTCACGTACCGGGACTACGGACTGCACTGCCTCGCCGACATGGGCGAGCACTGGGAGTCCACCACCGGGCTGCCGATCCCGCTCGGCGCGATCATCGCGAAGCGGTCGCTCGGCACGCAGACCCTGCACGCGCTCGCGGACGCGGCCCGTACGTCGGTACGGATGGCCTGGGACGACCCGGAGGCCTCGCGGCCGTACGTACGGGCGCACGCGCAGGAGCTGGACCCGGCGGTGGCGGACCAGCACATCGGGCTGTACGTCAACGAGTTCACGGCCGGCCTCGGGGATTCCGGGTACGCCGCCGTGCGCGGGCTGCTGACCCGGGCCGCGGCCGAGGGGCTCGTACCGGCGGTGCGGCCGGACGCCCTCGCCTTCCCGTGACCGGCGCGGGCGCTTCGCCTCAAACACGTGTGCCCCGCCACACCTTCGGGTGGCGGGGCACGTCCGTGTGACGCGGGCGTCCGGCGGGCGGCTAGACGTCCAGCTGGTCGGCCACGGCCCGCAGCAGGCCGGCGATCTTCGCGCCCTGCACCTTGTCGGGGTACCGGCCGCGCTCCAGCATCGGCGTGATGTTCTCCAGCAGCGTGGTGAGGTCCTGGACGATCGAGGCGAGCTCGTCCGGCTTGCGGCGCTGGGCGGCGGCGACCGACGGGGTCGGGTCCAGCACCGTCACGGAAAGGGCCTGGTCACCGCGCTGTCCGGCGACGACACCGAACTCCACGCGCTGGCCGGGCTTGAGGGCGTCTACCCCGGCAGGGAGCACTGAGGAGTGGACGAAGACGTCGCCGCCGTCGTCCCGGGAGAGAAAGCCGAAGCCCTTCTCGCTGTTGAACCACTTGACCTTGCCGGTAGGCACGTCTGTTCCTCGTCCTTGTGCTCGTCGGGGTCCGTTTCGCCGTAAAACGGCTCTGGACAGCAGTACAGCGGGTCATGGTGACCCGCCACCTCCAGGCTAATGGTCCAGAGCCCGGTGACAAGACGTCTCCGGGTCCTTCCTGCGGGCTGCTCCGGTCAGGGAACTACCCTGGTCGGGTGACTGCTACTCCTGTTTCCGACGAACCCCGCCCCGGCGACGCGCTCGTGCGGGCCGGCGGCATCGTCTTCATCGTCGGGGCGGTCGCCACGCTCGTGACGATGGCGCCGCTGTTCCTGGGCACCGAGCCGTTCCCGCCGGTCGCCTACGCCGTGTGCATGCTCATGGGCGTCGGCTTCGCGATCTCGGGCGCGGGGGTCCTGCGGTCGGCCGCGGCCCAGCGCCGCGAGGCCCGGATCACCCAGGCCGCGCAGGGCGGCTAGGGCTTTCCGGGCAGATCGCGTCCGGGCCGTGGCGGCGCTACGCCGTCACGCCCACGTGGGCGGCCAGCCACTCCGGAAGTGCCGTCAGGTCCTTGAGGACCACGTCGGCACCGGCCGCGCGCAGCTCCGTCTCCGAGCAGGGTCCGGTCGGCACCGAGACCGCGAGCGCACCCGCCGTGCGGGCCCCGCGGACGTCGCCGACGTGGTCGCCGACGTACACCGAGGCGCCGTACTCGCGCAGCGCCTCCGCCTTGGCCTCCGCCCACAGCCAGCCGATCACGGCGTCCGGCCGCATGCCGAGGTGCTCGAGGTGCAGCTTGGCGTTCGGCTCGTGCTTCGCCGTGACGACGATCGCGCGGCCGCCCAGCGCGCGGACCGCTTCGATCGCCTCGCGGGCGCCCGGCATCGCGGGCGTCGGGCCGATCGCGTGTGTGGGGTAGATCTCGCGGTAGCGGTCGGCCACTTCCGGGATCCGGTCCTCGGGGAACCAGTACGCCAGCTCTTCGTCCAGCGGCGGCCCCAGCCGCCCGATCGCCGCGTCGGCGTCGATGTACGTCCCCGTCTCCGCGGAAAGCTCCAGGTAGGCGGCCTTGATGCCGGGGCGCGAGTCGATCAGCGTCATGTCGAGGTCGAAGCCGACCGTGAACGGATGGCGGGCTGCGGGGGCGTCGGTCGCGGTGGCGGCGTCGGGGCTCATACCCGCCATTGTGCCGAGGCGCGTGTCGAACGGGGGAACGTGCTCCGAGCATTCGTTTACCGGACTGCGACGTGCGTGAGGCGTGAGGCGTGGGCCGCAGCCCCGGGTGTCCGGAGCGCCCGGGTGTCCGGAGCGCCCGGGGTGCCCCCGGTCAGCGCCGGCGGGCCCGCCAGACCAGGTAGAGCGCGGAGGCCACCGCCGCACCCCGGACGATCCACGGCCACATCCCGCTGAACGCCGCCTCCGCCTGCCCGTCCGCCAGCTCCTCGCCCCAGCGGCCGTCGGCCCGCCCCCACAGCCAGACCACCGCACCGGCGAACACCGCGCCCGGCAGCCCGAACACCACGACCTTCTTCTCGGTGGGGCCGAGCACCCTCGATGCGTACGCGACGAGCCAGCCCAGCGCGAGCACCATCCAGGAGCCGCTGACCGCGCCGCCCACCAGGACCGCCGCGGCCAGCAGCAGGAACGCGTGCGGCTTCGGGCGGGGCGCGGCGGCCGTCTCGGCAGCGGGCGCGGGGGCGGCGGGGGCCCCTGCGGCCTTCACCTGGCGGCGGCGGTCGCGCAGCGCCCGGGCGACCGTCCGGGCCCGGCCGACGGGTTCGGCGGCCGTCTCCGGGGCCGCGCCCGCGGCCTTGCCCGGGGCTTCCTCCGTGTCCTCTCCGGCTTCAGCGGCTTTCCCATCTGCCTTGTCCGCTTTCCCGGTGGAGTCCCCGTCCTCCTCCGCGGGCGGCTTGCGCAGCAGGTCCGCGATCTCGATGCCGCCCGCGAAGCCGGGTACGTCGAGGCCGGCGCCGAACGGCACGGGGTCCACCCGCCACCAGTCGGGCTCGCCGCGCCCGGAGCCGAGTTCGTCCTCGCCCGCCAGGTGCGGGGGCAGCGCGGCGGTGCTCGGCCGGGGCTCCGGCACCGGGGGCGTCTTCCGGAACAGGCGCGGGCCGCGCTGGACCGGCACGGCGGGCGTGCCGGAAGCCGACGGCGCCCGGGAGGCGGGCCCGGAGGCGGAGCCCGGACGGGACGCCGTCGCCACGCCGCCGGCACCTGTACCCGTACCGCCGTCCGTACTGCCGCTCGCGCCGCCGCCCGCCGCGGCCGCCGCGAGGACCTCCTCGGGGCTGCCCATCCGCTCCAGGATCCGGCGCACCGCCGCCGGCGTGTCCGGGTCGTACTTGGCGCGCTGGCGGTCGATCTCGTTGCGGAGGGTCGACACCAGCCGCATCCGGTCCCCGGACGGCAGCTGCTGACGCTGCGCCAGATCGCCGACCCTGCTCAGGTAGTCGTAGACCAGCTGGTCGCTCTCGATCCCCACGCCCCCGCTCCCTCCCCAGCGCCGTCTCGCGCCAGACCCGACGTTAGCGCGTACCGCCCGGGGACAGGGGCTAACGTTGGCCGGATGGACCAGGAGGCGAACGTGTCCGAAGGAAGCAGCTCCCCGGCCGGTTCCCCCGGCGCAGCCGGCGCGGACGGCGCGGACGGCCGGTCCGGCGCACCCGCCGCGGGCGGCGCCGCACCGCGCTCCCTCGCCGAGGCGCTGCGCGCCCGAGACGACGCCTCCCTCGCCGGCCTGCTGCGGGCCCGCCCGGACCTGCTCGGCCCGGTGCCCGGGGACCTGACGCAGCTGGCCACCCGCGCGGGCACCCGTGCGTCGGTGGTGCGCGCGCTGGAGCGCCTGGACCGGTTCGCGCTGCAGACCGCCGAGGCGCTGGCCGTGGCCCCGGACCCCTGCCCGTACGACGTCCTCGAAGCGCTGCTGACGGGCGACGAGGACACCCCGACCGAGTCGGGGACGGGCACCGGAACGGGCACGGGCACGACCACGGCGGACATCCGCGGCGCCCTGCCCGCGGCCGTCGCGACCCTGCGCGACCAGGCCCTGCTGTGGGGGGACGACCAGCGGCTGCGGCTGGTGCGCACCGCCCGCGAACTGCTCGCGCCGTCCGCCGCCCGCCCCTCCCCCACGGGCCTCGGCCCGACCGTCGCCGAGGCCACCGCCGGGATGTCGCCGGGCCGCGTCCAGGAGATCGTCGCCGCGGCCGGACTCCCCGCCACGCACGATCCGGTGTCGGCGGTGACCGCGCTGACCTCGCTGTTCAGCGACCGGGACCGGATGTCGGCGCTGCTGGACCTCGCGCCCGCCGAAGCCCACGTGGTGCTCGGGCGGCTGGTGTGGGGACCGCCGTACGGCGAGGTCACCGCGGACCCGGCGCCGCCCGTGCGCTGGCTGCGCGACCGGGGGCTGCTGCTGCCCGTGTCCGCGCGGACGGTGGTGCTGCCCCGCGAGGTCGCGCTGTACCTGCGCGGCGGCCGGGCCCACCGCACGCCAGAGCCGCTGGCACCGCCCGTGCCGGCCGGGCGCGAGCACCGTCCACAGCTTGTGGACGCCAATGCGGCCGGCCAGGCGCTGGCCTCCATCTCGACCGTCGAGGAACTGCTCGGGTCCTGGGACCACGGCGGGCCGCTCGTCCTGCGCGCCGGGGGCCTGAGCGTGCGCGACCTCAAGCGCACGGCGACCACCCTGGACGTGCCCGAGTCCGTCGCCGCCTTCTGGATCGAACTCGCCCATGCTGCGGGGCTGCTGGCCAGTGACGGGCAGGCCGACGAGCGGTACGCGCCGACGCCCGCCTACGACGACTGGCTGGAGCTGCCCCCGCACGACCGGTGGGCGGTGCTCGCCGCGGCCTGGCTGCCCGCGACCCGCACCAGCGGACTGGTCGGCGAACAGGACGCCAAGGGGCGCACCCTGTCCGTCCTCGGCCCGGACCTGGACCGCTCGGCCGCGCCCGAGGTGCGGCGCCGCGTGCTGTTCCTGCTGGCCGCCCTGCCGGAGGGCGGCGCCCCCGACCGGGCGGCCGTGCTCGCCCGGCTGGCGTGGGAGCGGCCCGTGCGCGGCGGCAGCGACCTGCGGGCCCGGCTCGCGCATTGGACCCTCGACGAGGCCGAACTCCTCGGCGTGACCGGGCGGGGCGCGCTGGCCGCGCACGGCCGCGCCCTGCTGGGGCCGGCCGCACCGGACCCAGCGGCGGCACCGGCCGGGGCACCCGCGGGGACGCCCGCGGACACGGCGGCGGACACGGCGGCGGACCGGGCGCGGCAGGCCGCCGCACTCCTCGCCCCGCTGCTGCCCGAGCCCGTCGACCACGTCCTGCTCCAGGCCGACCTGACGGCAGTGGCGCCCGGTCCGCTGGAGCGCCATCTCGCGGACACGCTGGCCGTGCTGGCCGACGTGGAGTCCAAGGGCGGGGCGACGGTGTACCGGTTCACGCCCGGCTCGGTGCGCCGCGCCCTGGACGCCGGGCGGACCGCCTCCGACCTCCAGGACTTCCTGACCACGCACAGCCGCACGCCCGTACCGCAGCCGCTCGCCTACCTGATCGACGACGTGGCGCGGCGGCACGGGCACCTGCGCGTGGGCTCGGCTTCCTCGTACGTCCGCTGCGACGACGACTCGGTGCTCGGCGAGATCCTCGCCGACAAGCGGTCGGCGGGGCTGGGGCTGCGGCGGCTCGCGCCGACCGTCCTCGCGTCCACGGCCGAACCGTCCGCCCTGCTCGACGGGTTGCGTTCCCTCGGCTACGCCCCGGCCGCCGAGTCCGCCACCGGTGACGTGCTGGTCTCGCGTGCCGACGCCCACCGCACCCCGCCCCGCACGGCGCCCGTGCCGGTCCCCGAGGGCCCGCCGGTCCCGGACGCCACGCTGCTGTCGGCGGCCGTGCGGGCCATCCGCGCCGGCGACGTGGCGGCGAACGCCGTCCGCCGGGAGACGGGCCCCGCCGCCGCCACCCCGGGCGAACTCCCGCGCACGAGCGCGGCCGAGACCCTGGCCACGGTCCAGGCGGCGGCCCTGACCGGCACGGCGGTGTGGATCGGCTACGTGAACGCCGACGGCGCGGCGAGCCAGCGGGTGATCGCCCCGGTGCGGGTGGAGGGCGGCTTCGTGACGGGCTACGACCACACGGCGGACGAGGTCCGCACGTACGCCCTGCACCGGATCACGGGCGTCGCGGAGCTGGCCGAGGACCAGGTGTAGCCGGGCCCGTCAGCGGGGTGCGTACGCCACCCGCCGCGGGGCCGGCCAGCTGACCCCGTCCCAGCCGGGTGGCTGCTGATGATCGCTCATGCGCGCGAGCCTAGGCGGCGGTTAATTCACTGGCCACGGCATTTCCCCGGCCCGCACCCTGGGCGCATGTCAGAACAGAACCGTCAGATCCGCGCCCTGCACACCGACACCACCGTCACCGTCTACCAGGCCTACGCCCCGCACCTCGGCCTGCCCGCCGCCCGTGACGGCCGCTTCCCGGCGGCCTGGAAGCGCGAGCGCATGACGTGGATCAAGCCGTCGTTCCTGTGGATGATGTACCGCTGCGGCTGGGGCACCAAGACCGATCAGGAGACCGTGCTCGCCGTCGAGATCACCCGCGAGGGATTCGAGCACGCCCTGCGCCGCTCCTGCCTGTCCCACTACGAACCGGACCTCCACGCCGACCAGGCCGCCTGGAAGCAGCAGCTCGGCGAGAACCCGGCCCGGGTGCAGTGGGACCCCGAGCGCGATCTGCACCTGAACCCGCTGCCGTACCGGTCCCTGCAGCTGGGCCTGTCCGGCGAGCTGTCCCGCGCGTACGCCGACGAGTGGACCGTGTCCATCCGGGACGTCACCCCGCTGGCGCGGGAGGTCCACGCCCTGGTCCGCGCGGGCGAGGACGAGCGCGCCCACGCCCTGCTGCCCCGGGAGACGGCGTACCCGGCCGCCGACGCACTGCTCGCGCATCTGCGCTGACCGGCGGCGCGGTACGGCACACTGGAGGTTTGGCCGTACGCACCCGGACGGCCGCCCCGTGCCGGAAGGGATGCACGCCAGGTGAATGGTCCGCTGATCGTCCAGAGTGACAAGACGCTGCTCCTCGAAGTCGACCACGAACTCGCAGAAGCCTGCCGCCGCGCCATCGCGCCCTTCGCGGAGCTGGAGCGCGCCCCCGAGCACATCCACACCTACCGCGTCACGCCGCTGGGCCTGTGGAACGCCCGCGCCGCCGGGCACGATGCCGAGCAGGTCGTCGACGCGCTCGTCGAGTACTCCCGCTACCCCGTCCCGCACGCCCTGCTCGTCGACATCGCCGAGACCATGGCGCGGTACGGCCGCCTGACCCTCAGCAAGCACCCGGTCCACGGGCTGGTCCTGACCAGCACCGACCGGCCGGTGCTCGAGGAGATCCTGCGCTCCAAGCGGATCGCGCCGCTGGTCGGGACCCGGATCGACCCGGACACGGTCGCCGTGCACCCCTCCGAGCGCGGCCAGATCAAGCAGACCCTGCTGAAGCTGGGCTGGCCCGCCGAGGACCTCGCCGGGTACGTGGACGGCGAGGCGCACCCCATCGAGCTGGCCGAGGACGGCTGGTCGCTGCGCCCGTACCAGCGGCAGGCCGTGGACGGCTTCTGGCACGGCGGCTCCGGCGTCGTCGTCCTGCCCTGCGGCGCGGGCAAGACCCTCGTCGGCGCGGGCGCCATGGCCGAGGCGAAGGCCACCACGCTGATCCTGGTCACCAACACCGTCTCGGCCCGCCAGTGGAAGCACGAGCTGGTCAAGCGGACCTCGCTCACCGAGGACGAGATCGGCGAGTACAGCGGCACCCGCAAGGAGATCCGCCCGGTCACCATCGCCACGTACCAGGTGCTGACGACCAAGCGGAAGGGCGTCTACCCGCACCTGGAGCTCTTCGACTCCCGCGACTGGGGCCTGATCGTCTACGACGAGGTGCACCTGCTGCCCGCGCCCGTGTTCAAGTTCACCGCCGACCTCCAGGCCCGGCGGCGGCTCGGGCTGACCGCGACGCTGGTGCGCGAGGACGGCCGCGAGTCCGACGTCTTCTCGCTGATCGGGCCGAAGCGGTTCGACGCGCCGTGGAAGGAGATCGAGGCGCAGGGCTACATCGCGCCCGCCGACTGCGTCGAGGTCCGGGTCAACCTGACCGAGAGCGAGCGCCTCGCGTACGCCACCGCCGAGACGGAGGAGAAGTACCGCTTCTGCGCCACGACGGCGACGAAGCGCAAGGTGACGGAGGCTCTGGTCAGGAAGCACCAGGGCGAACAGACCCTGGTCATCGGGCAGTACATCGACCAGCTCGACGAGCTCGGCGAGCACCTGGACGCCCCCGTGATCAAGGGCGAGACCTCCAACGCACAGCGGGAGAAGCTCTTCGAGGCCTTCCGGCAGGGCGAGATCAACGTGCTCGTGGTGTCCAAGGTCGCGAACTTCTCCATCGACCTGCCCGAGGCCACGGTCGCGATCCAGGTGTCGGGCACGTTCGGCTCCCGCCAGGAGGAGGCCCAGCGGCTGGGCCGGGTGCTGCGCCCGAAGGCCGACGGCCACGAGGCCCGCTTCTACTCGGTCGTCGCCCGCGACACCATCGACCAGGACTTCGCCGCCCACCGGCAGCGCTTCCTGGCCGAACAGGGCTACGCCTACCGGATCATGGACGCGGACGAGCTGCTGTCCGGGAGCTGACCGGTCCGGGGCGGTCGGCGCTGGGCGGGGATCCCACTCCCGGGGTCCCGGGCGCCGGCCCGCCAGGCGACGGCCACCAGCAGCGCGAGCACCGGCAGCGGGTACGGCGAGGACAGCGCGTGGAGGTACCGGTCCGGGTCCGGATCCCAGGGCCGGGCCCCGCGCAGGGCGTCGGGGAGCTGCCGGGTCCAGAAGCCGTGGGACGCGGCGGGCAGGACGAGCACGCCGAGTGCCACGGTGCCGCCGAAGGCGGCGAGGCCCGTCAGCGCGGCCCGGATGCGGCCGGTGACGAGGAAGTAGCCGAGGAAGACGACCGGGGTGAGGCTGATCCCGGTGGCGACGCCGAGCGCGAAGCCCTTGCCGAGCGCGCCTTCGGCACGGCTGAGGTCCCAGAGCACCAGGCAGGCGAGGGCGACGCTGGCCTGCCCGAGCAGCAGGCCCTGGACGACGGTCTCCAGCCACAGGGCGGCGGTGGTCGCGGCGATCACGGGCCACGGGCGGGTGGCGGGCCGGGAGGGCCTGAGCGACCCGGGGCCCCGGGGGGACAAGGGCGGCAGGGGCGCCGCGGCAGGCAGGGTCCGCCGGGCGGCGGGGGACGGCGCGGGCGGCCTCACGAACCGGCGCGAGAGCAGCACCAGCAGGGCGAGCAGCGTGGCGTTCGCCGCGGCGACAAAGGCCGGCAGCAGGCCGGCGGGCAGCCAGGCGACCGGCAGGAACAGGATGGCGGCGAAGGGCGGGCAGCCGGCCGGCGGCTGCCACCCGGCGGCGTGGAACCCGGCGGCGTGGAACCCGGCGACCGGCAGCTGGGCGTCCGCCGCGGGGACCAGTGCCTGCTGGACGATGACCAGCGCGGCCGATGCGAGGAGCAGCCCTGCCGGCAGCACGCCCGCGAGGGACGGCAGCCGGTGGAGTGGCAGTGGGCTCCGGATCACGCGCGTGACCCTAGTGGATCAGCGAGGTGACCCGCCGGTACGGCGTTCCGCTTGCCCGGCGTCGCGAGATCCGGCGCTGCGAGATCCGGCGGCAGAGGGGCGGGGCGTCGGAAGGCCGGGGCGTCGGAAGGTCCGGCGTCAGCGCCGGACGATGCCCGCGTCCTCGGCGTACTCGCCGAGCAGGACCACGCTGAAGACGGCTCCGGCGAAGACCTTGGCGGCGCGCAGCGCGCTGCCGACGACGTGGCGGGGGTGGGTCTCGGAGGTGGCGGTGGCGCCGCTCGGGCGGCCGCCCTGGATCGGGGTGAAGGTTGCGGTGCTCATGTATCCATGGTGCGTTTCCGGCGCGGATATCACATCGGTCTCCGGGCGGAACCACGGACCTGCGGGTGTCCTCCTCACGTCCCATGGCATCCCCTAGGAGACCCATCGCAGGTCTCATACCCCAGGACCTCACTCCAGGGGCCCAGCTCCCGGCTCCCGGTTAATCCGTTCGCCTCCGTGCGCCGCGCTGACTACAATCTCCGCTCTTGCCGCCTCCCACGCACGCACGGGGAGAGCCGCCGCCCGGACGGAAACCGGCCGGCTCCTGTCGAAGACCTGATCCCGAGGACCGATCTCCCGAGCTGGAGGCAGACCGTGCCCGCGCACGCCCCCGAAGACCTGCACGACGACCCCGCGCACCTCGCCGACCCGCTCGCCCGCGAGCGGGCGCACCTGGCCGCTTCCCGTTCCGCCCTGCGCGCGATGCGCGAGGACGTCGAGGCGCTCGACATCCGGGACGTCACCGCGAACTGGGTCAACTCCCTGGTCCTGCAGGCCCAGATCGACGACCGCATCAAGGCGCTCGCGGACCTCGCGCACACCCCGCTCTTCTTCGGCCGCCTCGACTACCTGCACGCGCCGGGCGCGGACCGGGCCGAGGGCGCGGAGGGCGAGCAGTTCTACATCGGGCGCCGCCACGTGCACGACGCCGGGGGCGACCCGATGGTGATCGACTGGCGTGCTCCGGTCTCCCAGCCGTTCTACCGCGCCTCCAAGAAGGACCCGCAGGACATCGCGCTGCGCCGGCGCTTCGGCTACACGGGCGGCGAGCTCACCGCGTACGAGGACGAGCACCTCTCCGACCCGGCCGAGGCGGCCGCCGTCAGCAAGCTGCTCCAGCAGGAGATCGAGCGGCCCCGCGTCGGCCCCATGCGCGACATCGTCGCCACGATCCAGCCGGAGCAGGACGAGATCGTCCGCTCGGGCCTGTCCGGGTCGGTCTGCGTGCAGGGGGGTCCCGGCACCGGGAAGACCGCCGTCGGCCTGCACCGGGTGGCGTACCTGCTCTACGCGCACCGCGAGCGGCTCGCCCGTACCGGCACCCTGGTCATCGGGCCGAACCGTTCCTTCCTGCACTACATCGAGCAGGTCCTGCCGGCGCTGGGCGAGCTCGATGTCAAGCAGGCCACCGTCGACGACCTGGTGGCGCGGCCCGGCACGGAGGTGCGCGGCGAGGACCCGGCGGAGACGGCCGTCGTCAAGGGCGACGCCCGGATGGCCGAGGTGCTGCGGCGGGCGGTCCGCGCGCACGTCACACTGCCGACCGAGCCCCTGATGGTCGTGCGCGGCTCGCGCCGCTGGCGGATCCCGGCGTACGAGCTGGAGGAGATCGTCACCGAGCTCCAGTCCCGCGACATGCGGTACGGCGCCGCGCTGGCCGCGCTGCCGCAGCGCATCGCGCACGCGGTGCTGGTTCGGATGGAGCAGGCGGGCGAGGCCCCGGACGACCGGGTGCAGGACGCGGTGGCCCGCAACGCCGCCGTCAAGGCCGCGGTGAAGGCCGTCTGGCCGGTGGTCGACCCGGCGAAGCTGGTGCTGCGGCTGCTGTCGGACGCGGAGTTCCTCGCCGCGCACGCCGAGGGGCTGCTGTCGGCGGACGAGCAGAAGCTGCTGCTGTGGCCCAAGCCGTTCCGCAGCGTGAAGTCCGCGAAGTGGTCGGCGGCCGACCTGGTGCTCATCGACGAGGCCGCGGACCTCGTCGAGCGGACCCATTCGCTGGGCCACGTGGTCGTCGACGAAGCGCAGGACCTGTCCCCGATGCAGTACCGCGCGGTGGGCCGCCGCTGCACCACCGGCTCGGCGACCGTCCTGGGCGACCTCGCGCAGGGCACCACGCCCTGGGCCACCCGCAGCTGGTCCGAGGCGCTGACCCACCTGGGCAAGCCCGAGGCCGTGCTCGAAGAGCTCACGGCGGGCTTCCGCGTGCCGCGCGAGGTCATCGCGTACGCGTCCCGGCTGCTCCCCGCGATCTCGCCGGGGCTGGCCGCCGTCTCCTCCGTCCGTGAGACCCCGGGCTCGCTGGTCGTCGAGGAGGTCGCGGAGGCGGAGGCGCTCACGGCGTCGGTCGTCGGCGCGTGCCGGGCGGCCCTGCACCACGAGGGCTCGATCGGCCTGATCGCCGCGGACGCCCGGATCCCGGGACTGGCGGAGGCGCTGCTCGCGGAGGGGCTGCCGTACCTCTCTCCGGGCGAGGAGACCACGGCCGAGTCCCGGCTGACGCTGGTCCCGGCGTCCCTGGCCAAGGGTCTGGAGTACGACTACGTGGTCCTGGACGAGCCCGCGGCCATCGTGGACGGCGAACCGGACGAGCGCACCGGCCTGCGCCGCCTCTACGTCTGCCTCACCCGAGCGGTCTCGGGCCTGACCACCCTCCACCACACCCCGCTCCCGGAAGCGTTGGCCACGGGCGGCGCGGGGGCCGCGTGAACGACTACCGTGAGCGCATGACTGCCATGCCCGAGTGGATGTACCCGCCGCGCGCGGAGGGGTGGTTCGCGGAGGACCTGGACCACCTGCCCGACGCCCCCCGCCACACGGAACTCATCGACGGAGCGCTCGTCTTCATGATGTCCCCCCAGAGGTGGTGGCACGGTGAGATCGTCACCGACCTCACCATCGCGCTGAGGCAGCAGGTCCCCGAAGGGCACCGTGTCGGCCGCGAGATGACCATCCGCCTCGACGAACGGAACCGCCCCGAGCCGGATCTGCTGGTCACGGACGCCGAGTACTCGCGCGACCGCACGTGGTTCGCACCCGAGGAGATCCGGCTCGTGGTCGAGGTGGTCTCCCCGGAGTCGGCCCACCGCGACCGGACCGTCAAGCTCCGCAAGTACGCCGAGGCCGGCATCCCGCACTACTGGTGCGTCGAGGAAGAGGACGGGGCGCCGGTCGTGCACGTCTACGAACTGGACCGGCCGACCGGTGGCTACGTCGCCTCGGGGATCTTCCGCGGGGTGCTCAAGCGGCCCGTGCCCTTCTCTGTCGAGCTGGACCTGGACGGGCTCACGCCGTGAGCCCGTCCGGGCCGGGCCGGGGCCGGGGGAAAGGCCAGGGTCAGTCCAGGGCCGTGCGCCAGTCCGCGACCGCGGACTGCGAGACCGGGCGGTCCCAGCCGTCGGGGCGGGCCGCGCCGCCGATGTGGAAGGCGTCGATGCCGGCCGCGCGCAGCTGCGGCAGGTGCTCCAGCTGGAGTCCGCCGCCGACGAGGATCTGCGGCTCGTAGCCGGGCTCGCCGCGGCGGGCGGCCTCGGCGAGCAGGACGGGGAGGCCGTCGGCCACGCCCGACGCCGATCCGGCGGTCAGGTAGGTGTCGAGGCCGGGCAGGTCGGCGAGCGACTTGCGCAGCTGGTCGCGGTCGGCGGCCCGGTCGATGGCCCGGTGGAACGTCCACCGGCAGCCCGTGAGCTCGGCGGCGAGGGTCTCCACGGCGGTCAGGTCCGGGGTGCCGTCCGGGTGCAGGAAGCCGAGCACGAACTCCTCCGCGCCCTCGGCCCGCAGTCCGCGGGCCGCCTCGACCAGCCGGTCGAGGTCGCCGGCGGCGAAGCCGTCGGACAGCCGGAGCATCACGCGCAGCGGGATGTCGACGGCGGCGCGGATCGACGCGAAGGTCTCCCGCGACGGGGTCAGCCCGTCCGCGGCCATGTCGGTGACCAGTTCCAGACGGTCCGCCCCACCGGCCTGGGCCGCGATCGCGTCCTCGGCGTTGAGGGCGATCACCTCCAGGACTGCACGGATGCTCATATGGCCTCATTCCTTGGGAAGACCGGTAAACCGGGAAAGCTGCTGATATGGAAAATAGGTCTAGTCCAATTACAGGGTACGGGCGCCGCCTCGCGTTCCACCAGCACATTCACGCCACCGCCACCCGTCCCACACCGAGCCGCACCGCGCCACCAGGACAATGACCGCATGCCTACCGACACCGCGCAGCTCGAATCCCGCTGGCACGAGACCGTGACCGCCGCCCGCGCGGAGGGCGCGGGCCCCGACCCGGCTCCGTACGCCGCCCGGCTGCTCGCGGCCTGGGGCGAGCCGCAGCGCCGGTACCACACCACCGCCCACCTCACGGCGGTGCTCGACCACATCGACGTACTCGCCGGGCACGCCGCCGACCCCGCGGCCGTTCGGCTGGCCGCGTGGTTCCACGACGCCGTCTACAGACCGGACCGCTCCGAGAACGAGGAGCGCAGCGCCGCCCTCGCCGAGCGCGCCCTGCCCGAGCTCGGAGTCGACGCGGCCACCACAGCCGAGGTCGCCCGCCTGGTGCGGCTCACCGTCACCCACCACCCGGCCCCCGGCGACACCAACGGCGAGGTCCTCTGCGACGCCGACCTCGCCGTCCTCGCCGGCGACCCGGACGCGTACGCCGCCTACGTCGCCGCCGTCCGCGACGAGTACGCCTTCGTACCCGAGGAGGCCTTCCGCGAGGGCCGGGCCGGCGTCCTGCAGCAGCTGCTCGGCCTGCCGCGGCTCTTCCACACGCCGTACGGCACCGCCCACTGGGAGGCCGTGGCCCGCCGCAACCTCGCCGCCGAGCTCGCCACCCTCTGACCGGGCACTGTGAACAACGCGTGACACGGCGCCACCCCGGGGAATGTGCCGGACATCACCGGGGTTGATCCAGTTCATGCCCGCAGCTCCCGAACGCACCCGTATGCCCGTGGCCGTCTACATCCTCGGCCTGTCCGTCTTCGCACTCGGCACCAGCGAGTTCATGCTCTCCGGGCTGCTGCCACCCATCGCGCAGGACATGGGCGTCACGATCCCGCAGGCGGGCCTGCTCATATCCGCCTTCGCGATCGGCATGGTCGTCGGTGCCCCGCTGCTGGCCGTCGCCACCCTGCGGCTGCCCCGCCGCACCACCTTGATCGCCCTGATCAGCGTCTTCGGGCTCGGCCAGGTCGCCGGCGCGCTGGCGCCCTCGTACGAGCTGCTGTTCGCCTCCCGGGTGCTGAGCGCCCTCGCCTGTGCCGGGTTCTGGGCCGTCGGCGCGGCCGTCGCCATCGCGATGGTGCCGCAGAACGCCCGCGCCCGCGCCATGGCCGTGATGATCGGCGGCCTGTCGATCGCGAACGTCCTCGGCGTGCCGGCCGGCGCCTTCCTCGGCGAGTACTGGGGCTGGCGCTCCGCGTTCTGGGCCGTGGGCGCCGCCTCCGCGATCGCCCTCGTCGGCGTCCTGCTGCGGATCCCGCACATCGCGCTGCCCGACGAGAAGCCCACCCTCCGGCGCGAGCTGCGGATCTACCGCGACCGGCAGGTGTGGCTGTCCGTCGCCGTCACCGCGCTCGCAGCGGGCGGCGTCTTCTGCGCGTTCAGCTACCTGGCCCCGCTGCTCACGGACGTCGCGGGTCTCAACTCGTCCTGGGTGCCGTGGATCCTCGGGCTCTTCGGCCTCGGCGCCCTGGCCGGCACGGCCATCGGCGGGCGGTACGCCGACGCGCACCTGTTCGGCGTGATGGTGGGCGGCACCTCCGCCTCCACGGTCTTCATGGTCGCGCTGGCCCTGCTCGGGCACGTCCAGGTCGCGGCCGTCGTCCTGGCCTTCCTGCTCGGCGTCTCGGCCTTCTTCACCGCGCCGGCGCTCAACGCCCGGATGTTCAACGTCGCCGGCGCGGCCCCCACCCTGGCGGGCGCGACCACGACGGCCGCGTTCAACCTGGGCAACACCGGCGGCCCCTGGCTCGGCGGCACGGTCATCGACGCGGGCTACGGCTTCTCGTCGACCGCCTGGGCGGGCGCCGCGATGACGGTGACCGCGATCGCGCTGGCCGCGGTCTCGCTGCGACTGCACCGCCGCAGCACCCCGAGCCGCGTGGTCACCACCTCGTCCGCCGCCCCGGCCGCGGAACTGACCCGGAGCTGACCCGGAGCCAAGTCACGCCGGAAGGAAGTCGATCTTTCCGTACAACCATTCGAACTGCCCGGCGGTCCAACCCCCGATCACTGCGCTTCAGGGGAAGGAACTGCCACATGGGCGCACACGCCCGCACTCGCGGCCGTCTCGCGGCCGCCGTCACGACCGTCGCGCTCGTCGTCGCCGGCGGCGCGGTCACCCCGCTCCTCACCGCTGCAACGGCCGCAGCAACGACCGGGACCGCTGCCGCAGCCGCAACTGCTGCGGCCGGGCCCCAGCTGGCGTGGGAAGGGGCCGTCGACGTCGGCAGCAGCCGCGGCGGTCCCACCGCCCTGGCCATTGCCTCCAACGGCTCGGAAGTGGCCGCGTGGGTGGACGAGGAGCCGGGGCGGCACCCCGCCCAGGGCATCGTCAAGGCGGCGGTGCGGCCGGCGAACGCCGATGCGTGGGGGCCGACGGTCGAGCTCGCCTCGACCGAGGTCGGTCTGGGCGCGGTGGGCCTGGTCGCGGGCGACGACGGTACGGTGACCGCCCTGTGGTCCGAGTCCCCCGAGCCGCCCGGCCGGTGGTTCTTCGAGCCGGCGGCCCGGCTCTTCACGGCCACCCTGTCCACGGCCACCGGCACCTGGTCCGAGCCGACGGAACTGATCGGCTTCGACGACTCGCTCTCCGTCCGGTCGTACAACGTGGCCACCGGACCGGACGGCTCCTACACGGCCGTGTGGAACCAGCGCCCCAAGGGCTCCGACACGAACGCGGGCTGGTCCGTCGCCACCGCCACCCGGGCCGCCGACGGCACCTGGTCCGCTCCGACGACGCTCGCCGCCCCCGGAGCCGAGGGTGATTCGTACACCCATCCCGATGTCGCGGTGGATCACCAGGGCACGGTCCACGCGTCCTTCCTGCACAAGAAGGCCACGGGCCCGTCCGTCGTCACGACCGTCAGCCGCGCCGCGGGGGCCGGGGCCTGGGGTGCCCCCGTGGCCGTGGCCGAAGGCAAGAACATGATGAGCCTCCGCATCGGCGCGGGCCGCGGCGGCGCCCTCGCCCTGGTCTGGGGCCAGGACGACGACGGCATCGGCGGCCCCACCCAGGTCCGCCACCTCACCACCAGCGTCCGCACCTCCCCTTCGGGGGCATGGGGACCGGCCCTGAAGGTGCCGGTGGGACGGCTCGCAGGGATCGGCGGTACGTGGAAGCCGCTCGTCGGTCCCACCGGGGACGTCACCCTGGTCTGGGACGAGGCGGTGGAGTGGGACAACGACAACGACGACTATGCCCGCCATGTCTACACCTCGACCCTGACCGCCGGCGCGGAGGCGTGGCCCGCCCCGCGCGACCTCTCCCCGGGCAGCGGGAACAGCTCGTCCCAAACCGTCATCGGTCCGGACGGCACCGTGCGCACGCTGTGGGTGGACAAGACCTACAAGCTCTTCAGCGCAGCCCGCAGTGCGTCCGACGGCGCGTGGAGCGCAGCGGCTTCGGTGCCCGGACACGGCTCCGACTCCAATCTCCGCATCGCGGCCGGTCCCGGCGGCACCGCGGCCGCCCTGTCCGGGAACCTCCGCTCCACGCGCACGACCACCGCGCCTCCGCTCGCCCTGACCGGTTCCACCGTGCCCGGCAGCGCGGCGCTCGCCGGGACCACTGCCACCAGCAAGGTCTGGGCCCCGGTCTGGAACGTCAACCTGCCCGCCGCCCAATGGTCCCTCACCCTGGCCGACACCTCCGGCCGGGTGGTGCGCACCCTGACGCAGTCCACCGCCGCGAGCTCCTTCAAGCCCGTCTGGAACGGCCGCACCGACGCCGGCGCCGTCGCCCCGAACGGCCCGCTGACCTGGACCGTGAAGGCCACCGCCGTCCGCGGCCCGTGGCCGGTCACCCTGGCCTCCGGCAAGCTGACGGTCACGGGCGGCGCGGCCGTGCACCGCGACTTCGGCGCCCGGACGGTCACCCCGGACGGCACCGGCGACCTGTTCCAGACCACCGCCTCGGGTTCGCTGGGGATCGCGTACGGGCACGCGGCTACGGCCAACTTCAGCGGCAGCAGCACGACGACGGGCTGGCCCAAGGGATTCCGCCCGGTCCCCTTCGGCGACACGAACGGCGACCGCTGCAACGACACCCTGGTGCGCCTCGCCACCGGTGAAATGCGCCTCTACACCCCTGCTTGCGGGGCGGCGCTGAAGCCCACCAGCCCGTACAAGGTCCTCGGCAAGGGCTGGAACGTCTACGACCAGCTCACCTCGGTCGGCGACGTCAACAAGGACGGCCGCCCCGACCTGATCACCCGCGACCCCAGCACCGGCGGCCTGTACCTCTACACCACCACCAAGACGGGCATCCTGTCCGCCCGGATCGGGCTGAGCAGCAGGTTCAAGGACTACAAGCACATCGTCGGCGCCGGGGACCTCAACGGCGACGGCATCGGAGACCTCCTCCTCCAGAACACCTCGAACGAGCTGTGGCGGATGTACGGCACCGGCGACGGCAAGTTCCATGTCGGTGCCCGGCTCGCGACGAACTGGGGAGCCTCGTACAACGCCCTGGTCGGGCTCGGCGACCTGACCGGCGACGGCCGCGCCGACCTCGTCGCCCGCGACACCAGCGGAGCCATCTGGCGCTGGTCCGGCACGGGCACCGGCAAGTTCACCGCCAAGACGCAGATCGCCACCGGCTGGCAGGTCTACAACGGCATCCACTGACGCCGAACGCACTGACCGCGCGCCGCAGGCAGCCGTACGCGGCCCTACGGCGCGCGGCGGGCCCTAGGGCGCGCGGTGCTTCGGGCGGCGCAGGCCCGCCTCAGTGAGCCGCCGGACCAGCTCCTTGCTGCCGATCTCCACCGCCCCCGCCGCCACCGCCGCGTCGTAGTGTTCCGACGGCACGTCGTAGTGGTCCCGCTCGAAGGCCCGCGGCGGGCACCCGATGCCCGCCGCGAAGGCGTGCAGCTCGTCGTACGAGACGTCGCTGACCAGGTGCGACCACATGCGGCCATGGCCCGGCCAGGTGGGCGGGTCGATGTACAGCGTCATACGGCGCTCACCGGCCGAACACCCCGCCGAGCGTTCCGACCGACGCCACCTTCACCCGGGCCTTCCCGCACACCCAGTGCGGATCGGGCCCCAACTCCGGTTCCACGTCCAGGGCGTGGGGGTCGCCGTGCTCACACACGGGGCACAGCGGCCAGCGCCCGTACTTCTCCAGCAGCGCGTCCTGCACGTCCTGGGCTATCAGCCCGGACAGGTAGTCGATTCCCTCCGGCCACTGCTCCACCCACCAGCGGCGGTGTGCGACCGAATCCTCGACCAGCGAGACGACATCGGCATCGGCGACCTCGCCCGCGACGAGATCGGCGATGACCAGGGCACGGGCGGCGTGAAGCGCCTTCTCCAACGGGGTCGCATGGTCCATGCGGCAATTGTGACCCTTGGGGCGGCCCGTGGTGAAGGGCCTCCTTTCCCCCGGCCGAAGGACACCCCCTTTGTCATGGCCTATGGCGTCTTGACCCCCCTCCCCGCTGAAAATACCTTTCAAAGGTGAGCGCCGATCGGAAGAAAACCTTCAGCCCGCCGCCCAGGCCGCCCGGCGGACCCTCCCCCGCCCCGGCCCCCGCCCCGCTCCCCGCCTCGCCCGCCGCCCTCCGCGTCCGGATCCGCAGCCTCGCCCCCTCCCTGACCCGCTCCATGCAGCCCGTCGCCGAGGCCGTCGCCGCCGACCCCGCCGGCTGCTCCGCACTGACCGTCACCGCCCTCGCCGCACGCACCGGCACCAGCGAGGCGACCGTCGTCCGCACCGCCCGCCTCCTCGGCTACCCCGGCTACAAGGACCTGCGCCTCGCCCTCGCCGCGCTCGCCGCCCAGCAGGAGTCCGGCGCCGCCCCGGCCCTCACCGCCGACATGGCCGTCGACGACCCCCTCGCCGACGTCCTCGCCAAGCTCGCGGCCGACGAACGCCAGACCCTCGCCGACACCGCCGCCGCCCTCGACCTCACCGCGCTCGGCGGCGCCGTCACCGCCCTGGCCACCGCCCGCCGCATCGACGTCTACGGCGTCGGCGCCTCCGCCCTCGTCGGCCAGGACCTCGCCCAGAAGCTCCTGCGCATCGGCCTGATCGCGCACGCCCACGGCGACGCCCACCTCGCGCTGACCAGCGCCGTCCAGCTCCGCCCGGGGGACGCCGCCGTCGCGATCACCCACTCCGGCGCCACCGGCGACGCGGTCGACCCCCTCCGTACGGCCTTCGAGCACGGCGCGACCACCATCGCGATCACCGGCCGCCCCGAGAGCCCGGTCGCCCGCTGCGCCGACCTGGTCCTCGCCACCTCGGCGTCCCGCGAGAGCGAGCTGCGCCCGGCCGCCATGTCCAGCCGCACCAGCCAGCTGCTCGTCGTGGACTGCCTGTTCGTCGGCGTCGCCCAGCGCACGTACGCCACCGCCGCACCCGCCCTCGCAGCCTCCTACGAAGCCCTCGCCCCCCGCCACACCGCCCGATAGGAGCCCGTACGCCCATGGCCACCCCGCACACCGGCTACGCAGCAGAACTCCGCGCCCAGCTCGACACGCTCACCACCGAGGCCTTCCGCCCCGAACTCGCCGAGATCGACCGGCAGTCCACCCTCGACATCGTCCGCACGATGAACGCGGAGGACGCCTCCGTCCCCGTCGCCGTCGCCACGCAGCTGCCGCAGATCGCCGCCGCGATCGACGCCATCGCCGAGCGGATGGCCCGCGGCGGACGGCTCGTCTACGCGGGCGCCGGCACCGCCGGGCGGATGGGCGTCCTGGACGCCAGCGAGTGCCCGCCGACCTTCAACACCGACCCCGCGCAGGTCGTCGGCCTCATCGCCGGAGGCCCGGCCGCGATGATCAGGGCCGTCGAAGGGGCCGAGGACTCGAAGGAGTTCGCCGCGGCCGACCTCACCGCCCTCGACCTGACCGAAGCCGACACCGTCGTCGGCATCTCGGCCTCCGGCCGCACCCCGTACGCCGTCGGGGCCGTCGAGTACGCCCGCAGCCGGGGCGCCCTGACCGTCGGACTGTCCTGCAACGCCGGCAGCGCCCTCGCCGCGGCCGCCGAGCACGGCATCGAGGTCGTCGTCGGCCCCGAACTGCTCACCGGATCCACCCGCCTGAAGGCCGGTACGGCGCAGAAGCTCGTGCTCAACCTGCTCTCGACCGTCACGATGATCCGGCTCGGCAAGACGTACGGGAACCTGATGGTCGACGTCCGCGCCTCCAACGAAAAGCTGCGGGCCCGCTCCCGGCGCATCGTCGCCCTCGCGACCGGCGCCCCCGACGAGGAGATCGAGGCGGCACTCGCCGCCACCGGCGGGGAGGTCAAGCACGCCATCCTCGTCGTCCTCGGCGCGGTCGACGCCCCCACCGCAGCCCGCCTGCTGGACGAGAACCACGGCCACCTGCGCGCCGCCCTCGCCCACGGCCACACCCGCTGACACAGCCGCTGGCACGCCCCGCCGTACCGCCCCGCTCCCCCCACAGCAAGGCACCCCCACCATGGCCACAGACAAGAACCGCGCCACCGCCGCCGCGATCCTCCCCCTGGTCGGCGGCCCCGACAACATCACCTCGATCGCCCACTGCATGACCCGCCTGCGGATCGGCCTGCGCGACCGCAGCCTGGTCCAGGACGCGCCGCTGCGGGCGCTGCCCGCCGTGCTGGGCGTGGTCGAGGACGACACGTTCCAGATCGTGCTGGGGCCGGGCACGGTCTCCCGCGTCACCCCCGAGTTCGAGGCCCTCGTCGAAGCGGGCCGCACCGCCGCCGCCACCCGGGAAGCCACCCAGCCGCTCACCGCCGAAGGCCTCGCCGCACAGGGAGCCGCCCTCAAGGCCGCGCAGAAGGCGAAGAACGCCACCCCCTTCAAGCTCCTCCTGCGCCGGATCGCGAACATCTTCGTCCCGCTGATCCCCGCCCTCATCGGCTGCGGCATCATCGCGGGCCTGAACGGCCTGCTCACCAACCTCGGCCGGGCCCCCGCGATCGTCCCCGCCCTCGCCGCCATTGCCTCCGGCTTCATGTCCCTCATCGCGGTCTTCGTCGGCTACAACACCGCGAAGGAGTTCGGCGGCACCCCGGTCCTCGGCGGTGCGGTCGCCGCCATCATCGTCTTCCCCGGCGTCGCCAAGATCACCGCCTTCGGCCTGGCGCTCTCCCCCGGCCAGGGCGGCGTCCTCGGCGCCCTCGGCGCGGCCCTGCTCGCCGTGTACGTGGAGAAGTGGTGCCGCCGCCGGGTCCCCGAATCCCTCGACGTCCTGGTCACCCCGACCCTGACCGTCCTGATCTCCGGACTCGTCACGATCTTCGGCCTGATGTTCGTCGCCGGCGAGGTCTCCCAGGCCATCGGCACGGCCGCGAACTGGCTCCTCGCCCACGGCGGCGCCCTCGCCGGCCTGATCCTCGGCGGCCTCTTCCTCCCGCTGGTGATGCTGGGCCTCCACCAGGCCCTCATCCCCATCCACACCACGCTCATCGAACAGCAGGGCTACACCGTCCTCCTGCCGATCCTCGCCATGGCGGGCGCGGGCCAGGTGGGCGCGGCCGCCGCCGTCTACCTCCGCCTCCCCCGCAACGGCTCGATCCGCACCACCATCAAGTCGGCGCTCCCGGCCGGCCTCCTGGGCGTCGGAGAACCCCTCATCTACGGCGTCTCACTCCCCCTCGGCCGCCCGTTCGTCACGGCGTGCGTCGGCGGCGCGGCGGGCGGCGCGCTCCTCGGCCTCTTCAACCAGCTCGGCCTGTCCTTCGGCTCCACCGCCATCGGCCCTTCCGGCTGGGCCCTGTTCCCCCTGCTCGACGGCTCGCGGGGCGTGCTCACCACGATCGCCGTCTACGCCGCCGGCCTGGGCGCTGGCTACCTCGTCGGCTTCCTGGCCACGTACTTCTTCGGCTTCACGCGGGAGATGCTGACCGAACTGAACGCGGAGGCCGGCCCCCCGGCCCCGGAGGACGCGAAGCAACCGGCCTTGACCTGACCCGACCCGGCCGTTCACCAGCTGGTGGGCGGCCCCTCGTGGACGTCGCGCTCCCACAGCTTCGTCCGGTGGCCGCCCAGCCTCTTGGCCGTCTCCAGCGCCTCGTCGTCGATGTCGACGTGCGTCAGGGGGACATAGCGGCCTCCCCGGCTGTACATGAAAGGACCCGTCCAGACCCCTCGAACCTACATACGGCACCGGCCGCCCGCCCGGGAGTGCGCGTCATGCGTGCGCCTTCGCGTGCAGTACGGCGGCCAGCCGCAGCGCGGTGTCGAGGTTGCACCGGCCCAGGTCGATCAGCGGCAGCCCGTACGTTCCCGCCGCCGAGACCTGGTCCATGCCCAGCGACGGCAGGACGACGCCCACTCCGTCCAGGGCCTCCTTCAGCTGCCCCAGGGCCTCTTGGACCGCCTGGAACCGCTCGTGTGCCGTGAGCACCATGCCATGTCACCTTCTACTCTGAGTGTTCGCTTTCTGCACACAGAGTGGCGACGGGCTCGCTAGCCTTTCAAGGACGGCCGCGAAACAACCGCACCTGTTGGCCTTGGAGTTGCCATGGCAGGGAAGAACCTCGACCCGTCCGCCTCACCACGCGCCCTGCTGGGCGCAGAACTGCGCGTCGCACGCGAGCGCGCAGGCCTCAGTCAGGCCGAGCTCGGCGAACCGCTCTTTGTCAGTGGATCGTTCATCGGCCAGCTGGAGGCCGGCACCCGCCGGATGCACCTCGAATTCGCCCGGCAGATCGATGAACTCCTCGACACCGGCGGCTTCTTCGAGCGCAACTGCGGCGCTGCCGCCAAATCCAAATACCCGGACCACTTCGCGGCGGCGGCCGAAGCCGAAGCCCTGGCGAAGGCCATCCGGGAGTACGCGCCGCTGATCATCCCGGGACTGCTCCAGACGGAGGCGTACGCGCGGGCCGTCTTCCGCGCGTACCAGCCGACGGCCCCGGAGGAGGTGATCGACGAGCTGGTCACGAACCGGCTGGCACGGGCCGCACTGCTGAGTGATCCAACAACCCCGCTGTTGTGGTGCGTGCTTGACGAGGCAGTTCTCCGACGATCGGTTGGAGGCCCCGCGGTGATGGCAGAGGCACTCACCCATCTCGTAGCCTTGGCGCGATCCCACCGGACCATCGTCCAGGTGATGCCGTTCAAGGCCGGCGCTCACGCATCAATGGGCGGATTCCTTCAGCTCATGTCCTTCGAGGACGCACCTCCTCTCGCCTACGTCCAAGGCAACGGAACCGGGCTGCTCTTCGACGATCCGGCGGAAGTATGCCGTCACTCCCTGTCCTACGATCTGCTCACGGCCACCGCGCTGTCACCCAGCGAATCCCTGGCCTTGATCGAGTCCGTGGCGGAGGATTACGCACATGACCAGCACGCCTGAGTACGACCTGTCGGCAGCCACGTGGCACAAGTCCAGCTACAGCGATGGCAGCGGCGGTAGCTGCGTCGAGATGGCCACCTGGCGCAAGTCCACCCACAGCGATGCAAGTGGTGGCAACTGCCTCGAAGTCGCGGACGGACACCCCCGTATAGTCCCCGTCCGCGACTCCAAGCGGCCCGAAGGCCCCCACCTGGTGTTCCGGCACCAGGCGTGGTCGGCCTTCGTGACCGCGCTCTAGGAGCGCCTAGGCGCCCTGGCGCTTCCGGCGGCGGGACACCGCGAGGAGTCCCGCTCCGGCAGCCAGGGCCACGGCGGCCGCGCCACCCGCGTACAGGGCGGTGGTGCCGGTGACCGCGAGGTCGCCACCACCGCCGCCCGAGCCGCGCGTCGTACCGGTGGAGCCCGCCGTACCCCCCGTGGCGCCGCCGGTCGTACCCGTCGTGCCGCCGGTGGAACCGCCCGCCGTGCCGCCGGTCGTGCCCGCGGAGCCGCCCGTCGTACCGGCCGTGTTGCTGCCCGACGTGCCGGTCTCGGCCGGGTTCACCAGGAGCTTGGCGGTGTCGTTCGCGGTCACCCGGTCGAAATCGCCGTCCTCGACCACCCGGGTCGTGAACGTGCCGGCCGCGTCCTTGAGTTCCTCGTCCAGCTTCAGCGTGAAGGTGTACGTCCAGGCGTCGCCCGGCTTCAGGAAGTTCCGGTCCTCACCCGTCACCTTGCAGCGGTACGTCGGCACCGGGCCCGGGTCCGGCTCGGCGTCCCCGTCCTCGCCGCGGTCGCCCTCCCACAGCGGGCAGCCCGGGTCGGTCTCCACCATCGAGACCCCGTCCGGCAGCCGGAGGTTGGCGATCGCGCCGCCCTCGCCCGCGATGAACCACGCGGAACCGTTGTAGCGCACGCCCAGCGTGGCCTTCACCGTGTCGCCGGCCTTGCCGCGGACCGTGCCGCCGACCGCCTCGAAGTCGGTCGTGGTGCCGGGGATGCGGAGGGTCACGCGCTGCCAGTTGTTGAACGGATTGGTGTCGTCGCCGGAGCGGCCGCTCGTGGCGCTGCGCGCGGCCGGCACCTCCTTGAGGCTCAGCGCGGCGCCCTTGCCCTGGCGGACCTCGCGGCCCTCCTGCCAGTCCTTGCGGTGCGCCGGGGTGTCCGCGTGCACCTCAAGGGCGACGTCCTCGCTGCTCCGCGCCCAGGCCGCGACCTTCAGCGCGGTCGGGGTGGCCAGCTCGTAGGTCTTGCCCGGGAGGAAGGTGCCCTTGATCCGGCACATGTAGGTGGTGGTGCTGTCGCTGCCCGTCCAGCCGATGGATCCCTTGCCGTACTGGCAGTTGGAGTACTCGCCGAGGCGCTCCAGGCCGTACGAGCTGTCCCCCTTCAGCAGCACGTCGGTGACGGGCTCGGTGCCCTGGTTGCGGAAGGTGAACGGCAGCTCCAGGCGGTCGCCCGGCTTGGCCTGCCGGTCGTCGGACCCGCCCGGGACCATGGCGAGGTCGGGGCCGCCGACCACGACCTCCGTCGACGCGGACTCGACGACCCGGCCCTCGACCTCGAGCGTGGCCTTCAGGGTGCCGCGGTCGCCGAGCTTCGCACCGGGCAGGGCGCGGATGTCCAGGTCGGAGAGCTGACCGCGGGTGTGGGCCCGGAACCTGCCCTCCGTCTCGCAGACGACCTTCGTGCCCACCGTCGGGCAGTCGTCGTGCGGGAAGCCGATGGAACCCACCGCGAACCCGGCGATGCCGGTGTAGTCCAGGACGTAGGTGAACTTGCCCTCGTATTCCTCGCCCTGGTTGTCGACGTACGCCCGCAGCTCTTGCCATCCGCCGACGCCCAGGCTCAGCGAGCCGGGCAGCAGCTCCACGCGGATCGGCTTGTCGGCCTCGGCTGCAGGGGCCGTGAGGGCGGCGGGGGCGGTCAGGAGCGCGGGCGCGGCCTGCGCGGCAGCCGGTGCCGACAGCCCGAGGGCCACCAGACCGGCCGCGGCCAGCAGAGGGAGACGAGACTTCATGAACGCTTCGACCCGCACGGGCGTACGAGAGTTGTACGCCCGTTGATCACGAACCGGACACGCCTACCGGATCAGCGCGCTCCGGGAGGTCAGAGGCCGTTGGTGAACAGCAGCCTGTTCGGGCTGGACTTGCTGACACTGGTCAGCACGTCCTTGGTGGACTCGTCGTCCAGGTACTCGGCGATCTCGGCCGGCGCCGCGTCCGGGTGCGCCTGCTTGTAGAGGACGGCGACGCCCGCGACGTGCGGCGAAGCCATGGAGGTGCCGTCCTCGGAGATGCTGCCGCCGCCGAGCTTGGCCGAGACGATGTCCTGCCCGGGCGCGTAGAGGGAGACGCAGCTGCCGTAGTTGGAGAAGTCGGTCTCCTCGTCGTAGCGGTTGCTCGCCGCGACGGTCACCACGCGCGGCGCGGACGCGGGCGAGATGTTGCAGGCGTCGGTCGCGGAGTTGCCCGCCGCGACGACCGGCAGGACGCCGGCGTCGGACAGGGCCGTGGCGGCGTTGTTCACGGCCTCGGACCTGTCCCCGCCCAGGGAGCCGTTCAGCACGGCAGGCTGCTTGGCGTTCTTGGCGACCCAGTCCATGCCGGCGATGATGCCCGACCAGGTGCCCTTGCCGTCACAGCCCAGGACGCGGACGCTGACCAGGGAAGCCTTCCGCGCCACCCCGTACGTCGCGCCGCCGACCGTGCCGGCGACGTGCGTGCCGTGGCCCTGGCAGTCCTGTCCCTGCCGGCCGTCCCCGATGGCGTCGAAGCCGAACTTCGCGCGGCCGCCGAACTCCGTGTGCGCGTAGTCGATGCCGGTGTCGAGGATGTACGCGGTCACCCCGGCGCCGTTGCCACCGGTGGTGAAGTTGTTGTCGAGCGGCAGCTCCTGCTGGTCGATGCGGTCCAGGCCCCACGCCGAGGACGGCGCCCGGGTGGCGGGCCGGGCCGGGACCGGCGGGGCCTCGACCCGTGCGTCCTCCTCCACCGACGTCACCCCGGGCAGCAGCCGGGCGACCTTGAGCTGCGTGGCCGTCAGGGGCGCGGCGAAGCCGCGCATCGCCTTCGAGTACGTGAACGTCGGCTTCACCCCGACGGTCGAAGCGATCTTCGCCGGGTCGGCGGTCTTGTCCAGCGAAACGATGTACTGGCCGGGGACGGCGTTCGCGGCGGTGTACAGCGGGGCCGGGGTCGGCTCCGGCGCCACCGCCGAGGCCGTACCGGCCGTGACGGGCGTCATGGTGAGGAGGGCAGCCGTCGTCAGACGTGCGAACAGACGCATGCGGGAACTCCCTGAAGGGGGTGGTCGTCATGACAGAGCCGCCCCTCTCGGACGGGTGCGTCCCCGGGTGCGGCCTCCCCTTGCATCGGGCGCCCGCCTGGCGTGGCTTGAACCGCCCGCCCCGCTCGGCCCATGCCCCCGGCGCGGCCCGAACCGCTCGTCGCACAAGCTGCAGAAAGGATCAGCCCCTGCTGTCGCCGGGGCTCCGGGTCCCCGGTCCGGGCCCGCGACGGCCCGGCAAGATCACCCGTACGGGCCGCAACCCCTCCCGGGGGGCGCATTCGCCGTTCACCACCACGGCCGCCCACCACACCGCGGGGCGTCGTTGCCCTGCACCGATCCGCGTGATGCCCTCGGTCCCATGCGCAACCCCCTGAGGTACGCCCTGCCCGCCGCGCTCGCCGCCGCTCTGGCGTCCGTAGCCGCCCTGCCCGCCGCCGCCGACCAGCCGCCGGCCGCCCACACCCAGCGCGAACAGGCCCGCGCCGACTGGCCGACGTACATCGTCACCGTCCACGAGGACCTCGACCCGGCCGCCGTGGCCCACGCCCACGGGATCACCCCGCTGCACGTCTACCGCACGGCCCTCAACGGATTCGCCGCCCGCCTCTCCCCCGGACAGGTCGCAGCCCTGTCCACCGTCTTGGGCGTGGAGTCGGTCCAGCAGGACGGCACGGTCACCACGGGCGACCCGGTTCAGACGGGGAACCCGGACGTGTCGACCGACACCCCGAACGGCTCGGGAAGCTCCATCGACTCCCCGAACGCCACCCGGTGGACGTCCTTGTAGACGCCGTTCTCCGGGTGGGTGAAGAGGGTCGCCGCAGGCCCGTGCGGATCGAAGCGGTCGATCAGGAGGTAGACGGGCACAGGCGCGTGGGCGTACGCCCACAGCTTCTTCTTCCGGTCGTCATCGGCGTTGCTCTTCGAGGTGATCTCCACGACGAGCAGCGCCCCGGCCGCGTCGACGGGCAGAGCGACGTCGGGGTCCACACCGGTCACGAACCGGCGCGGCACGAGGGCGATGTCGGGAACGTAGAGCTTGCCGAGCGAGCTGACACGGATGCCTAGTGTCTGGTAGAGGCCGATCTCCATTGGAAGCACGCCGTACAGCGTGCGCTGGAGGAGTTCTGCGATCTCGTTGTGAAACGGATGGGGCGGCGGCACCAAGTGAATCTGTCCTCCGTCGATCTCGGCGCGCCAGCCCTCCGGCACGTCCAGCTCACGCCAGCTCTGCAGCAGGTACTCCCACGCACGGCCACCGGCATTTCGGCCGGGCTCGACCATGGCAGCGGTCATTGCGGGTCCCCTCTCCTGTGGCCCATGGCGTGAATCCAGATCGACGGTCAGGCGGTACGGGACCGCTTCCCCCTCAGCGTCCCACGATCGTGGGGCGCACGCAGCAACCTCGGCTGCGGACGTCACCAGGGGGCCGAAGGCCCACCCCCGTGGAGCCTTCGGCCATCCTGGTCCCGGAAACGAAGTCCGGGGGGGACATGCAGATGTACGAGACACCCACAGATCCGCCGCAGGCGCTGAGGGAAGCCGCTCAGTCGCTGACCGAGCTGGCACTCCGCCTCACCGCTCACGCCGACGGCCTCGCGGCCGCCGGTACGGGCCCTGGAACGGGCCCGGGTCCGGTGGCCGGCCCGGAGCCGGCGTCGTCACCACAGACGCCACCGGACGGGCCGGGGTTCCACTACGTGCACGGCAAGCCCGAGATCCTCGCCGCCATGCAGGAGCACCTCGACGCCGCCGAGCTGGAGATCATCACCGCCCAGCCCGAGGGGCCCCGGCCCGGCCGCGTGCTCCAGGCCGCGCTGGAGGCCGTACGCGGCCGGATCTCCGCCGGGGTCGCCATGCGGACGCTGTACCAGCACAGCACCCGCTTCGACGAGGCGACCAAGGACTACGTCCGGCTGGTGACCGGGTACGGAGCCCAGATCCGCACGCTCGACGAGTTCTTCGACCGGCTGATCATCGTCGACCGCAAGACGGCGTTCCTGCCCGCCAACGCCGACCGCTCCATCGCCGCCGTCGTCACCGAACCAGCCGTCGTCCGCTTCCTCACCGACACCTTCGAACGGGCCTGGGACCGCGCCGCACCCCACCCCTTCGTACCGGTGCGCGCCGCGGAAGCCGCCGCCGAGATCGTCCCCGCCATCCGCGAGGCCATCGTCAAACTGCTCGCCGAAGGCCGTACGGACCGCGAGATCGCCCGCAGGCTCGGCCTGAGCCTGCGCTCCCTCCAGTCGCACGTCGCCCATCTGAAAGAGGAGTACGGCGCCGCACACCGCTTCCAGCTGGGATTCCTCATCGCCCGGACCGCCGACCCGGACGCCGGTACCGGCGTCAGTCGAAGCTGAGGCTGCCGGTACGGGTCCGCTTCAGCTCGAAGAAGTCCGGGAAGCGGGCCAGCGTCTGCGCCGCATCGAAGAGCTCCGCCGCTTCCTCCCCCTTCGGGATCGAGTTGAGCACGGGCCCGAAGAAGGCCACGCCGTCGATGTGGATCGTGGGCGTCCCCACCTCGCCGCCGACCGCCTCCATCCCGTCCTGGTGGCTGCGCCGCAGCGCCTCGTCGTACCCGTCCGTGTCGGCCGCCTCGATCAGCTCGGCCGGCAGGCCCGTCTCGGCGAGGGCCTGCGCCGCGACCTCCATGAAGTCCTTGTTGCCACCGTTGTGGATCCGCGTGCCCAGCGCGGTGTAGAACGCGGGCAGCACCTGCTCGCCGTACCGCAGGGCGGCCGCCGTGCAGATCCGCGTCAGCGCCAGCGACCGGTCGACCAGGTCCCGGTACCAGTCCGGCAGCTCCCGGCCCTCGTTCAGCACGTACAGGCTCATCACCCGGAAGCGCAGGTCGAGTTCGCGGTGGGCCTGGACTTCCAGGATCCAGCGCGAGGTGATCCAGGCGAACGGACAGGCAGGGTCGAAATAGAAGTCGACTTCGGCGGACTGCTGATCAGATGCGGTCGTCACCCCTCGACTCTGCCATCCGCTTTCACACCCGGACCACCCGCCCCATGGCTCGGGTCGCCGCAGTGCACATTTCTCCGGGGTCGCCCTGCCGGTGGGCAGAAGGCGTACGTACGTCAAAATGCTTGTACGGTGAGGCAGTTGACCGTTCATGGCCACTGGGGGGACGTCATGAGCACGGAAGCAGCAGGCGATGCCACGGCGGCGGCCGCACCGGAACGCGCGGCCGCACCACGGGCACCCGGGCGGCTCCGGCGCACCTGGCACCGGTTCCGCGCCACGAGCGCGGCCAACCAGATCGCGCTGCTTACCCTCACCGTCGGGCTTCTACCGCTCCTAGCCCCGCTGGCGACCGCCACCTACGAGGCCGCGTTCGGGGACGACCCGCTGTCGGTCCACACAGCTCTGGCCAACGACAACTGCTACAGCAATTGGCTGATCAACTCCGGGAACGAGCACCTGCGCGCACGCGTAGAAGACATCAACACCGAAACCCGGCTCTACACCCGCTGGGAGCGCGAACGCCGGATCACCCATCACAACAGGGTGGAAGCCACGATCACCGTGCGGGCGAACATCCCCCGGCCCATCCAGTTGCAGGACGTCAAAATCACCGTGCTGCGCCGGGAGGACCGACTGCCGGGGGCGCCCGTCGAGCCACCTGGCTGTGGCGGCGCGCTCCCGCCGGCCCTCTTCGTCGATCTCGACACCCTTCCGCTCAACAAACCCGTGCCCCTGCGCCACCTGCAGACCAGCCCCCTCCAGAAGGCAGCCAGGGAAGAGACTCTGCGCTGGAACACCGCTCCGCTGAACCTACCGATCGACATCACACCGTCGAGGTTCTCCAGCATGCTCCTCTCGGGCCGGACCCAGCGGCACTACACGGAATGGCGCGCCACCCTCACCTGGTGGGACGGGGAGAAGGTCCACGAAACGGAGATCAGCGACGAAGGCCGCCCGTTCCGGGTCTCGGCCTCGGGCCGATGAGCACGACTACGGGGCCTGCCCGGCCGACGACAGCCCGGCGACTGCTGCGGTCCCCGTACGGTGCGGCCGCTCTGGCCGTCTCCACGGTGCACTCCTTCGGAGCACTGCCGTTTCAGCTCGACTGGGCGGACGCCCTCCGCGAGCCCTCCGTCGCGGACCTGGCCCGGCTCCTCACGGTTTCCCCGACCCTCCACAACAACGAGCTGACCGGCCTCCCGGCAGTCGCCGCGGAAGCCATGTGGCTGATGGCCTTCCTCGTCTTCCTGACCGTCCCGGCGGCACTACTCGGCCGTCAGGCCGCCGAGGGCCTGGACCGCGGCAACGCGCTGCAATTGTGCTATCCGGCCCTCGCACCGTTCGCCGGCCTGCTCGCCCTGGCCCTGACCCGCATCGGCGACCTGTCGGCCCTGTCCCCTGACCGGGGGGTCGAGACCGTGCAGCTACTGACCGATGCCCGGAACTGGAGCGGCCACGCCGTGCTCCTGGGCGTGGCCGGCGGCGTGACCGCGGCGGTCACCCACCTCGTACGGCACCACGCCCACTGGCAGGCAGCCGCCACTCCACCGAGCTTCCGGAACGCCGGCGGCTGGGGGCGGGCCGTCCTGGGCCCTTACGAAACCTTCCCGGCCCGCCTCGGCACCTCCCTCGCGGCCACCGCGGGTGGCACGCTCCTGCTCTGCCTGCTCGCCCGGGGCACGATCGGCACCTGGCTCGCCCCCTGGGGCGAATGGTGGTGCGCCTGGGATCCCGACACGGGCCACTGCGCTGCCGCGCTCAGCGCGCAGACGGCAATGCCCCTGCCCGACCCGGCCGCCCTGTTCGGTACGCCGCTGCTGAGCCGCCTCGGCCTCATCCACGGCCTGGCGGGCTTCGCGATCTCGTTCTTCTGCTTCCACTTCCTCGCACAGCGGTACCTGCGCACCATGCCCCGGCTCCCGCGCGCGGCCCTGTCGGCCTGGCTCGGCTACGGATTCGGGGCGGTCGTCTACTCCGCCGCCCTGCACAGACTGACCGCGGACGACGTCCCCACCGCCACGTGGGCGCTGCGCCGGCTCCTCGCTCCCGACTCCTTCTCACACTTCCTGTACGGGGCTCCGGCCTCGGCTGCCCTGTGCGTAGGGGCTGCCGTTCTCTGGAAACGCGTACGGCCCCCACTGGCGCGCGACCACCACGCGGGGGACTGACCCCCGGGGGTCGGGAAACGCCCGAGGGCGGCACCCCCGTGATGGGGGTGCCGCCCTCGGTGAGAACAGCCGATCGACCAGGGGTCGATCAGAAGTCCATGTCACCGCCCGGCATGCCGCCCGGAGCGGCAGCAGCCTTCTCCGGCTTGTCGGCGATGACGGCCTCGGTGGTCAGGAACAGCGCGGCGATCGACGCGGCGTTCTGCAGCGCGGAGCGCGTGACCTTCGCCGGGTCGATGATGCCCTCGGCGATGAGGTCGACGTACTCGTTGGTCGCGGCGTTCAGGCCGTGGCCGACGGGCAGGTTGCGGACCTTCTCCGCCACGACGCCGCCCTCGAGGCCGGCGTTGACCGCGATCTGCTTCAGCGGGGCCTCGAGCGCCAGCTTGACGATGTTGGCACCGGTGGCCTCGTCGCCCGTCAGGTCCGCCTCGAGCTTCTCGAAGACCGAGGAAGCCTGGAGCAGGGCCACGCCACCGCCGGCGACGATGCCCTCCTCGACGGCCGCCTTCGCGTTGCGAACGGCGTCCTCGATGCGGTGCTTGCGCTCCTTGAGCTCGACCTCGGTCGCGGCACCGGCCTTGATGACCGCCACGCCGCCCGCGAGCTTCGCCAGGCGCTCCTGGAGCTTCTCGCGGTCGTAGTCCGAGTCGGAGTTCTCGATCTCGGCGCGGATCTGGTTCACGCGACCGGCAACCTGGTCGCTGTCACCGGCACCGTCGACGATCGTGGTCTCGTCCTTGGTGATGACGACCTTGCGGGCGCGGCCGAGCAGGTCCAGGCCGGCGTTGTCGAGCTTGAGGCCGACCTCCTCGGAGATGACCGTGCCACCGGTGAGGATGGCGATGTCGCCGAGCATGGCCTTGCGGCGGTCACCGAAGCCCGGAGCCTTGACGGCGACGGACTTGAAGGTGCCGCGGATCTTGTTGACGACCAGGGTCGACAGGGCCTCGCCCTCGACGTCCTCGGCGATGATCAGCAGCGGCTTGCCGGACTGCATGACCTTCTCCAGCAGCGGAAGGAGGTCCTTCACGTTGCTGACCTTGGAGTTGACGATGAGGATGTACGGGTCCTCCAGCGAGGCCTCCATACGCTCCATGTCGGTGGCGAAGTACGCCGAGATGTAGCCCTTGTCGAAGCGCATGCCCTCGGTGAGCTCCAGCTCCAGACCGAAGGTCTGGGACTCCTCGACGGTGATGACGCCTTCCTTGCCGACCTTGTCCATCGCCTCGGCGATGAGCTCGCCGATCTGGGTGTCGGCGGCGGAGATGGAGGCCGTGGAAGCGATCTGCTCCTTGGTCTCGACATCCTTCGCCTGCTCGAGCAGGGCGCCGGAGACGGCCTCGACGGCCTTCTCGATGCCGCGCTTGAGGGCCATCGGGTTGGCACCCGCGGCGACGTTGCGCAGACCCTCGCGGACGAGCGCCTGGGCGAGAACGGTGGCGGTGGTCGTACCGTCGCCGGCGACGTCGTCCGTCTTCTTGGCGACTTCCTTGACCAGCTCGGCGCCGATCTTCTCGTACGGGTCCTCCAGCTCGATCTCCTTGGCGATGGAAACACCATCGTTGGTGATCGTGGGGGCGCCCCACTTCTTCTCAAGGACGACGTTGCGACCCTTGGGACCAAGGGTGACCTTGACGGCGTCGGCGAGCTGGTTCATGCCGCGCTCGAGACCGCGCCGGGCCTCCTCGTCGAACGCGATGATCTTGGCCATGTGAAGTGGTCCTCCCGGACTGGGGTGGATTGCTCCGGACCGCGCCTGGCGCCCGCGACGGACGGCCTGCGTACCCGGCGGTTCCTTCCCGCCGGACCCGCGGACCTCACCGACTCGGTCCTCGTTTTTGTCACTCTCACCCGGAGAGTGCTAACGCCAATGATTAGCACTCGACCCCCTCGAGTGCAAGCGCCTCTCACGACTCGGAGCCGGGGAGTCCGTACGCACGGCCGTACGCACGAGGGGCCCGCATCCCTGTGGGATGCGGGCCCCTCGTGCGTGATGCGTCGGTGGCCGATCGCGCCGTGCTCAGCCGGCGAGCTTGACCATGTCCGCCTGCGGACCCTTCTGGCCCTGCGAGATCTCGAACTCGACTCGCTGACCTTCTTCAAGGGTGCGGTAGCCGTCCATCTGGATCGCGCTGTAGTGGACGAACACGTCCGCACCACCGTCGACCGCGATGAAGCCGTAGCCCTTCTCCGCGTTGAACCACTTGACGGTGCCCTGAGCCATGCCTAACTCCCCTGTTACTGGCCCTTGCGCAGGACCGCACTTCGCGGTCCCGGGTCAGAACTTGCGCCGGAACGCTTCGACCGCGGCTGAATGTATCCGGACCGACGCTGTCTGCAACAGGTCATTCCGACGAGAATTCAGGACACGCGGATACGTCGACATCCTGCGAAAACTCAGCAGATTCCCGGTCAACTCGGACGGGGCAAATCCCGCCCCAAGCCCCATACCGTGCACGCACTTTGGCCCAATGTCGCCCATCCGGTGACCCGCTCATATGCCGGAGGCACAAACAGCGGAGGGGACTACCCCAACCCTACCGCGCCCAACCAAGCAGAATTGCCCCCTCCGCTTTATGCGGAGGGGGCAATTCGGAAGAACTCCCGGCCCTAAAGGCCGGTCCGCACCGCGGTCAGCAGCCGCCCGCGACGGCCGGGATGATCGACACGCCGGCGCCGTCGGGCGTCACCGCTTCCAGACCGCCCTCGAAGCGGACGTCGTCGTCGTTCACGTACACGTTGACGAAGCGACGCAGCTTGCCCTGGTCGTCCAGGACGCGCGCGGCGATGCCCGGGTGGTTCGACTCCAGCGAGGCGATGACCTCGGCCAGGGTCGCGCCCTCGGCGGGCACCTCGGCCTGGCCGCCCGTGTAGGTGCGCAGGATGGTGGGGATGCGGACGTTGACGCTCATGGCTCTACTGCCTTCCGGGTGCGGGGGGATGGTCAGGCCAGGCCGGCGGCGCGGAACGCGTCCAGGCTCGGGCGGATGGTCGTGGTCTGGCCGGTGCCGGACACCGCTTCCAGGGTCTTGAGGCCGTCACCGGTGTTGAGGACGACCGTGGTCAGCGTGGGGTCGAGCAGACCGTTGTCGATCAGCTTCTTCGTGACGCCGACGGTCACGCCGCCCGCAGTCTCGGCGAAGATGCCCTCGGTCCGGGCGAGCAGCCGGATCGCGTCCACGACCTGCTCGTCGTTGACGTCCTCGACGAACCCGCCGGTGCGGCGCGCGATGTCCAGGACGTACGGGCCGTCGGCCGGGTTGCCGATCGCGAGGGACTTGGCGATGGTGTTCGGCTTCTGCGGGCGCACCACGTCGTGTCCGGCCTTGAAGGCGGAGGAGACCGGGGAGCAGCCCTCGGCCTGCGCGCCGAAGATCTTGTACGGCTTGTCCTCGACCAGGCCCAGCTTGATGAGCTCCTGGAGACCCTTGTCGATCTTCGTGAGCTGCGAGCCGGAGGCGATCGGGATCACGATCTGGTCGGGGAGCTGCCAGCCGAGCTGCTCGCAGATCTCGTAGGCGAGGGTCTTGGAGCCCTCGCCGTAGTACGGGCGCAGGTTGACGTTGACGAAGCCCCAGCCCTCGCCCAGCGGGTCGCCGATGAGCTCCGAGCAGAAGCGGTTGACGTCGTCGTAGTTGCCCTCGATGCCGACCAGGTCGCCTCCGTACACCGCGGCCATGACGACCTTGCCCTGCTCCAGGTCGTGCGGGATGAACACGCAGGAGCGGAAGCCGGCGCGGGCGGCGGCGGCGCCGACGGCGCCGGCCAGGTTGCCCGTGGAGGAGCAGGAGAGGGTGGTGAAGCCGAAGGCGCGGGCGGCTTCGACGGCGATCGCGACGACGCGGTCCTTGAAGGAGTGCGTCGGGTTGCCGGAGTCGTCCTTGACGTACAGCTTGCCGGTCACGCCCAGCGCCTCGGCGAGGTTGCGGGCGTCGACGAGCTTGGTGAAGCCGGGGTTCAGGCTGGGCTTGGCGGCCACGTCGGCGGGGACGGGCAGCAGCGGGGCGTAGCGCCAGATGTTGTCCGGGCCGGCCTCGATGCGCTTGCGCAGGGCCTCCACGTCTTCAGTGGATCCGGTACCGAGGGGCAGGTCGTACGCGACCTCGAGCGGGCCGAAACACTCGACGCAGGCGAAAATGGGTCCCAGGTCGAACCGCGTTCCGCACTCACGACAGGAGAGGGCGACGGCGGGACCGAGATCGACGGAAGCGACCGGCGCGGGGGTAACAGTCTGTACAGCCATGATGGCGAGGCCCTTTCTCCTCATCTTCCCCATGACGAACGTCGCCATGAGACGGAATTGGCACCTTCCCTAGCCGGGAGCCTCGCGGCGACGATGCGCACGAGACCGGCTGGAGGGTTGCCGGGGCTTCAACGGGCCGTGTCCCTCTGCCCCTCTGGATGAGCGGTATTCGATTGTCAGCGCGGCATTCGACCCCCGACATGCGATGGTCGTCCGCGTTGTTCAAGACTGTAACCGAAGGGGCGGGCGGGTGAGACAGCCGTCCGAACCGCGAGATGGATCACTTTTCGGTCATCCACGGATCAGGAAACAGGGGAGTACGGACCGTGCTGGATGAGGTGGAGCGCTGGCTGGCCAGCCGGTCCTGGTCGGCAGCCGACCGCCCGCTCGACCGGCTCCTCGCAGCCAAACGGGCTGCCGGGACGACGGTCAGCGTGGTGCTGCCCGCGCTCGACGAGGAGGCGACGGTCGGCGAGATCGTCGAGGTCGTCCGCCGTGAGCTGATCGAGGCGGTGCCGCTGGTCGACGAGCTGGTCGTGGTGGACTCCGGGTCCACGGACCGGACGGCCGAGGTGGCGGCGAAGGCCGGCGCGCGCGTGGTCCACCGCGACGCGATCCTGCCCCGCATACCGGCGCTGCCCGGCAAGGGCGAGGTGCTGTGGCGGTCCCTGCTGGTGACCACCGGGGACATCGTGTGTTTCGTCGACGCCGACCTGCGCGACTTCTCGGCCGACTTCGTCTCGGGGATCGTCGGGCCGCTGCTGACCGACCCGGACGTCCAGTTCGTCAAGGCGATGTACGACCGTCCGTTCGGCGCCGCCCCCGGTCAGGGCGGCCGTCCGGCCGGAGCCGAGCAGGGCGGCAGGGTGACCGAGCTGGTCGCCCGTCCGCTGCTCAACCTGCACTGGCCGCAGCTGGCCGGGTTCGTCCAGCCGCTGGGCGGCGAGTACGCCGTGCGCCGCTCCCTGCTGGAGCGGCTGCCGTTCCCGGTCGGGTACGGCGTCGAGATCGGCCTGCTGGTCGACGCCCTGCACACGGTCGGCCTGGACGCCCTCGCGCAGGTCGACGTCGGCGTGCGGATCCACCGCCACCAGGACGGCCTGGCGCTGGGCCGGATGGCGGCCGCGATCTACCGCACGGCGCAGCTGCGGCTGTCCCGCGGGCACCTGGTGCGGCCCGAGCTGACCCAGTTCGAGCGGGGCCCGGAGGGCTTCGTACCGCGGACGTACGCCGTGGACACGGAGGAGCGGCCGCCGATGCGGGAGATCCCGGAGTACGCCGTGCGGCGGGTGGCCTGACACGCCGTGCGGCACCCGGCCACGGCCCGGCGGAACGTTTGAGCGGAAGCGGGCCGGGCTAGGTTGGGCGCATGGCTTCCCAGGTGCTCGTCGCAGCGAACCGCGGTCCGCTCTCGTACGCCCTCGCCGAGGACGGCAGCCTCACGGCCCGCCGCGGCGGGGGCGGTCTGGTCTCCGGCCTGTCCGCCGCGCTGGCCCGCCAGCCGGACGCCCTGTGGGTGTGCGCGGCCCTCTCCGAAGCCGACCGGGAGGCGGTCCGCCGCGGCGTCTCCGAGCCGGGCGTGCGGATGCTCGACATCCCCCAGGCGGTCTACGACGACGCGTACAACGGCATCGCGAACTCCGTCCTGTGGTTCACCCACCACCACCTTTACGACGTTCCCCGCGAGCCGGTCTTCGACGCGGAGTTCCGCCGCCGCTGGGAGTCGTACACGGCGTACAACCGGGCGTTCGCCGAGGCGCTGGCCGAGGGGGCCGCCGAGGGCGCGGCCGTGCTGGTGCAGGACTACCACCTGGCGCTGGTCCCCGGGCAGCTGCGGGAGCTGCGCCCGGACCTGCGGATCGCGCATTTCACCCACACCCCGTGGGCCGCGCCGGAGTACTTCCGGATGCTGCCGCGGGACGTCCGCGAGGAGCTGGTGCGCGGGATGCTGGGGGCCGATCAGGCCGGCTTCCACACCCGGGCGTGGGCGGACGCCTTCCTCGGCTGCGCCGCGGAGGCCGGGGGCACCGGGAAGGACGGCGCGCCGGGGACGCGGGTGTCCGTGTACGCGCTGGGCGTGGACGGCGAGGAGCTGCGGGAGCTGGCGCACAGCCCGGCCGCCGAGGACCGGCTCGCCTCGCTGCGGGCGGAGGCCGGGGACTGCCGGACGATCGTGCGCGTGGACCGCACCGAGCTGTCGAAGAACATCGTGCGCGGCCTGCTCGCCTACCGGGAGCTGCTGCGCGAGCGGCCGGAGTGGCGGGGCCGGGTGGTGCACCTGGCGTTCGCGTACCCGTCGCGCCAGGACCTGGTCGTCTACCGCAGCTACACGGAGAGCGTGTCGCGGCTGGCGGAGGAGGTCAACGCGGAGTTCGGGACGGCGGACTGGAAGCCGGTGCACCTGTACGTGAAGGACGACTTCCCGCGCTCGCTGGCGGCGTACCGGCTGGCGGACGTGGCGCTGGTCAACCCGGTGCGCGACGGCATGAACCTGGTCGCCAAGGAGATCCCGGTGGTCTCCGACCAGGGCTGCGTCCTGGTGCTGTCCCGGGAGGCCGGGGCCTTCGCGGAGCTGCACGAGGACGCGCTGACCGTGAACCCGTACGACGTCTCGGAGACGGCGCGGGCCCTGCACGAGGCCCTGTCGATGCCCGGGCCGGAGCGGGCGGAGCGGACGAAGCGCCTGGCGTCGGCGGCGACGGCGCTCCCGCCCGCCCGCTGGTTCACCCGGCAGCTGGAGGACTTGCGGGCGGGCCGTCCGGCACGGTGACGGTGGTGCCGTCGCCGCCGACGGCCCGTGCCAGGGCGTCGAGGAAGCCGACGACCGAGGCCGGGCCGTCGAGGACCACGTCGGCGCGGCCGGCGAGCTCGGGGACCTCGGCCGAGCCGCTGCACACCAGCAGGCCGGGCAGGCCGTCGGCGCGCAGCTTCTCGACGGCGGCGAAGGCCGCGAGGTCGCCGAGGTCGTCGCCGGCGTAGAGGACGGCCTCCGCCTCCGTCTCGCTGAGGTACTCGGCGAGCGCGACGCCCTTGTCCATGCCGGGGGGCCGCAGCTCGAGGACGGCGCGGCCCGGTTCGAGGATCAGTCCGTGCCGGTGGGCGAGCCGGGCCAGCGGGGCGCGCAGCGCTTCGAAGGCGGCTTCCGGGTCGGCGGCCCGGCGGGTGTGGACGGCGACCGCCTGGCCCTTCTCCTCGATCCAGGTGCCCTGCCAGGCGCCCACGGCGTCCAGGGCGCCTGGCAGCTCGGCGCGGGCGGCGGCGACGCCGGGGTGGTCCGCAGGGGCCTGGACGAGGCCGCTGACGGCGTCCCAGCGCTCGGCGCCGTAGTGGCCGAGGACCGTGAGGTGCTCCAGGCCGGTGACGCCGGCGAAGCCGCCGTAGCGGACGGCGACGCCCGCGGGCCGGCCGGTGATCACGGCGACGGAGCGGACCTGCGGGGCGAGGGCGGCGAGGGCGGGTACGGCGCCCGGGTGGGCGCGGGCCCGCTCGGGGTCGGGCACGATCTCGGCGAGCGTGCCGTCGAAGTCGAGGGCGACGACGGCGCTGCGAGGTGCGCGCAGCAGGGCTGTGAGGCCCTCGCGTCCGGCGGCGGTGACGGGTATCGGCAGGCTTTCCGGACGGTGTGGATCCCGGCTGTGCGGATGGCTCCCCATGCCTTCGACCCTACTGGGCCTCAGCGCCGGGCGCGCCGGTCCTCGCGTATCCGCCGGAGGCGGTTGACGGTGGCGGGGGCGTGGGCCAGGGCGCGCGGGTCGTCGATCAGGGCGTTGAGCAGCTGGTAGTAGCGGACCGGGGACATCCGCAGGGTTTCGCGTATCGCGCGGTCCTTGGCGCCGGGGCCGGGCCAGCTGCGGCCCTCGTACGCGAGCACGGCGGCCTCGCGCTCGGTGAGTCCCGAGCGCTCCTGCCGCTCCTGCCCGTCGTCGGTCATGCTTCCCAACATAACCGCGGCCGCCGACACCCGGCCGGCCGCGGTCGGCCGGGTGTCGCCGGGCGGTGTCCGGGGTGGCGGAGGGCTCAGCCGCCGTCGGCCGAGCGCGCGGTCGTGGCGATGTCGTCCAGGGTCTTCTCCGGACGGCCGCCCTCCATGAACGCCTTGCCGATGTTCTGCTTGATGTTCTCGCTGACCGCCGCCCAGGACTTCTTGCCTACGGGGTAGAGCCTGGCGTTCGGCAGCGCGGCCAGGAACGTCTTGAGCCGCTCCGCGGAGGCGCCGGTGCTCGCCTGCATGGCGCGGTAGCCGCTGGTGGTGACGGGCAGCAGGTCGTACGTGCCGGTGAACTTGGTGACGTTCTTCTCCTCGTACATGAAGTCGAGGAACTTGCCCGCCTCCTTGCGGTGGCCGCCGCTCTTGAAGGCCATGACCCAGTCGGCGACGCCCATCGCCTGCGTCTCGCGGCCGTTCTCGGTGGGCAGCGGCACCATGCCGAACTTCACGCCCTTGGCCGCGGCCTGCTTCATCAGCGTGGGGTGGCCGTTGAGCATGCCGACCTCGCCGCGCGCGAAGGCGTCGAAGGCGTCCTGCCGGTTGAGCTGCCAGGGGGCGACCGGGCCGGTCAGCCCGGCGCCGTAGAGGCTGGTCTTGAGCCAGTCGAGCGTCTTGCGGTTCTCGGCCGAGTCGATGGCGTAGCTCTCGTCGCTGTCGGTGTAGCCGCCGCCTCCGGCGAGCAGCCACATCATCGTCTCGGCCTGGGCCTCCTCGCGGCCGAGCGGGAGCGCGAAGGGGGTCTTGGCGACGCCCTTGAGCTTCTTCGCGGCGGCCTCCAACTCGGCCCAGGTCGTGGGGGCGGCCTTGACGCCCGCCCGGTCGAACAGCTGCTCGTTGAAGAAGAGCAGCCGGGTGCTGGAGACGAAGGGCATGCCGTACTGGACCCGGCGGATCTTGCCGGCGTCGGCGAGCGGGCCGAGGAAGTCCGCCTCGGTCGTCACGGACAGCAGCTGGTCGGTCGAGTAGAGCTTGTCCTCGGCGGCGTAGTCGGCGTACGCGCCGATCTGCGCGATGTCGGGGGCGTTGCCGGCCTCGTCCATCTCGGCGACCTTGGCGTCGACCTCCTCCCAGGAGTAGACGCTCACCTCGACCTTGATGCCGGGGTGCTCGGCGGTGAAGGCGGCGGCGAGGTCGTCCCAGTACTTCTTCGAGGAATTCGACGGATTGTCACCGTAGTCGGCCGCCACGAGTCGCAGGGTCACCTCGTTGTCCCCGGTGACCGTTCCGCAGCCGCTCGCTGTCACGGCCATGGACAGTGCGGCGCCTGCGGCGGCCAGGTTCCGGTAGCGACGCTTCACAGCTTTTCCCACCCTTGTAGTCCCACTCGTTTCCCGTACGTCGTCCGTAAGGTCTACACCACCCCGGCCTTCCGCTTACAGGCGAGGGGGCGGACCGGGCACGGGGCGGGGTCCCGATTTTGTATGGCTGCTCAACAATCCCTCTCAGTGGACTAGACCTTTCCCCGTCCGACGCGCGAGACTATCCCCCGTGAAACCCGTGAAACACGTCATCGCCCTCGATGTGGGCGGCACCGGGATGAAGGCCGCCCTGGTCGGCGCGGACGGCACGCTCCTGCACGAGGCGCGCCGGGCCACCGGCCGCGCGCGCGGTCCCGAGGCCGTCGTCGAGTCGATCCTGGACTTCGCCGCCGAACTGCACGCCCTCGGCCGCGAGCGGTACGGGCAGAACGCCTCCGCCGCCGGAGTCGCGGTGCCGGGCATCGTCGACGCCGACCGCGGGATCGCCGTGTACGCGGCCAACCTCGGCTGGCGCGACGTACCGCTGCGCGCGATGCTCAGCGAGCGCCTCGGCGGACTGCCCGTCGCCCTGGGGCACGACGTCCGCACCGGCGGCCTCGCCGAGGGCCGGATCGGCGCCGGCCGGGACGCCGACCGCTTCCTGTTCGTCCCCCTGGGCACGGGCATCGCGGGCGCCATCGGCATCGCCGGACGGATCGAGGCCGGCGCACACGGGTACGCCGGCGAGATCGGCCACATCGTGGTCCGCCCCGGCGGACCCGCCTGCGGCTGCGGCCAGCACGGCTGCCTGGAGACCCTGGCCTCGGCCTCCGCCGTGACCCGCGCCTGGGCACGGGCCGGCGGCGACCCCGACGCGGACGCCGCGGACTGCGCGAAGGCCGTGGAGTCCGGCGACGCGAAGGCCCTCGCCGTCTGGGAAGAGGCCGTCGGAGCGCTCGCGGACGGACTGGTCACCGCCCTCACCTTGCTGGACCCGCGCACGCTGATCATCGGTGGCGGGCTCGCCGAGGCCGGGGAAACCTTGTTCACACCACTACGGACGGCCGTACGGGAACGCGTCACGTTCCAGCGGCTGCCGAACATCGTGCCGGCGGCCCTCGGGGACACCGCCGGATGCCTGGGCGCGGGCCTGCTCGCCTGGGACCTACTCGCCACGGAGGTATCCGCCTGATGTCCGGAAGCGCACACACCACCGTTCTCTCCGGCGCCAGGGTGGTGCTGCCGACCGGGATCGTCGAGAACGGCCGCGTGATCGTCGACGGCCCCCGGATCGCGGGCAGCGCCGCCGAGGGCGCACCGGCCGTCGACCTGTCCGGCCACTGGGTCGTCCCCGGCTTCGTCGACATGCACAACCACGGCGGCGGCGGGGCCTCCTTCACCTCCGGCACCGCCGAGGAGGTCCTGCGGGGCGTGCGCACCCACCGCGAGCACGGCACCACCACGCTCGTCGCCTCCACCGTCACCGGCGACCTGGCCGAGCTGGCCCGGCGCGCCGCGCTGCTCGCCGAACTCGCCCAGCAGGGCGACATCGCCGGCATCCACTTCGAGGGCCCGTTCATCTCCCCGTGCCGCAAGGGCGCGCACATGGAGGACCTGCTCCGCGACCCCGACCCGGCCGAGGTCCGCAAGCTCGTCGACGCCGCCCACGGACAGGCCCGGATGTTCACCCTGGCCACCGAGCTGCCCGGCGGGCTGGATTCCGTACGGCTGCTCGCCGAGCACGGCGTGATCGCCGCCATCGGGCACACCGACGCGACGTACGAGCAGACGCAGGACGCCATCGACGCGGGCGCCACCGTCGCCACCCACCTCTACAACGCGATGCCCGGCCTCGCCCACCGCGCACCCGGCCCGATCGCCGCGCTGCTGGAGGACGAGCGGATCACCGTCGAGCTGATCAACGACGGCACGCACCTGCACCCGGCCATGCTGGAGCTGGCCTTCCACCACGCGGGCGCCCACCGCGTCGCCCTGATCACCGACGCCATGGACGCGGCCGGCTTCGGCGACGGCACCTACGAACTGGGGCCGATGGCGGTCGAGGTCAAGGACGGCGTGGCCCGCCTCGTCGAGGGCGGCTCGATCGCGGGCTCGACCCTGACCCTGGACACCGCGTTCAAGCGGTCCGTCACCGTCGACCGGCTGCCGATCGAGTCGGTCGTCCAGGCCATCTCCGCCAACCCGGCCAAGCTCCTCGGGCTCTACGACCAGGTCGGCTCCCTGGACCCGGGCAAGTACGCCGACCTCGTCGTCCTCGACGGACAGTTCGAGCTCAAGGGCGTCATGCGCCGCGGCGAATGGATCGTCACGCCCCCCGCGGCCGGCCCGCAGAGCTGAGCCGACCGGCGGTATCAAGGCAGGCGGCCCGCCCACCTCCGAGTCACGCGGACTGGGCGGGCCGCCCTGCGTTTGGCATGATCCCGGCACCGAGACTGGGGGGTGCACCGATGATCCTGACCGTGACGCTGAACACCGCACTGGACGTGACGTACCACGTGCCGCGGCTGCAGGCCCACGCCTCGCACCGGGTCTCCGACGTCTCCGAACGGCCCGGCGGCAAGGGCGTGAACGTCGCCCGCGTGCTCGCCGCCCTCGGCCACCGGGTGACCGCCACCGGCTTCGCGGGCGGGCCCGTCGGCGAGGTCCTGCGCAGCTCGCTGGCCGGGATCTCCACCGTCGCGGACGCCTTCGTCCCCTGTGCCGGGACGACCCGCCGCACCCTGGCCGTCGTCGACGAGACCAGCGGGGACACCACCCAGTTCAACGAGTCCGGCCCGGTCATCACGCCCGCCGAGTGGGCCGCCTTCCTGACCCGCTACGAGGAACTCGTCGCCGGCGCCCGGGCCGTGGCCCTGTGCGGCAGCCTGCCCCCCGGCGTCCCCGTCGGCGCCTACGCCACCCTGATCCGCACTGCCCGCGCCGCCGGTACGCCCGTCCTGCTGGACACCAGCGGCGAACCGCTGCGCCGCGGGGTGGCCGCCCGCCCCGACATCGTGAAGCCGAACGCCGGCGAACTGGCCCAACTGACCGGGTCCCGCGATCCCTTGCCCGCCACCCTGGCCGCCCGCCGCCGCGGCGCCCACGCCGTCGTCACCTCCCTGGGCCCGGCCGGCCTGCTGGCCGCCACCCCCCAGGGCATCTGGCAGGCCGCCCCGCCCGCCCCGCTCCCCGGCAACCCCACCGGCGCCGGCGACTCCGCGGTGGCCGCCCTGCTCTCGGGCCTGGCCGAGAACCAGGACTGGCCCACCCGCCTGACCCGCGCCGTCGCCCTCTCGGCGGCAACGGTAAAGGCCCCCGCGGCGGGCGAATTCGACGCGGGGACCTATGAACTACTGCGCGAGACGGTCACGGTGACGGCGGGTTAAAGCGCAGGCCTGCAGCGCAGGCCGGGGACTCAGCCCGTGATCCAGAGCTGGTCGATGACGGCGTTGCACTTGTTGGACTGTTCGCACGAGACCTTGATGACGTTGGTGCCCTTGTTCAGGGTCACCTGGCCCCACGTGGTCTTCCAGCCGCTCTCCCAGTCGCCCTTCGGCGTGTTGCCGTAGTTCTTCATGCTGATGGGCTTGGGGTTCGCGCTGCCGTTGACCGCGACGGTGGCGTCGGCGTCTTCGCCCGGGACGGAATAGCGGAGGTTCATCCGGTACTGGCCGGCCTTCGCCACGTCCACGGTCCACGTCACTGCCGCGCCGACCGTGTTGAAGCCGCCGACGTAGGAGCCGCCGGCGCCCTTCGCGCCGGAGATGCCGGTCTGGATCTGGGCGCCGCCCGTCAGGGCCACGCCGGCGCCCGCTGCCGCGTCCGCCTGGGGGAGCTCGGCGCCGTCCTTCGACGGCTTGGGCTTCGGGGTCTTCTCACCCGGTGTCGCCGGGGCCTCGCTCACCGTGTCCGACGGCTTGTCGGCCTGGTCCTTGCCCTTGTCCTTGCCCTTGTCCGAGATAAGCGCCACACCGATGCCGATCACGACCGCGCCGACCACCGCGACCGCGGCGATCAGCATGCCCCGGCGGCTGGAGCCGCGCTGCGGCGGGACCGGCTGGGCGTAAGGCTGCTGGGCCGGGGCTCCGTAGCCGCCCGCCTGGAGGGTCTCCGGCGCCGGGTACTGCGGCTGCTGCTGGTACGGACCCTGGTGCGGGGGCTGGGCCTGCTGCGGTACGGCACCGCGCTGGCCGCCGTACGTGCGCTCGCCGACCGTGCGCACCTGGTTGTAGGAGGTCCGCGGAACGCCCGGCTGAGCACCGCCGACCTGGCCCGGGTAGCCGTAGCCGCCGCCCTGCGAGGGCGGGGTGGCACCGGCGGCCTGGCCGTCCGCGTAGAGGTACCCGAACGGGTCGTCATCCTCGGGCGTGTTCGCGCCGTTGTTCGGGCCGTTGTTCGCGGGCGTCGTCATCGCAGGTCATTCCTTTCGACCCACGGGAGCCTACCCCGAACACGTGCACCCACGGGCTCCGGATGGCCTCAGCCGGCCCGCCGGTGGGCCTTGGAGCGCGACCGCTTTTCGATGTACATGCGCTGGTCGGCGGAGCGCAGCACCTCATCTGCGGACATTCCGCAACTGGCCCAGCCGATGCCGAAACTCGCACCGACGCGGACCGCCCGCCCGTCCACCCGAATGGGCGGGATGATGGCGTTCCTGAGCCTGACGGCAAGATCGGCGGCGTCGGCCGCGCCGAGCCCGTCGGCGAGGACCACGAACTCGTCCCCGCCCAGCCGGGCCACCGTGTCCCCGTCCCGCACGCCGGTGGTGAGCCGGCGCGCGACCTCGATGAGCACGGCGTCCCCGGTGTGGTGCCCGAAGCGGTCGTTGATCGACTTGAAGCCGTCGAGGTCGCAGAAGAGGACCGCGAGGCCCTTCGTGCCGTCGTCGATGTCCGTGGCCGGGGCGACGGCGTGCACGTGGTGGTCGTACGGGCCGCCGGGGGTGCCCGCTCCGGCCGCCGCCGGGCTGCCCGCGAACTCGAAGGGGTCCGGGAAGCCGTCCGGCTGGAAGCCGTGCTCGCCCGGCTCCCCCTCGGGCCGGCCCTCGAACGCCGCGTCCAGCACCTCCACGGCCGTCGCCCGCACCGACTGTGGCCTTCGGCACAGCCGGGCGCCGAGCCGCGAGCGCAGCTCGGCGCTGTTGGGCAGCCCGGTCAGCGAGTCGTGGCTGGCCCGGTGTGCGAGTTGGAGCTCGTGCCGCTTGCGCTCCTCGATGTCCTCGACGTGGGTGAGGAGGAAGCGGGGGCCGTCCGCGGCGTCCGCGACGACGGAGTTGCGCAGCGAGACCCAGACGTACGTGCCGTCGCGCCGCCCGAGCCGCAGCTCGGCCCGGCCGCCCTCGGCGGAGGTCCGCAGCAGGGTGCCGATGTCCTCGGGGTGGACGAGATCGGAGAAGGAGTAGCGGCGCAGCACGGATGCGGGGCGGCCGAGCAGCCGGCACAGGGCGTCGTTGGTGCGCAGCAGTCGGCCGTGCTGGTCGCCGCCCATCTCGGCGATGGCCATGCCGCTGGGGGCGTACTCGAAGGCCTGCCGGAACGACTCCTCGCTGGCGCGCAGCGCCTGCTGTTCCCGTTCGAGCCGGACCAGGGCCCGCTGCATGTTCGCGCGGAGGCGGGCATTGCTGATCGCAATGGCCGCCTGGAAGGCGTACATCTGGAGTGCTTCGCGCCCCCATGCGCCCGGACGGCGTCCGTTGCGCGGCTTGTCGACCGAGATCACCCCGAGCAGTTCGCCGCCGGAGGCGTACATGGGGGCGTAGAGGCGGTCCTCGGGGTGCCACTCGTCCTCGAACCGCGGATCGGGGCCTTCCGTGTGCCACTGGGGTACGTCGTCCTCGAGCAGGACCCAGCCCTCGGTGTGCGGGATGAAGCGCAGGCCGTCCCACGACTCGCCCATGGACAGGCGGCGTTCCCAGGAGGAGCGGGAGCCGACGCGGCCGGTGATCAGGGCTTCGGCGGCGGGGTTCCCTGCGAAGGCGGCGACGACGAGATCACCGTCGGGGCGTACGAGGTTGACACAGGCGAGTTCGTAGCCGAGGCCCACGACGATGCCGTCCACGACCGTCTGCAGAGTGTCCGCCAGGCTCCTGGCCGTGTTGAGCTCGGCCACCACCTGGTGAAGCTGCCGCAGGGTCGCAAGACGGACGTACGGCTCCGACTCGGTCTCCATTGCTCGCTCTCCCCGAGACCTCGACAGCAACTCCAGGTTTGTCATCGGCGTTTCGTTGCGGTGTCCATTCCACTGAATCACAGTGAGCTGTTCCGCCGGTACACAGGGTCAACAAATCTTGCCCTCTGTGACTCAAGTCACATGAGATGAATTACAGCCTCCGCTTCACCTGGGAGCGCTCCCTGTCATTCCCGGAAGCAAACGATACGCCGCCGGACCTCCGCGCCTCGGGCGACAGCCCTAGGTCGCGGCTCGGCCTGAGGCCCGATGCGCCGCGCGGGGGGCCGAGACTAGCGTTCGGGACGTGCTGAAGACGAGACCTGTGACCCCTCATGCTGAAGGGGTGAGCAATGACGAGTTCCGCGCTGCGATGTCCCGGCTGGCGGCAGGCGTGGTACTGATCACCGCCAAGGAGCCTGCGCTGGGCGCCGGCGGACCGGCCGGCGAGGACGTCGGCATGACGGCCACCGCCTTCATGTCGGTGTCCCTGGACCCGCCGCTGGTACTGGTGAGCCTGCGCGAGGGGTCGCGGATGGACGACCTGCTGGAGGAACAGCCCCTGTGGGGGGTCTCGGTCCTGGCGGAGGGTCAGCTGAACGTCGCCTCGCGGTTCGCCATGAAGGGCCGGATCAGCGACCGGCTGCTGTTCGAGGACCTGCCGTACGTACGGGGCGAAGTGAGCGGTGCTCCGCTGATCGGCGGCGCCCTGGCGACGCTGGAGTGCCGTACGGAGTCACGGGTCGCGGCGGGCGACCACACCCTCGTCGTCGGCCGCGTCCTGAGCGCGTCCCTGCCCGCGGGCGACGGCCGCCCGCTCACCTACTTCAAGGGCCGCTACCGCCACTTGGACTGAAACGGCCCGCGGGTGGTGCACGGCCGCGGCCGTGCGGCTCACCAGTCGCGGCCGGTGCGGCCCCGCTTCGTCTCGCCGCGCGCCTTCTTCTCCCGCAGCCGGCGTTCGTTGATGCCCCGGGGGATCTTCGTCGCCCGCCGCGGCTTGGGCGGCGGGGCTGTCGCCTCCGCCAGCAGCGAGGCCAGCCGCACCGCGGCCATCTCGCGGTTGCGCCACTGCGACCGGTGCTCGGAGGCGCGCACGGTCACCACGCCGCCGACCAGCCGCGACGCGAGCCGCTCCAGCGCCCGCTGCTTCCACACCTCCGGCAGCGCCTTGGTGGCGGCGAGGTCGAAGCTCAGCTCCGCCTTCGAATCGGAGGTGTTGACGTGCTGCCCGCCGGGCCCCGAGGAGCGCGAGAAACGCCAGACGAGCTCGGACTCCGGCAGGGCGACCGAGCCGCGGATGACGTAGGGACCAGGCATGCCCCTATGATCCCGTGCCGGGCACCGGCCCGTCACCCGGTTTTGCGCCGCGCGGAACCCGCGGGCCCCCTCGCCACGTTATGAAGGTCAGCGATAACTTGACCGGCGTACGGTCATAGGACGAGGAAGAGGGACACCATGGCAGTAAGCCTGTCCAAGGGCGGAAACGTCTCGCTCACGAAGGAGGCCCCGGGCCTCACCGCCGTCACGGTCGGCCTCGGCTGGGACGTCCGGACGACGACCGGCGTCGACTTCGACCTCGACGCCTCGGCCATCGCGGTCAACGCGACCGGCAAGGTCGTCTCCGACGGTCACTTCGTCTTCTTCAACAACAAGTCCACCCCGGACCAGACCATCGTCCACACCGGCGACAACCGCACCGGCGAGGGCGCGGGCGACGACGAGGCCATCAACGTGAACCTCGCCGGCCTCCCGGCCGACGTCGACAAGATCGTCTTCCCGGTCTCGATCTACGACGCCGACTCCCGCGGCCAGAACTTCGGCCAGGTGCGCAACGCCTACATCCGCGTCGTGAACCAGGCCGGCGGCAGTGAAATCGCGCGCTACGACCTCTCCGAGGACGCCGCCACCGAGACCGCCATGGTCTTCGGCGAGCTGTACCGCAGCGGCGCCGAGTGGAAGTTCCGCGCGGTCGGCCAGGGCTACGCCTCCGGCCTCACCGGCATCGCCCAGGACTTCGGCGTCAACGTCTGACGCGTCTGACGTGATCTCGGGCCGGGCCCCCGCGAGCACCTGCTCACGGGGGCCCCGCCGCAGGGCCGCCCGTACGTGGTCCTGCGCCGGGCCCCTGCGGCCGGCACCCCGTCAGGGCAGGTCCGGCCTGCCCTCCCCGTACAGCCACGCCGCCCAGACGTCGCCCAGGTCGTGGCCCGTACGCTCCTCGGCGTACTCCGTGAACTCCTCGGTGTCGGCGTTCCCGTGCCGGTGGTCGGCCGCCCAGCCGCGCACCAGGTCGAAGAACGCCTCGTCCCCGACCTCCTGCCGGATCGCGTGCAGGACCATCGCCCCGCGGTAGTACACCGGGGCACCCGAAATGTGCTCGGGGCCGGGCGGATCGGCCGGCGGGAACTCCCAGACGGCGTCGGTGGCGTTCTCGTCCACGTCGGTGTCGCCCTCGTAGAAGGCGTCGAACAGCTCCTGCGCCGTGTAGCCGTCGTGGTCCTCCTGCCACAGCCACTCGGCGTACGTCGCGAAGGCCTCGTTCAGCCACATGTCCTGCCACGACTTCGGCGAGACGGAGTTGCCGAACCACTGGTGGGCCGTCTCGTGGACGACCAGCGGGACGTCGGGCGCACCGGAGAAGACCGGCCGGGTCTGGGTCTCCAGGGCGTAGCCCAGCGTGCCGTCGCCCTCGACGATCGCGCCGGCCGCGGAGAAGGGGTACGGGCCGAAGCGCTTCGCACCCCACTCGACGATCTCGGGCAGCCGGCCGAGCGCCCCCGCACTGTCCTTCTGCTCCTCGGGCACCACGGCGGTGTAGACGGGCACGCCGGAGGCGGTGCGGCCGGTGGAGACCTTGTACGGGCCGATGGCGGCGGTGGCGAGGTAGCTGGCCATCGGCTCGGCTCCGTGCCAGCGGAACGTCGTACGGCCGCCGTGGTCGACGCGGGACTGCAGGGTGCCGTTGGAGACGGCCTCGTACCCCTTCGGGACCGTGATCGCGATGTCGTAGCGGGCCTTGTCGCTGGGGTGGTGGTTGCCGGGGAACCACGCCATGGAGCCGACCGGCTCGCCGACGGCGACCGCGCCGTCCTCGGTCGGGATCCAGCCCTCCTCGGAGCCGTCCGGGTCCTTGAGGGTCCGCGGCTCGCCGGAGTAGCGGACGACCGTGCGGAAGGTCTCGCCCTTCTTCAGGTCGTCCGCCGGACGGACGGTGAGCTCCTGGCCGGCCCGGTTGAACCGGGCGCCCTTGCCCTCGACCCGGACGGACTCGACGTCCAGCCCGGCGAGGTCGAGGTTGAAGGAGCTCAGCCCCTGCGTCGCGGAAGCCGTGATCTCGGCGGTGCCGACCAGCTCCCCGGTCTCCGGGGAGTAGTCCAGGGTGAGGCCGTAGTGGCTGACCTCGTAGCCGCCGTTGCCCGCCCGCGGGAAGTACGGGTCCCGCAGCCCGGCCGCGCCCGGCCGCCCCTGCACCGTGCCGCCCGTGCACGCGGTCAGCGAGGCGAGCGCGAGCAGGGCGGCGGTGGCGGGGGCGGCGATCCGGAGGCGTGCAGGGTGGTCCACGCACTTGATCCTAAGCGGGGACCCCGCAACGGTACGGATCAGTTCCGGACGGATCGGGCCGGAGCGGATCGGTCCGGGACAGATCACTCCGGGACAGGTCAGTCCTGGACGGCCGCGATGCCGGCCTTGGCGTACTTCTCGTCCAGGTCGCCGCTGGGGGCGCCGGCGACACCGATGCCCGCGACGGGCGCGCCCTTGTACTGGACCGGGGCGCCGCCGCCGAGGAACAGGGTGCCCGGAATGTCCTTCAGGTTCGGGGCCTGAGCGAGGCGGCCGGCCAGGACGGACGTCGGGGCGTTCCAGGACACCGCGGTGAACGCCTTGCGCTCGGCGGACTCGTAGGACTGCGGGCCCGCACCGTCGCCGCGGAGGGTGACGATGGTGTTCCCGTTGCGGTCCACGACGGCGACCGTGACGCGCTGGTTCTCGTCCTCGGCGGCCTCCAGGGCGGCCTTGGCGGCGCGGGTGGCGGCGTCGATCGACAGGTGCGTCGAGGTGGTGAAGGTGCCCTTGTCGTCCTTCTTGGCAGCCAGGGCCGGGGCGGCGGGGGCGGCGCTGGCGGTCATGGCGCCGAACGTGCCGGCACCGAGGGCGGCCGCCACGGCGGCACCGGTCAGAACGCGGGTACGGGTCTTCATGGGGTGCTCCTGGGTTCGCTGGAGAGTCGTTCGCAGGTCGGGACCCCTGCGCTGTCGTCCCTTCGATCCTGGTGCCGGAACCCGCCCCCGCCCGTCGCCGTACCGGCTGCCGCTGCGGTCCGATCCGGTTGACCCCGGGGTCAGCCGATCGGCTGATGCGCCACCCCCCGGCGGGGTGGGGAGATGATGGCCAGGCGGTACGACGACGGAAGGCACCCCATGGCACAGCGCAGCGCGGACGGCGTCCGCGCCCTCGCCACCGTCGCGCACGCCGCGTTCTTCCTGCTGCTGGGCGCGTCCCTGGCCCGGTTCCTGCTGCGGCACCCGGGCGAGCCGCGCACCCCGTGGATCCTGGCGCTGAGCCTGACCCTCGCGCTGCTGTACGTCCTCGGACCGGTCCTCGGGCCCGTGCTCGGCGCCGCCCCCACCCGCCGCCGCTTGGTCTGGCTGGGGCTGGTCGTGGCCGTGTGGGTGGTGCTCGTCCTGCTCGCGCCCAGCTTCGCCTGGTGCGCCGTGCCGCTGTTCTTCACCGCGCTGCGGACCCTGCCGCCGCGGCCCGCCGTCGTGCTCGTCGCCCTGCTGACGGCCTTCGTGGTGGCCGCGCAGCTGCGGCTGGCCACGGTCTTCGACCCGAACCTCTTCCTCGCGCCGCCCGCGGTGGCGGCCCTCGCCACCGCCGTGTTCGTCCACATGGAGCGCCAGGCCCGGGAACAGCGCGAGCTGATCGACGACCTCATCCGGACCCGCCGCGAGCTGGCCGCCACCGAGCGCCGCGAGGGCACCCTCGCGGAGCGGCAGCGGCTGTCCATGGAGATCCACGACACGCTCGCCCAGGGCCTGTCCAGCCAGCAGATGCTGCTCCAGGCCGCCGAGCGCACCTGGGACAGCGACCCGGGCACCGCACGCGCCCACGTGCACACCGCCGGAGAGATCGCCGCGCGCGGGCTGGCGGAGGCCCGGCGGCTGGTCGCGGACCTGGCCCCGCCGCAGCTGGCCGACGGCGCCGCGCTGGCCGACGCGCTGCGGGCGCTGGACGCGGGCCCGGAGGTCACCGTCCGCTTCCACCTGGAAGGCGTGCCCGTCGAGCTGCCGGACCGCACCGAGTCGGCGCTGCTGCGCATTGCGCAGGGCGCGCTGGCGAACGTCCGAGAGCACGCGGGGGCCCGTACGGCCGCGCTGACGCTGAGCTTCCTCGGCGACCAGGTGGTCCTGGACATCGCCGACGACGGGCGCGGCTTCACCCCGGCGCGGGCGGGCGGACCCGCGGCGGGCCCGGACCGCGGCCACGGGCTGCCCGCGATGCGCGCGCGGGTGCGGCAGCTGGGCGGCACCCTGACCGTGGAGTCGGCGCCCGGCGAGGGCACCGTCCTGTCCGTCTCGATCCCCGTCCCGGAGAACCTGCGATGACCCCGAACGCCAGGCCGAGCCTGACGATCCTGCTGTGCGACGACCACGCGGTGGTACGGGCGGGGCTGCTGGCCCTGCTCGGCAGCGAGCCCGACATCGAGGTGGTGGGCGAGGCGGGCAGCGGCGAGGAGGCCGTGGCGCTGGCGGCGAAGCTGCGCCCGGACGTGGTCCTCATGGACCTCCAGCTGGGCGAGGGCATCGACGGGGTGGAGGCGACGCGCCGGATCACGGCGTCGCCCGGCGCTCCGCACGTGCTGGTGCTGACCACGTACGACACGGACGCCGACATCACGCGGGCGATCGGGGCGGGGGCGACCGGCTACCTCCTCAAGGCGGAGCGGCCGGAGGAGCTGTTCGCGGCGATCCACGCGGCGGCGCAGGGGCGTACGGCGCTCTCCCCGCCGGTCGCGAGCCGGGTGATGGCGCAGATGCGCGGCACGCGGCCCACGCTGACGGACCGTGAGCTGGACATCCTGGGGCAGCTGGCGCACGGGCTGGGCAACCGGGACATCGCCCGGGCGCTGTTCATCAGCGAGGCGACGGTCAAGACGCACCTGGGCCGGATCTACGACAAGCTCGGCGTGGACACGCGGGCGGGCGCGGTGGCGGTGGCCAAGGAGCAGCGCCTGCTGTCCTGAGGCCGGAGGCCTCCGGTCCGGGGTCGGATTCCGGACATCGTTGACCCGAGTTCGGACAACCACCCGCCCGGCATTGTCGTAGACCTGTCAACAGCCCCTCCTTCGCTGGCACTCTCACTGCCGCCGCCACCCGGCCCCAGCGAAGGAGCCCGAGTGACCCACCCGCAGTCCACTCCCCGCACCCGCCGCCTCCCCCTCACCGCCCCGGCCGCAGCCCTCGCCGTCGCCGTCGCCGCCACGGCCCTCGGCCCGCAGGCCGCAGCAGCAGGCACCAAGAACGCCGACACCGGCTCCGCCGCACCCGTCGAGCGGCTCGTCGTCCGCGAGGTGCTCACCGACCCCGACGGCACCGTCCACACCCGCTACGACCGGACGTACGCCGGACTCCCCGTGCTCGGCGGCGACCTGATCGTCCACCGGCGCCCCGACGGCACCCGCACCACCACCCGCGCCGGCGCCGCCCGCATCGCGCTGCCCGCCACCGCCGCCGCCACCCCCGGCACCGCCCCCGACGGGGCCCGCCAGGTCGTCTGGGCGGGCGGCACCGGCACCCCGGTCCTCGCCTGGGAGACCGTCCGCCGCACCGTGCGCCCCGACCAGACCCCGGCCGAGCTGCACACCGTCACCGACGCCACCACCGGACGGCTGCTGAGCAGGTACGACACCGTCGCCACCGGCACCGGACACAGCCAGTACGCGGGCACCGTCACCCTCGGCACGTACTTCAACGGCTCCCTGTACGAACTGCACGACAAGCAACGCGGGGGCCAGAAGACCTACGACATGGGCGGCGGCACCACCGGCAGCGGCCTCTTCAAGGACGCCGACGACGTGTGGGGCGACGGCACCCGGCGCCACCGCCAGACCGCCGGAGTCGACGCCCACTACGGCGCCGCCACCGCATGGGACTTCTACAAGACCCTGTTCAACCGCCGCGGAGTCCGCAACGACGGCGTCGGCATCACCTCCCGCGTGCACTACGGCAACAACTTCGGCAACGCCTTCTGGGACAACAGCTGCGCCTGCGTGACCTACGGCGACGGCGCGCCCGGCCAGGGCCCGCTCACCAGCCTCGACATCGCGGGCCACGAGATCACCCACGGCGTCCTCACCGCCCTCGGCGTCCTCGGCTACTCCGGCGAAGGCGCCGCCCTCGCCGAGGCCAGCGCCGACATCATGGGCACCGGGATCGAGTTCCACGCGGACAACGCCACCGACGTCGGCGACTACCACATCGGCGAACGCGTCCTGCCCGCCCCGCTGCGCACCATGGACCTCCCCAGCCGCGACGGACACTCCCGCGACTACTGGTCCAAGGACATCGCCTCGATCGACCCGCACTACGGCTCCGGCCCCGCCGAGCACTTCTTCTACCTGCTCTCCGAAGGCAGCGGACCCAAGGTGATCAACGGGGTCTCCTACGACTCCCCCACCCACGACGGGTCCCGGCTGACCGGCATCGGCCGCGAACAGGCCCTGCGGATCTGGTACCGGGCCCTGAGCCTCTACTTCACTTCCCGCACGAACTACGCCACCGCCCGCACCGCCACCCTCTCCGCGGCCGCCGACCTCTACGGCGCCGGCAGCACCGAACAGCTCGCCGTCGCCGCCGCCTGGAAAGCAGTCAACGTCCGGTAGCGGCCACAGCCTCACGGGCCGCGCGGTGCAAACCCCGCGCGGCCCGTGACACCATCGGTGACGTGCTCGACATCGGTTACTCCCTCTCCCGGCGCTTCCCGGACCCCCCGCAGACCGACTACCGGACCGCGGACGTCCACGCCCTGCGCCACGACCTCTTCTGCGGCGACGTCTACCTCGCCGACGCCAAGGCGGACCGCGAGGTGTCCACAGCCTGGGGATGGGTGCCCGTACTCGACTTCGCCTGGGCCCTGTGCGACATCGTCGAGCAGCTCGACCAGGACCCGCGCGGCAGCCGCTCCGCCGAGCGCCAGTACGCCGAACTCGACTTCACCGAGTCCACCGACTGCATCCTCTTCGAGCGCCGCTTCGGCTGGGTCGACATCGAGGCCGACTGGATGGCCGCGGAGGAACCCCCGCTCACCTTCAGCCACCGGCTGCTGCGCCGCGAGGCCCGCGACTTCCTCCACGACCTGATCGCCGACCTCACCGACATGCACGACGGCCTCGCCGACAACCCGGCGATCTGGACCCTCCAGTCCCGGTTCCCCCGCGTCACCTGATCACGGCTCGACCCGCACGCCCATCTGCGCGGCGAAAGCCGGCGCCAGATCCACCAGCTGCGCGGGGCTGATCACCGCGCCCGCCAGCCGGTCCACCCCCCGCGCGATGTCCAGCTCGGACACCGCCCGCAGATCGACGTCCTTCATCCGCGCCCCGGAGAAGTCCGCCCGCACCAGGACGCAGTCCCGGAACTCCACCCGCTCCAGCACCGCCTCCCCGAAGTCCGGCTCGGCCAGCACACAGCCCTCGAAGACCACGTCCTTGAGCCGGGCCGCCCGCAGGTTCAGGTAGTCGAGCTTCCCGCCGCGCACCCACACCCGCTCCAGCGCCGCCCCGTACAGCTGCACCCCGCCCAGCCGGGCGTCCAGCAGCTCCACGTCGCGCAGCGAGGCATGCGCCAGGTCCGTACCCACCCCGCGCACCCCCGACAGCACCGAGTCGAGGAAACGCGCCTTCGTCAGCGCCGCCTCGTCCAGCGAGCAGCCGTACACCCCGCAGTCCATGAACCGGGCCCCGGGCGCCTCCTGCCCCGCCAGGTCCAGATCCCGGAACTCCAGCGCGTCGTAGTCCCCGTCCGGCTCCAGCTCCCCGGCGAACGCCACCAGCCCCGGCAGCCGCACCTCCGGCCGCCGCGCCACCCTGATCTCTGCCATCCGCCCATCATGGCCGAAAAGACTTCCGCACCGATGTCACAACCGGCAGCCCCCCACCCGTCCCCTCATCGAAAGCACCGCACACCAGCAGAGGAGATGGGAACCATGGAGCAGCTCACCGTCATCGGAGGCGGCTTCGCCGGACTGGTCGCGGCCATCAGCGCCGCCGAGGCCGGCACCCGCGTCACCGTGTACGAGTCGCACCGCACCCTCGGCGGCCGCGCCCGCACCGCCGACGGCCCGTACCGCACCAACGAAGGCCCGCACGCCTTCTACAACGCCGGCCCGCACTGGACCTGGCTCGCCGAACGCGACCTCATCGGCCCGCTCGCCCCCGTCTCCCCCCTCGACGCCACCCGCCTGCGCGTGCACCGCGGCGGCCGGCTGCGCGCCCTGCCCCCGCTGTCCCTCCTGCGCCTCGCCCGCCGTCCCGCCACCGACGCGCCCGTCGACCGCGACTTCCACAGCTGGGCCGCCGGCATCATCGGCGACGAGGACGCCCGAGCCGTCTCCCACGCCCTCGCCGTCGCCCTCTTCCACCACGACGTCGGCTCCCTCTCCGCCGCCTTCGTCCAGGAACGGCTGCGCCGCGTCGCCAAGCTGTCCCCGGAGGCCCGCTTCCCGCGCGGCGGCTGGCAGTCCGTGATCGACCGGATGGCGGCCCGCGCCCGGCAACTGGGCGTCGCCGTCGAGACCGGCGCCCGCATCGACGAGGTCCCCGCCGGACCCGTCGTCGTCGCCACCTCCCTGCCCGCCGCCCGCAAGCTGCTCGACGACCCGTCCCTGACCTGGGAGAGCGGCCGCACCGTCCTCCTCGACCTGGCGCTGCGCACCCGCCGCGGCGACCTGTACGCACTCGCCGACCTGGACGAGCCCGGCTGGATCGAGCGGTTCACCACCCAGGACGAAACCCTGGCCCCCGCGGGGGAGCAGCTGATCCAGGCCCAGCTGCCCATCGGCCCGGACCAGCCGAAGTCGGTGGGCATCGCCCGCGCCGAACGGCTCCTGGACCTCGGCTACCGCGGCTGGCGCGAGCGCACCACCTGGCGCCGCGAAGCCGTGGCCACCGGCCGTACCGGCGCCGTGGACCTGCCCGGCACCACCTGGCGCGACCGGCCCGCCGTGAACCGCGGCGACGGCGTCTACCTGGCGGGCGACCAGGTCGCCGCGCCGGGCGTCCTGGCCGAGGTGTCGTTCAACAGCGCCATCGAGGCCGTCTCCCTGGCCCTGCGCGCCCACCGGCGCCTTGACCTCAAGTCCGCTTGAGGGAGTTGGCTGCATCCGTAGCCGACCACGAAGGAGCCCCGCCATGCACGCCGTACGCCTCCACGCCTTCGGTCCCGCCGAGAACCTCGCGTACGAGCAGACCGACGACCCGGTGCCGGGTCCGGGCCAGGTGCGCATCGCGGTCGCCGCGGCGGGGGTCCACCTCCTCGACACCGCCCTGCGGGCCGGACAGGCGGGCGGTCCGCTCGCCCTCCCCGAACTGCCGACCGTCCCGGGCCGCGAGGTGGCCGGCACGGTCGACGCCCTCGGGGAGGGCACCGACCACGCCTGGCTGGGCAAGCGCGTCGTCGCCCACCTCGGCCCGGCCCCCGGCGGGTACGCGGAACTCGCCGTGACCGACGCCGGCCGCCTGCACGAGATCCCGGGCGCGCTCGACGAGGCCGAGGCGGTCGCCATGATCGGCACGGGCCGCACCACGCTGGGCATCCTCCAGTTCGCGGACCTCGGGCCGGACTCGATCGCCCTCGTCCCCGCCGCGGCGGGCGGCATCGGCACCCTCCTGGTCCAGTACGCCCACCGCGCCGGCGCCACCGTCATCGGCCTGGCCGGCGGCCCCGCCAAGACCGCCCGGGTCGCGGCGAACGGCGCCGACCTGGCCGTGGACTACACACGGCAGGACTGGCCGGAACAGGTCCGCGCCTTCCTCGGCGACCGCCGGGCCACGGTCCTCTTCGACTCGGTGGGCGGCGAGCCGGGCCGGGCCGCGGTCGACCTCCTCGGCCCGGGCGGCCTCCACCTGGTCTTCGGCTGGTCCGCGGGCACCGGCCCCCTGACCCTCACCGAGGACGAACTGACGGCCCGCGGCCTCACCAGCCGCTTCGTCCTCGGCCCGCCGATGCTCGCCGCCGCCGGTGGCCCGGATCCCCTCCGCACCCTGGAAACGCGCGCCCTGGCCCTCGCCGCCGAGGGCCGCCTCCGCCCGGCCGTCCACCGCTTCCCCCTCGCGGCCGCGGCCGCGGCCCACCGGGCCCTGGAATCCCGCGGGACGACGGGCAAGGTCATCCTGGAACCGGTCCGCTGCGCTTAGCCCGGCGGGCGGGGGTGCGGTACCGGTCCGGCCGCGGCCCGGCGGGGGCTGCGCCCGCGCTCCGCGCGGGCTGGGGACACCCACCCGCACCACCCGTGCGGCCGGGAGGGCATCGCTGAGGT
>NZ_JBVJWO010000039.1:0-51446 GCF_055602345.1 Streptomyces sp. NPDC037401
GTGCTGCCGCGGCCCGCGCCAACCAGGCCGACGCCCAGGCGCAGGCCGACGCGAAGCTCGCCCGCCAGGCCGCCAACCAGGCCTTCGCGGACGCGGCCGCGGCCCGCAACGCCGCCAACCAGGCGGAAGCGGAGGCGTCCCGCGCCCGGGGCGCCGCGGCCGAGGCCGACAACCACGCCGTTGCCGCCAACAGCGCCGCCACCCTCGCCGAGAACGAGGCCAGCGTCGCCCGGGGCGCAGCCGCCCAGGCGGAGAAGGACGCCGCGGACGCCGGCAAGTTCGCGGATTCCGCGGAGGGCCACGCCAAGTCTGCGGAGAACGCGGCGAAGAACGCCAACACGTACGCGCGTGAGGCCGACGAGGCCGCGACCAAGGCCGAGGAGTGGCAGCGCGAGCAGGAGCGCAAGGCCCGCGAGGCGGCGGCGAAGCAGGCCGAGAAGGAGGGCAGCCCCCCGGAGCTGCAGGACCACGAGCTCCGGGCGCTGGAGGCCGCCGGTATTTCGAAGGAGGAATGGGAGGCCGCCCTTGAGATGGAGCAGAAGGGACTCGCCGACTTCCTCATCGAAAACGGCGGTCAGCTGATCGTCGACCTCCTTTTCGAGGACATCAAGAAGTGCTTCAGCGAAGGCAACTTCGAAAGCTGCTTCTGGGCCGTCGTCGGCGCCCTCCCCTGGGGCAAGGCGCTCAAGATCATCAAGGAAACCCCGAAGATCGTCAAGGCCCTCAGCCGTATCGTCGGTGGCCTTGGTGAGTTCCTCGACAAGTCCGCTGCCGCCAAGAAGCTGCGAAAGCGGGGCGAGGAAATCATCGACCAGGCCGCCGCGGCATGCGGGGTCTCCACGAAACCCAAGAGCAGCCCGCTGCGTGCGATGGCCAAGGCGCCTCTGCGGGCCCAGAGTGCGGAGCCGCCGAAGAAGTGGTGCGGCCGCGTCAGCGAGCACCCCGACGTGCAGCAGGCCCTGCAAGACGCCTACGACATGCTGGAGAAGAACAAGAACAATCCCGGAAACCTGGGTCGGCTCGGCAACGACAAGAACCACATCCAGCTTTGGCAGCGCAAGGACGGCAGCCTCGAGGAAAAGTTCAAGAAGCCCGACCACATCGCCAAGGTCAAGGAATACTTCACTCGCGACGAGCTCCTGGTCCTGAAGAAGTACTTCGACAAGGTCGACGAAGTGTCGACCAACAGGGAGGGCGGTACGCCGAGCCCGAGCGCACAGCAGCGTGCGGCGGCCATCCAGTACTACCTGGACAATTGGTAAGGTGATCGTGTGAAAATTACCCTCAGGAATGACGGCGGTGATCCGCTCAATGTGATGTTCGAGCCCGCCGCCATGGAGCACGACATCCCTCCGGGCGATTACATCGTCGTGGAATGGCCCACCCACGACGACGAAACCCAGCTCGGGAGCGTCGACTACACGGAGGCGGGCATCGTCCTGACCCCGCCGTGGGCCGAACCGCTGCGGGCATGGGATTCCCGGGGAAACGAGCTCGACGTCTGAGCGGCAACGGACCGTGACCGCCAAGTAGTCCACGACTTTGGTCGCTGACCTCCCGTCAGAGCAGAGTGGTCGGCACTCGCACGAGTGCCGACCGCTCCGTGGTTTTCGGTCGTTCCGCTCAGGTGCGGAGACGGCCGGTGTCGCCCGGGCCGACGACCGGGTGGCTGTAGACCGGGGCCCCGGCCTTCCGGTCGCCGGGCGGGGCGGCCCTCGTCAGTTCGCACCGGCCGTCGTCCGTGCAAGTTCTGCGCAGACGGCCGGCGGACAGCGTCTGGACGAGCCCGATGGTCCAGCACAGCGGGCAGCCGCGCAGGGCGAACAGGCCTGCTGGTGCCAGGAGGAGGCTGCCCGGCCCGAGGAGCGGGAGGAGCAGGACCGAGCCGGCCAGTGCGCCGAAGCCCACCGTCCCGCGCACGAGGTGCCGGGGCAGCGACCGGCTGGCGAAGCCGAGCGGATCACTCACCGTCGCCTCCCGGGGTGAGGCCGTCGGGGTCCTGCAATGCTTCGCGGACGGCCGAACGGGCGCGGTGCAGCCGGGATTTCATCGCCGCCGTGCTCAGGCCGAGCGCGCGGGCGACCATGGGGCCGCTGTAGCCCTGGACGTCCCGCATGATCAGCACGCGCCGCTGGTCGTCCGGCAGGGCCGCGATCGCCGCCGCCACACGCCCCGCCTCGAGCCGTAGCAGCACCTCGTCCTCGAACGACGGGGCGGCGCCCTCCGGCACCGGCCCTCCGCTGCGCAGCGTCAGCCGTGCCCGGCGCAGGCACTCGTTGCGCACGATCCGGAACATCCACGACGCCAGCGCCCCGGACGCACGCAGCATGCCGATCTTCCGGTAGAGGATGATCAGCGCTTCCTGTGCGGCGTCCTCGGCGTCCTGCGGTGAGGAGCACAACGAGCGGGCGAAGCGCTGCACATGAGGGTGCGAACCGGCCAGCACGGCGGCGGTCGCGTCCACATCGCCGCTTTGAGCAGCCACGATCAACTGCTCGCCCGGCCACCTGACCTCAGCCACGCGCACGCCCCCACCGACGCAGCACCACCACGGTGCACGTGCACAGCATGACGGCTCCGGCAATGACAAGTCCTACGACCACGACAACCTCCCGTGAGGAGCGGACACTCGCGTCCGCACACCTATGAGAGGCGCCACCCACCGTAAAGGATTCGGCCCCGCGTGATCCTTCTTCGGTTCCCGCCGGGCCGCTGCACCTCACAGTTACATACGTGCATGCATGTATGTATGCTCGGTCCGAGCGATCCGACCATTGCGGGGAGTGCGCATGAAGAACCAACTCGCTTCACAGGTAAGGCGGGTGGCGGGGTGACCGGCCCGGCTCCGCAGAGGCAGACCCAGGCCGACCGCCGCCTGCGCACCCGCGCCGCGCTGCTCGAGTCGGCCGCGCGCGGCCTGTCCCGCTACGGCTACGGCAAACTCGTCCTCGAACAGGTCGCCAAGGACGCCGGGTACACGCGCGGCGCGCTGTACCACCAGTTCAAGGACAAGCAGGAACTGACCCTTGCCGTGATCGAGTGGGCCATGGAGACCTGGGACGAGGAGGTCGGCCGGCTCGTCGAGCAGGAGGCGGATCCGGTCGCGGCGCTGCTCGCCCTGGCGCGCGGTCACGCCGTCTACTGCCGGCGCGACATCGCCCGCATGGCGATCGCGCTGCGGCTGGAGTTCTCCGGGCAGGACCACCCGGTGGGGCGCGAGATCGAGCAGGGCTACCAGGAGCTCGTCGCGCTGTGCACCGGTCTCGTGGAAGCGGGCCGCGCAGCCGGCTCGATCCCCGGGGGCCCGCCCGTCGGCACGGTCGCACTCGCCTTCGTCGGCGCGCTCGAGGGGACCGTGATCGCGCTGGCCGGTCACCTACGGCACGACGAGCTGCTCGCGGCCCGTACCGCCGCCGGCGTGCTCGGGATCGACCCCCTCGCCGCCACGCGTCACTGACCCCCGGAGGACCACGCCATGAAGCTCCCGCCCACCGCACACACGTCGCGTCCCTGGCGCATACACGCGATCGCGCACGACTTCCGGCTCGAGGACGTGTGGGCGCTGTCGACGCCCGGCGGCCCGGACGACTTCCCGCGCCTGGTGCACCAGTTCGTCGCGGGCGACGAGTCGGACAACCCCTCGCGTTTCGCGCGCATGCTCTTCGCGATCCGCTGGAAGCTCGGCGAGCTCTTCGGCTGGGACGACGTCGGCTCCGGTCCCGGCTCCGGGGTGCCGACCCTGCGCGAGCGGCTGCCCGCAGACCTGCGCGACGCGCCGTCCGGCCCCGAGTTCCGCGGAGTGCCGTTCACTTCGCTCTACTTGACCGACGACGAATGGGCGGCGGAGGCAGCCACCCGGATCGTGCGCGCGGTGCTGCACATGAGCTGGGTCCAGGACGGTACGGGCGGCTACCGCGGCCAGATGGCCGTGCTGGTGAAGCCCAGCGGTCTGATGGGGAAGGCCTACATGGCCGCGATCGCGCCGCTGCGGAACCTGGTGGTGCTGCCCGCGATGCTGCGCGGGATCGAACGGGACTGGCTGTCCGGCCCGACCGGTCCTAGCCGGCGGTGAAGAAGCCCTCCTCTACGTCGTCGAGGACGAAGCCGTTGTCGAGGCGGACGCGGGCCGTTACGCGCGGCCCCCGGGACTGGTGGTCGATCCACTCGGGCTCCAGGGAGCGGATCTGCTCTTCCAGCTGTCCCTTGCTCCCCGCGGGCATGTCACGGCCGAAGGCATCGAGCAGTGACGTGAGCCTCAGGTACTCGCGGACCCCCTCGCTCTGATCCCGGTGCTCGACCACCCGCTCGACGGTGCCCTCCGTGCCTGCGGCGAGCGACAGGGATCCGGCAAAAGCCACGGCGGGTGTCGGGGAGTCGTCCGTCATCGCAGCGGAATCCATCAGTCTGATATCGGTCGCCAGACGCACCCGCCGGCCTTCTTTCAACGTCATGGCCCCAGTTTCGCAGCCGGCACTGCCGGGGGTTGTCAGACCCCGTTGGTACGGTCGGGCGCATGAGAGCCACGGGCACTTTTGCCGTCAAAGCGTTCGTCCCGACCGATCTGACCCCCGAGCCGGCCGTGTCCACGGGACTGCCGGTCGGTGTCGCGACGATGGAGAAGCACTTCGAGGGGGAGATCGCGGGGCGGTCGGCCACCTTGTTCACGTCTGCGTTCGATCAGGCGACCGGTGTCGGCACCTATGTGGCGATGGAGTCCTTCGAAGGCTCGGTGAACGGCGCAGGGGGCTGCTTCAACTTCGTGCACTCGGCGACGACCACCGGCAGCGACCGCACCGCCGTGTTCTTCACCATCGTGCCCTCGAGCGGCACCCGCGAGCTGGCCGGGATCTCCGGTACCGGAGGGATAGCCGTCGATGCCGACGGGACGCATCGCGTCTGGTTCGACTACGACCTCGGCTGAACACCCGCCCCGCGCTGCGGCTGCCTGCCCGAGCAGATCGCCCACCGCTCCAGCGGCGCGCCCACGCGCCGTCGGCTGCCGGGATGCCGCGTGCCGTTCGGTTACACAGGGGGAACCGGGTTCCGCGGCGAAGCGGCTCCGTGCGGTGGAGGTGATGTGGTGGTGGATGCTCCTGGGGACGCCGGCGGGCACCGGCAGGGCGGCCCGGCGCGCAGGAAGGTCCTGGGGATGGGGCTGGCGTCCGCGGCGGCGCTCGCATCGTCCCAGCCGTGGGCTGCGTCTGCTGCCCCTGCCGCCTCTGCTGTGACCGCCACGTCCGCACCGGTGCAGGGAGGCGCGGCGCGCGGCGCGCCGCCGGACGGCTGCCCGCTCGACGTACGGGCCGAGAACGCGCTGCCCGGGGCCGCCGACTGGCGGATCACCCGGCCCGGGGCGGCGGGCGCCATCGAGGGCTTCGCGGACCGCGTCAGCGTGCGCTCCGGCGAGACCTTCGGGCTGCACGTGTCCACGACGTCCCCGTCCTACACCGTCTCCGCGTACCGGATGGGCTGGTACGGCGGGGCCCGGGCGCGGCTGGTGTGGCGTTCGGCCACACTGCCCGGCGAGCGGCAGGGAGCGGCGGTGACCGACCCGGGGACGCGGATGGTGCGTACCACGTGGCGGCGGACGGCCGCCGTGGACACCGCGGGCTGGCCGGAGGGCAGTTACCTGCTGAGACTCGACGCCCGCGGCGGGGCCGCACAGCGCTTCGTGCCGGTGACGGTACGGGGCCGGTCCGCGGAGGGCCGGATGGTGGTGGTGGCCTCGGTGGGAACCTGGCAGGCGTACAACCGGTGGGGCGGGGCCGACCTGTACAAGGGCACCACCGGCAAGAAGGCCTCGCGCTCCCTGACCGTGACCTTCGACCGGCCGTACAGCGGCGGGCACGGCGCCGGGCAGTTCTTCGTGTACGAGGCACCGCTGGTGGCGCTGGCCGAGCGGATGGGGCTGCCGCTGGCGTACGCCACCGGAGTGGACGTGGCCCGCGATCCCGGGCTGCTGTGCGGGGCGGTGGCCATGCTGTCCCTGGGCCACGACGAGTACTGGAGCCCCGAGCAGCGCACGCACGTCACGGCGGCGCGGGACGCGGGCACGAACCTTGCCGTGTTCGGCGCCAACTGCTGCTACCGGCGGATCCGTTACGAGCCCTCTCCGGTGGGGGAGGACCGGGTCGTGGTCTGCTACAAGGACGACTACGCCGCCGACCCCGGCTTCCGGCGGGGGAGTCCGCCGACGAACGACTTCCGCCGCAAGCCCGCGCCCGACCCCGAGAGTTCGCTGCTCGGAGTCATCTACGACGGCTACCCGGTGGACGCGCCGTACGTCGTGTCGCATCCCGGCCACTGGCTGCTGGCGGGCACCGGGGCGCAGCGCGGCGACTCCTTCGCGCACCTGGTGGGTGTCGAGTTCGACCGGGTGAACATCGCTCACCCGACCCCCCGGCCGGTCGAGATCCTCGCGCACTCGCCGGTGGTGTGCAAAGGCCGCGCGTCGTACGCGGACACGGCGTACCTGTCGCTGCCGGGCGGCGCGGGGGTGTTCGCAACGGGCACCATGCGCTGGGTCGAGGCCCTGGATGCGAAGGGCCCAACGGGCGGCAAGGGGAACCACGGGCTCGGGGCGGACGCGGCCCGCTTCACCCGCATCGTGACGGAGAACGTCCTGCGGGCGTTCGCGCAGGGGCCCGCCGGCCGGTCGCTGCCCGCGCAGGACAATCTGATCGCCCATTACGGGGAGGGTGCTGCGCCTCGCGGCGTCCCGTCCGGCGTGTAGGCAGCCGCGGCGATCCGGAACCACTACGGTCTGGGTTTGCCCGAATTCTCCCTATCTCTGGAGTTCTCTTGCGCCGTCTCGCCGTTGCCGTGACCCTGCTCGCCACCACGCTCGCGTCCGGCACCTGGCTGGCGGACGCGCACAGCGGTACGGACGACAAGCCACCGGGCGGCAGCGGCACGAACATCCTCGTGGTGGGCATCGACAGCCGTACGGGCCTGTCCGCGGCCGAGAAGCGGCGGCTCCACGTCGGCGGCAAGGGCTGCAACTGCACCGACGTGATGATGCTCCTGCACCTGTCCGAGAACGGGCGGCGGGCGAGCGTCGTCTCCATCCCGCGCGACTCCTACGTCGAGTACGCGAACGGCACCGGCCGGCGTGGCAAGATCAACGGCGCGTACGCGCTCGGCGGCGGCCCGCTGGCGGTCAAGACCGTCGAGAAGGTCACCGGCCTGCACATCGACCACTACCTGGAGACCGGCTTCACCGGCTTCGAGCAGGCCGTCGACAACCTCGGCGGCGCAACGGTCTGCACGGACAAGCCCCTCAAGGACGAGAACTCCGGCCTCGACATCACCGCCGGCGTCCACCACTCCAACGGGGACAAGACGCTGCGCTACGTCCGGGCGCGGCACATCAACCGGCCCGGAGACCTCGGCCGGGTCCGCCGCCAGCAGCGCGTCGTGGCGGACCTGCTGGCCCGCCTCGTCGCCGACGGCTCCCTCGCGGGCCCGGTGAGCACGGCCCGCACGGCCCGTGCGCTGCTGAAGTCCGTACGCACCGATGCCGGGACGGACGTGTTCGACCTGGTCCGCATCGGCCGGACGCTGGGCAAGCTCCGCGGGAACCAGACGGAGTTCGCCACCGTGCCGATCCAGGTCTTCGACCACCGGGTGCCCGGCGTCGGCTCCACCCTGCTGTGGCACGAATCCCGCTCGGCCGCGCTGTGGGCCGCGCTGGCCGCGGACCGGCCCATCACGGGCGACACCCGCATCCAGCCCGCCCCGGAGACACCGGCCCTGACCAACCCGGCGGGGATCGCGGTGCGCGTGGACGACGCGGCCGTCGCAGCGGCGCTGCGCAAGAACAAGTTCGTGGTCACCGACACCTCGGCGTCCGCGCCGGCCGTCCGTCCCCCGGGCCCGCCCGTCATCCGGTACCAGCCCGGCCGCGAGGAGAACGCGGCCACCCTGGCCGCCGCCCTGCCCGGCGCGCGCCTTCAGGCCGTTCCGGGCCACGGCGCGGCCTTCGTCGTCACCGTCGGCACCCGGCCCGTCCGGGTGAAGACCGTCACCTACGACCGCAACGTCGCCGAGGGCGCCCCCGTGTCCGGAGAGCGCCTCAGCTGCGCGGGTGCGGGTGCATCCGCGGGCGGGGCCGTCAAGCCCGCTCAGGCCGTCGCGCCCCCGGCCCCGGCTCCTGCCCCGGCACCGTAGGGCACAGCGCCGCGCCGGAGCCCCCGTGACGGGACTCCGGCGCGGGCGGCGGACCGAGTCGGGGCCCGGCCTGCCGCGCCCGGCCAGTCGGGCCCGCCAGTCGGGGCGCGGCCGGGTGTCGCCGGGCGTCAGTCGCGCACCGACCCGTCCCCGAAGACCGTGAGGTGCTCGAGGACATCCTCCAGGGGGTCGTCGATCTGTCCGGTGTTGACCAGGGCGACCACCGGGGCGTTGTGCGAGTCGCGGTGGTTCTCGTCCCCGTGTGCCGCCGAGGCCTGCAGGGCTCCCGCCGTCGCGACGACGGCGCCTGCGATCACCCAGCGACCGGCCCCCCGTGCAAAGCTGCCGTTCATCCTCGACTCCTCGTTCGCGCCTCCCCGAGCGGCGGAAGCCGCAGCGGGCTCCCCCTGCTATCGATCAATCGATCAAGAAGTCACGCAGCGTGACCCGCAATCACGGGTACGGGGTCGACACGGCGTTTCAGGCCTGCTCGTCGGCGTCCCGGTCGTCGGTCTGCTCGAGGTCGATGACGTGCATCGCCGCCTCCTCGGCGCTCGCCGCCCCGCCGTCGACGCCCACGTCGCGGGCCAGGACGTGCGGGCCCGGGGCGGACGTCAGGCGTCCGGCACGCCGGCTGCCCGCCTGCGGGTCCACCGGCTCACCGGCACCTCCGACGAGGTCTCCGATCCCGTCGCCGACCTGCGTGGCACCGGCCTGCCCGCCCCGCACCTCCAGGTAGCCCGCCTGCGGGTCCTCGCCCGGCAGCTCGCGGGCGAGCCGGCCGTCGAGGCTCTCGCCCCGCGCCTGCTCCCGGGCGGTGGTGCCGTGCTGCTCGCTCGCGTACGGCCGCTCGGGCGGCGAATAGCCCTGGTCCAGGACCTGGTCCGTGGTGGGTTCGCCCACGCCGTCGTCCATGTCCGGCTGGGCCTCGCCCGGCTCGTCCTCGGGCTGGGGCTGGTACACGTCGTCGCCTCGGGGCGCGGAGGTGTCCATGGCCGTTCCTCTCGCTGCCGGGTCCTTCGGGCCCGGGACTTCCGCCGACCGGTCTGATGGGCGCCTCCCCGGTCCCGGCCGATTCATGCGCCCGCGTGCTCAGCAGGTCACGTACAGCGTCTGCGGGGAGCGGTGGATCAACGTGGGGCGCATCTCCGGTGCGGGGCGGTCCGGGTCCAGACGCAGGTCCGGCAGCCGTCGGGTGAACAGGTCGAGCGTCAGGCGCAGCTGTTCGCGGGCCAGCTGTGAACCCGGGCAGCCGTGCGGTCCGTGGCCGAAGGCGAGGTGGCGGCGGTTCAGGGGGCGGCCGATGTCGAACCGGTCGGCGTCCTCGTACCGTTCCCCGTCCCGGTTGGCCGATGCGTACGCGACCAGTACCGCGGCCCCGGCGGGGAGTTCCGTGCCCGCCAGTGTCAGCGGCCGGGTGGTGATGCGGCGGAAGGCCTGGATGGCCGTGTCGTACCGCGCGGCCTCTTCGACGGCAGCTGGTACCAGCGCCGGGTCGGCGCAGAGCCTCTCCCACTGCTCCCGGTCGCGCAGCAGGTGCAGCAGAGTGGTGCCGATGAGCGCGGCGGTGGTGAGGAATCCGGCGATCAGCAGGTTCTGGAGGCTCGCGACCAGTTCGCGGCGCTGATCGGGGGTGAGCGCGCAGTCGCCGGGCGCGAGGGCGGCCACCATCGCCGAGCACAGGTCGTCGCGGGGCGCGGCCCGCCGGTCGACGGCGTACCTGTCCAGCAGCTGCTGGAGCGCGACGACCTCCGAGGCGGCGGCGACCTGCGCGTGCGGCGCCATGGGCCGGAACAGCAGCTCCTCGGCCCGGTAGCCGCCGTGTACCGCGACGGGCACGTCCGCGGCGTCCAGGCCGATCAGCCGGCCGACCACGAGACCGGGCAGCCGACGGGCGTACGCGTCCATCAGCTCCGCCGAACCGGCCGCCGCGATGCCGTCCACCAGCTCCTGCGCGCATGCGCGGGCGTACGGGACCAGGGCGGCGACGCGGGGCGTGGAAAGGCCGCTGTTCAGCACGGCCCGGTGCCGGCCGTGCTCCGCGCCGTCCGAGGTCACGACGGTCGGGCTCGGCCCGAAGCCCTGCGCCAGGACGCCGAGAGCCGCCTGCGAAGGCACGACGTCGGGCACCAGCGAATTGGCGGAGGAGAAGTCCTCGGGGTGCAGCAGCACTTCCCGTACGTCCCGGTCGCGGGCCACCAGCCACGCATCGCACTCGGGGACGTACGTCAAACCCCCGGCCCGGCGGGCGCGGGCGTAGAGCGGGTACGGGTCGGCGTACAGCTCATCGCGCCTGGCCTGGTCGTGCGACGGCACACGGACCTCCGAGTCGGGTCGGGGCCGGGTCCGGCAGCGCGCGAGCGCGGCCCCCCCGCCCGGGTGAACTCCGGCGTCGGCCATCATGCCCCGGCGCCGCCGTACCGGGAAGTGGGCCTCGAGCGCGTCGTCGGCGGACAAACCGGTTGCACCGGGCGCGGCGGTCGAGTCTCCTGGCCGTCGGATGTCAGGGCTCTGCCGGGCGCTCACGAAGGGCTGGTGCCGTGGGGACACGCACGCTGAAGTTCGGTCTGTACGCGGACGAGGAGGGGCTGGCCCGGGTCAGGGAGACCATCGGCCGCGAAGTGGCCTCCCGCAGCGCCCGCATCACGCACGACACCGTCATACGTGCCTACCCGCACAGCGGCCTGACGACCGCCGAGCTCTACGACATCCTCGCGGAGCAGTGGGCCGTCGAGCACCCCGGCCGGGGCAGCGGTGCACGGGAGGCGGTCGAGCTGCAGGTCCGCGTGACGTGTTCGCTGCGCACGTACCGGTCGGTGCGCAAGGCGGTGCTCGGCGCCCTGTGCCCGGAGGGCGAGGCGCCGCACGCCTGCCGAGTGCCGTGGTTCGCCAGGTGACCCCGTGACCCCGTGACCCCGTGACCCGGTGACCCGGTGACGGTGGCCCGGCGGGCGGACCGCGCCGTTCCGTCCGCCGCGCCCCCGCTCGCCCGGCTCAGTCGACGAGTACGCCCGGATTGAGGATCCCCCGCGGATCGAGGGCCCCCTTCGCCGCACGCAGCGCCAGGGCGAAGGGCCCGGGGCGCTGCAGGTCGTAGCCCGGACGGTGGTCCCGGCCCACGGCGTGGTGGTGGGTGATGGTGGCCCGGTGCCGGTGCAGGACCTCGGCGGCGACCGCCTTGAGGTCGTCCCAGAGGGCGACCTCGTCACCGGAACGGCCGGCGGCGAGGACGGTGAAGTAGGGCGCCGCGCCGTCCGGATACACGTGTGTCAGACGGCAGTTGACGGTCGCCGGATGTCCGGTGGCCTTGCGCGCCGCCTCCCCGACCTCGGTGCGCACCGCGTCGATCAGGCCGGGGACCCTGTCCCAGGTGGCTGCCGTCTCGAAGGTCTCGGCGACGGCGCCCATCCTTGCCAGACCGTCGCGCAGGTAGGGCATCCGCAGGAATGCCGAGCGCCAGGCGCCCACGGCCGCGTCGCCGGCCGGCGACGCGGCCGTGGCGCTGTACCGGCCGCCGTGCGAGCGGGCCAGGCCGACGGCCCGGTCGAGCAGGGCGGTCACCGGCTCGTCGGCGGACTCGAACCCCAGGACCAGCACGGCGCAGCCATCGTGCGCCGCGCCCGACAGCGCGGCCTCGCCGGCGTCCAGCAAGCGGCAGTTGGCGGGGGAGAGGTCCGACTGCGCGATGGCGCGCACCGCCCCGAGGGCGTCGTGGAAGTCGGCGAAGGCCACTGCGGCGGACGCCTTGTGGCGGGGGCGTTCCTGAAGGCGGACCCAGGCCTCCGTGATGACGCCGAGGGCGCCTTCGGAGCCCAGGAACAGCCGGTCGGGAGAGGGGCCCGCCCCGGATGCCGGCAGCCGCCAGGAGCTGCTCGTGCCGGCCGGGGTGACGACGCGCATCGACTGCACGAAGTCGTCGATGTGCGTGCGGCCGGTGGCGTAGTGGCCGCCGGCGCGGGTCGCGAGCCAGCCGCCCAGGGTGGAGAACTCGAAGCTCTGCGGGAAGTGCCGCAGGGTGAGGCCGTGGGGCCGCAGCTGGTCCTCCAGGGCCGGCCCGAGCGTGCCGGCCTGGATCCGCGCGGCCCGGCCCTCGGCATCGACCTCGAGGACGCGCCCCATCGCGGTCAGGTCGAGGGAGAGCACCGCCCGGTGGGCGTCGCCGCGGTACTCCACGCCCCCGGTGACCGACGAGCCCCCGCCGTACGGGACGACGGCTACCTGCCGGTCACCGGCCCACTCCAGCAGGTCGGCCACGCCCCGCTCGTCCGTCGGGCGGGCGACGAGATCGGGGATGCGGCCCGGTCGCCCGCGCAGGGCGCGTACGACGTCGCGGTACGCCTTTCCCATGGCGTGGGCGGCGCGGTCGGCGGGATCCGCGGTCACGAGGCGGGCGAGGCTCTGCGGAGCTTCGACGGCCGGGCTCCCGATGCCCAGGTCGCGGACGCGGGGCACGGGGAGGGGGCGGGCGAGGGTGCCGGGCAGCAGGGCGCCCATCGCGGTGCACTCCGCGTCGCCGGGATGCGCGTCCGTCCAGCCCCAGCCCCACCAGGAGCGGGTGCGGGACGTCGGCTGTGCGGTGGTGCCGGCCATGGATGCGCTCCAGAGGTCGAGGTAATTTACCTAGCGGTAAATTACCTACTGATAATATCCGCTCATGGCAACCCCTCCTTCGAAAGCCGGCACCAAGGGCGTCCCCCGGCACCACCGTCGGCAGCAGATGCTGGACGCCGCCACGGAGGAGTTCGGCACCCGCGGCTATGCGGCCGCGTCGCTCCCCGCCATCGCCGCCCGTGTCGGCGTCACCAAGACGCTGCTGCACCAGTACTTCGGGACCAAGGAAGACCTGTACGTCGCCTGCCTCGTCCCCGTCGGGGACCGGCTCCTGGGCGCGATCCGCACGGCGATGGGCCCGGACGGGACCACGCCGCACACGCCGCTGCGCGTACTCGACAGCGTCTTCACCGCGCTGGAGGGGCAGCGAGAGGCGTGGTTCGTGCTGTACGACACCTCCCTCCCGCCCGGCGGCGAGGCCGCGCAGCGGGCGGCGGAGTACTGGTCGGCCATCGACCGGCTCGCCGCGGGCGGCACCGCCGAACTGCTGCGCGCGGCCGGATCCGCCGACCCGCTGGACGCCGATGCGCTCAAGTACGTCTGGCGGGACCTGGTCGCCACCCTGGTCCGCTGGTGGGTCAAGCACCCGGAGCAGACCCCGGCGGCCATGACGGAGCGCTGCGCCCGGCTCTTCGCGGCCGCCGCCACCCTCGCCCCGGACGGCCGCGCCGGCTGACGTCGCGCCCCGCGCTGCGAGGCCCTCCGGCGGTCGCCCCCGCGGGCCGCCCGGCCTGTGCTCTGCGCGGAACCGGGTCATGATGGCCACAGGCCCGGGGCCCTGCGTACGGCCGCCGCCGGGCCCGCGTGCGGCGGCGCGCCCGAGTCGGGAGGAGGTGGCTCGCGCATGGACGAATCGCGCAGAGCCTGGCTCATGATCGGCACAGTCGTCGCCGTCATCCTCTTGAACCTCGCGGCCATCGTCCTGATGAACGCCCTCTGACGACGACCGCGCGACGACCCGCCCGCGGCACACCCCCTGCCCGCGGCACGCCTCCCGCCGGGCACGCCCCCCCCGCCGGGCACGCCTCCCGCCCCGCGGCAAGCCCACCCGCGCTCGATCCACCCCCTGTGCCGACTTCGTCGTCCCAGGGCTGACATTCCGTCAATTCCCTTTGTCCGGCGGCTGTCCGGCGCTCTCGGTGCGCCCAAAATCACGGTCGCCGGACCCTTGCTGCGCCGCTCCGGTTCGCGAATGATGCTCCCGGCGCGTCGGCCGACGGTGGTCGCGGTCCGCCCGCCACCCCCGAACCCGACCGGTCAGGAGCCCTGCTTTGCGGACGAACCGTCACATCCGGAGATCCGTCGTGGTCGTCGGCGCAGCCCTCGCGCTGGTCGTCGGCGTCCCCCAGGCGGCCTTCGCCGCACCACCGCCGGCCCTGCCGAGCCAGGCCGACGCGATCGAGCTGACCTACCAGCCGGCCTACGACTACGACACCGACGGCTGTTACCCGACACCCGCCATAGGCCCGAGCGGGGTTCTGAACGGCGGGCTCAAGCCCACCGGCGCCCTCAACGGCAACTGCCGGGACGCCTCGGACCTCGACAACACCAACGGCTACTCCCGCTGGAGCTGCAACAACGGCTGGTGCGCCGTGGTCTACGCGCTGTACTTCGAGAAGGACCAGGCCGTCCCCGGCATCTCGCTCGGCGGTCACCGCCACGACTGGGAACACGTGGTGGTGTGGATCCAGGGCAACGAGGCCAAGTACGTCGCGACCTCCGCCCACGGCGACTTCGACATCCACACCCGCGACCAGATCCGCTGGGACGGCACCCACCCCAAGATCGTCTACCACAAGGACGGCGTCGGCACGCACTGCTTCCGTGCGGCGAACGGCAACGACGACCCGCCCGAGAACCACCGCCGTGCCTGGCAGTACCCCGCGCTCGTCGGCTGGTCGGGCTACCCCGCCACCCTGCGGGACAAGCTCAGCCAGGCGGACTTCGGCAGCGCGCACTTCGGCCTGAAGGACGGCTCCTTCGCCTCCCATCTGGCCGAGGCCAAGCCGGCGGGCATCCCCTTCGACCCGTACGCGTAGTCGGCAGGTCCCCGGTGGAGTGACGGCGGATCCGGCTCCGCCGTCACTCCACCGGCCCGGCCGGGCGGGCCCCGCCGCGCTCCGCGGCTCAGGCTTGGCACGTGGGAAACGCCAGGCCACGAAAGGACCGCACCTTGCTGAGGCTCGTCGTCGATCTCAACCGCTGCCAGGGGTACGCGCAGTGCGCCTTCCTCGCGCCCGACGTCTTCGCCATGCACGGGGACGAAGGACTGCTCTACGATCCCCAGGCGCAGGAGGCCCAGCGCGCCCGCGTCGCCCAGGCGGCCGCCGCCTGCCCCGTCCAGGCGATCCTGGTCGACGAACCGGACCTGGCGGCCACGGCCGGCGGACCGGAGGCGCACGCCGGCGCCGAACCCGCCGCCGCGGGGCCCGCGCCCCACCGGGCGGCCCGCGATGCCTGACAGTGCCCTCGACCAGCTCAAGCGCGGAGGCCGCATCGTCGTCGTGGGCGCCTCCCTCGCCGGCCTGCGCGCCGCCGAGACGCTCCGCGAGAAGGGCTTCGCGGGATCCCTCGTCATGATCGGCGACGAGCCGTACGAACCCTACGACCGCCCGCCGCTGTCCAAGCAGGTCCTCCTCGGCCGGGCCGCAGCCGAGCACACCGCCCTGCCCCGCCGCCGCGCCCTCGACGCCGACTGGCGGCTCGGCGTGGCCGCCACCGGCCTGGACATGGCCGCCCGACGGGTCCGCCTCGCCGACGGCGACGAGGTCCCCTACGACCGCCTCCTCATCGCCACCGGCGTGCGCGCCCGGCCCTGGCCCCACCAGGCCGAGGCGGAGCTCGACGGCGTCTTCGTCCTCCGTACCCGCGACGACGGCGCCGGCCTCGCCCGCCGCCTCGCCGACAACCCCCGCCGCGTCCTCGTCATCGGCGCCGGATTCACCGGTTCCGAGATCGCCTCGGCCTGCCGCGAGCGCGGCCTCGACGTCACCGTCGCCGAACGGGCCGCCGCCCCCCTCGTCGGCGCCCTGGGCGGCGTGATCGGCGAGGTCGCCGCCGAACTCCAGCGGGAGAACGGCGTCGACCTGCGCACCGGAGTGATGGTCACCGGCCTCGACGGCGACTCCTCCGGACGGGTCCGGGCCGCCCACCTCTCCGACGGCAGCACCGTCGAGGCCGACGTCGTGGTCGTCTCCCTCGGTGCCATCCGCAACACCGAATGGCTCGCCGGCTCCGGCCTCGGCGCCGGCCCCCGCGGCATCGCGTGCGACGCCGGCTGCCGCGCCTTCGACATCCGCGGAATCGTCACCGACGACATCTACGTCGCCGGTGACGTCGCCCGCTCCCCGCACCCGCTCTTCGGCTACCAGTTCCTCTCCCTCGAGCACTGGGGCAACGCCGTCTCCCAGGCCGAGACCGCCGCCCACAACATGCTCAGCGAGAGCACCGACCGCCGCCCCCACATCTGGGTCCCCGCCTTCTGGTCCACCCAGTTCGGAGTGAACATCAAATCCGTCGGCGTGCCCTCCATGGGCTCGGAGATCCTCATCATCCAGGGCTCCCGCGCGGAGCGCCGCTTCGCCGGCGTCTACGGCTACCAGGGCCGGATCATCGGCGCGGTCACCTTCGACAACGCCCGCTGGCTGGAGTTCTACGAGCGGCAGATCGAGACCACGGCGCCCTTCCCGCCCCCGTTCGACACCGTCGACCGGCGCTCCGAAGGCCGGCGCCCGGTCCCCGCGGACTTCCCCGACCCGTCCGTCCCCACCCACGGACCGACCATCACCCTCAGCGGATACTCGCCGGCCGATCGGCGGATGACATTCACCCCCGCCGGGCACTGACCCGCCAGGCCCCGGAGGAGCCGTCATGACCGAAGACATCCTGCACCGCATCCTCGACCCCGCGAGCCGCGCCGACCCGTACCCGCTCTACGAGGAACTGCGCAGGACCCCCGTCCACCAGAACGGCGAGGGGCCGTACGTGATCAGCCGCTACTACGACATCCGCGCCCTGCTCCACGACCCGCGGATCAGCTCCGACTCGCGGAACCTGACGGCCGCCGCCGGCGACCCGCTGGCCGAAGCCGAAGCCGAAGCCGAAGGAGCGGAGTCCACCACCCTGCCCCCGAGCTTCCTCAAACTGGACCCGCCGGAACACGACCGGCTGCGCCGCATGACGAACCGCCCCTTCGGCCCACCGCACTCCCCGTACCGCATCGACTCCATGCGCGGCGAACTCGCCGTGATCGTCAAGGAACTCATCGACGGCATCGACGGCGTCGGAGACCCCGGCGGCATCGACCTGGTCGACCAGGTCTCGTACCCCTTCCCGGTCACCGTCATCTGCCGCCTGCTGGGCGTGCCCCGCGAGGACGAGTCCCGCTTCCACGGCTGGGCCGACACCCTCGCCGCGAGCCTCGACCCCGACCCGGACGCCGACCCCGCCGCACGGGCCGAACGGGCCGAGGTCGGCCAGAGCGCCCGCATGGAACTGGGCATGTACCTCGCCGGGCTGATCGAGGAGCGCCGCAAGGACCCCGGCGACGACATGCTCTCCCAACTGGCCGCGGGCCACGGCAAGGACGAGACGATGACCACGATGGAGCTGCTCAGCACGGCGGCGCTGCTCCTGATCGCCGGTCACGAGACGACGGTCAACCTCATCACCAACGGCATGCTCACCCTGCTGCGCCACCCGGAGGTCCTGGCCGACCTGCGCGCGAACCCCGGCCTCGCGGTCCCCCTGGTGGAGGAACTGCTGCGCTACGAACCCCCGGTGCAGCTCCTGCCGCAGCGCACCACCCTCTCCGACATCGAGGTGCGCGGGGTCACCATCCCCAAGGGATCGTCGCTCTGGCTGGTCCTGGCGTCGGGCAACCGCGACCCGGAGCGCTTCGCCGACCCCGGCCGCTTCGACCCGTACCGCAAGGACGTGCAGCACCTCGGCCTCGGCAGCGGCATCCACAGCTGCTTCGGCGCCCCCCTGGCCCGCCTCGAAGCGCAGCTCGCCCTGTCGGAACTGGCCCGCCGCCTGGACAACCCCCGCCTCGTGGCGGACCCGCCGCCGTACCGCCAGAACGCCGTCCTGCGCGGCCCGCGCCACCTGCACATCACCTGCGACGGCATCCGAGCGTAGCGGCGACGCCGCACCCTGCACCTGGAACGGACGGGAGAACCCCAGATGGCCGCACGCCGATACGAACTCCTCTTCCCCGACGGCCCCGAGGCCGGCGAGGACATCGTGGAGGTCACCATCACCGATCAGAAGGGCCCGGGCGGCCACCCCGTCTACGCGGACGCCACCGGCATCGTCCGAGCGGAGATCAGCGACCGCGGCGAGGTCCGCATGATCCCGACGGGCGGCGGCCAGGCACTCCCGCACCACGTCCGCGCCCGAGCGCTCCCGGAGCCTCCGGACGAAGAAAAACGGTGAGCACCCCGGCGGAGCCCGCCGGTACAGTCGCCCGTATGGGTTCTTACTACTTCTTTCTCTGATTCCGGGGACGGGCAGGCGCCGCCCGTCGGCTGAGCGGCCGGCGGTGTGCGGGCGCCGCCCGTGACCAGGCCCATGACCCCGGCCTGCGACCCCAGGCCCTCGCATTCAGGGAAAGAAGCCATGCGCGCTCGCGCCCCCTTCCAGCTCGCCGTGAAGGAAATCGGGAAGTCCTACGGCGCCCGAACCGTCCTCGACCACGTGTCGTTCACCGCCCGCCCCGGCGAGCGCGTCGCCGTCGTCGGCGAGAACGGCTCGGGGAAATCCACCCTCCTGCGCCTGCTCGCCGGGACCGAAGCACCGGACTCCGGCGACATCACCGTCTCGGCGCCCGGCGGCCACCGGCCACCTCACCCAGACCCCGTCCCTGCCGCCCTCCAGGACCGTCCAGGACGCCGTCGACACCGCCCTCGCCCCGCTGCGCGAGCTCGAACGGCAGATCAGGGCGCGCGAAACCGTCCTCGCCGCCGCGAGCCCGGAGGAGCTCCGGCAGTACGGGGAGCTGCTGGACGCCTTCGCCGACCGCGGCGGGTACGAGGCGGACGCCCGCGTGGAGGCGGCGCTGCACGGCCTCGGCATCGGTCACCTGGCACGCGACCGGGCCCTCGGGAGCCTGTCGGGCGGCGAGCAGTCCCGGCTGGCGCTCGCCTGCGTCCTGTCGGCCGGCGCGGAACTCCTGCTCCTGGACGAGCCGACCAACCACCTCGACGCGCAGGCCGTCCGCTGGCTCCGCGAACGGCTGGGCGCCCACCGCGGGACGGTACTGGCCGTCACGCACGACCGGACGTTCCTGGACGAGTTCGCCACGGCCGTCCTGGAAGTCGACGGCGACACGCACACCGTGAGCCGCTACGGCGACGGCTGGGCCGGCTACCGCACGGCCAAGGCCGCCGAGCGCCGCCGGCGCGATCAGGAGCACCGCGAATGGCTCGACGAGACGTCCCGGACCAGGGAGCTGGTCGAGGCGGCCGGCCAGCGCCTCGCGGGCGCCGGCAAGGACCCCCGGCAGGGCTTCGGCAAGCACCGCCGCTCCTCCGAGGCCAAGCTGTCCGGGCAGGTGCGGGCGGCGCGGACGCGCCTGGAGGTGCTGCTGCGCGAGCCGGTGCCGGCGCCTCCCGAGCCGCTGCGGTTCACACCCGGCCTGGCGGCCGTGCGGACGGACGGCACCCTCGCGGAGCTCACCGACATCGGTGTCGGGGACCGGCTGCGGCTGCCCCGCCTGACGATCGAGGCGGGCAGCCGACTGCTCGTGTCCGGACCCAACGGCGCAGGGAAGTCGACGCTGTTGCGCGTCCTCGCCGGTGACCTCCGGGCCGACCGCGGCACCGTACGCCGGCCCGCCCGGGTCGGGTGGCTGCCGCAGGAGCTGAGCCCGTTCCCCACCGACGCCACGCTGCTGCGCGTGTACGCCGCCGGGCTGCCGGGGCCGGATGAGGAGCACGCCGACGGGCTCCTGGCGCTGGGGCTGTTCCGCGCGGGGGACCTCGAGACGCCGGTCGGTTCGCTGTCGGCCGGTCAGCAGCGCCGGCTGGAGCTGGCCCGGCTCGTCACCCGCCCGGCCGACCTCCTCGTCCTGGACGAGCCGACCAACCACATCGCCCCCGCGCTCGTCGACGAGCTGGAGGAGGCACTGACGCGCTACGAGGGCGCGGTGGTCGTCGTCTCGCACGACCGCCGCTTCCGCGACCGCTTCGGCGCCGACCGGCTGGAACTCCGGGCGGGGCGCCCCGTGGGGTGAGGCCGTTGCCTCTCCCGGCAGCCGAGGGCGTCCGAGACGTTCTGCACCGCCGGCCGCCGCGCGGTGTTCCGCGCGGCGGCCTCCGGGAGGCCGGGCCGGTCAGACCTCTCCGCGCCAGGCTCCGGTGGCGGAGCCGCGGTCTTCGACGAAGTGCTTGAACCGCTTCAGGTCGCCCTTGACCTGTCGGTCGATGAAGCCGAGCTTGTCGCCGATGTTCTCCGCCATCCCCTCGGGGTCGAAGTCCATCCTCAGCGTCACCTCGGTGCGGGACGGGTCGATCGGGTGGAAGGTGACCAGTCCGGACTGCTCGATATCGCCGCCCACGGTCACCCAGGCGACCTTGGTGTCGGGGATCTGCTCGGTGATCTCCGCATCGAACTCACGCTCCACACCGCCGATCCTCGTCACCCAGTGCGTGAGCGTGTCCGTACGCTGTTCGATCCTCTCGACACCGTCCATGAACTGCGGGAACGACTCGAACTGCGTCCACTGGTCGTACGCCGTACGCACCGGGACGCCGACTTCGATCGACTCCTCCTTGACCTGCGACATGAGGGGTCTCCTTGAACTGGAAGTGGCGCGGAGGCCGGTGGCCTCGGGCCGTCCGGCGCCCGCAGGGGCATCGCATCCGTGCCCTCGTGGCGAGCGCCTGCCCCGGCAACCGCTCCGTGACCCCCCGAACGAGACCCTCTCCCGGACCAGCCGCCGGCGACGTGGCGGGGCGGCTACGGCTCGCCGTGCAGGTCTTCCTCACGCAGCAGATCGTCGTCACGGCGACGTGTGGACTCCTCGTCCGCGCGTCCCTTGCCGCGGGACGGCTTGGCGGGCTGGCCGGGCTTCTGATGGTGCGACGGCTCGTGCCCGGTCGGCTTGTGCTGCGTCCGCAGTTCGTCGGGGCTCTTGCCCGACTGGCCCGGCTGCTGACGCTTGTCCTGCGTACCGCCCATGACGGTGGCTCCTTCGTGCGTGGGTGTGGATTGCTTCCCACCACGCTGACATCCGGCGTCACATTCCGCACCATTTCGGCTACGGACGATGACGGGAGCGGGTGGGGTGGTGACGCGGCCGGCCACGGCGTGGCTTTTGCGCAGACGCCTTTCAGGGCAGGAGCAATCTGGAAGATTCTTCGGAATAACCCATAAAACGGAAAGGTGTTGCCGTGACTGATTTCGACATCTGGGGCTACCACCCGGACGCGGGACACGAGCAAGGAGTCGACATCGTCGGCTACAAGGTCGAGGCCAAGGACGGTCACATCGGCAAGATCGACAGGCATTCCGAGGACGCCGGTGCCTCCTACCTGGTCGTGGACACGGGAGTGTGGATCTTCGGCAAGCACGTACTGCTGCCCGCCGGAACCATCGAGCGCATCGACACCGCCGAGGAGAAGGTCTACGTCAACCGCACGAAGGACCAGATCAAGGACGCACCGGAGTTCGACGCGGGCAAGAACGCCGGCGAACCCAGCTACCTCGAGCAGTTCGCCCGGTACTACGGCCAGCCGCACATGTAGGAGCGGCCGCACTCAGGACGCGCAGCCGCCCGCCTCCGCGGCGAGCCCGTCGCCGAGGGGGCTTCGGCGGTACAGCACCCGGCGGCCGTCGCGGGCCCGGGTGAGCAGACCGGCGGCGTGCAGGACGCCCAGGTGCTGCGACACGGCGCTGGGCGTCACGCCCAGGCGGCGCGCGATCTCGACCGTGGCCAGCGGTTCGGCGAGCAGCGCGAGCAGCCGCGCCCGGGCCGCGCCGATCAGCGGCACGAGGGCCGCCCGCCCGGCCGTGCCGCCCCGGCCGCTGCCGGCCTCGGACTCCCACAGCGTCGCCACTCCACGACAGGGATAGAGCAGCGAGGGCGGCTCCTGCGGACCGACCGGCGGCGCGCACTTGTGCGCGAAGACGGACGGTACGAGCAGCAGCCCCTGCCCGGAGGCCGTCGTGCGGTAGCCGCCGATGGTCCGGTCCACGTGCAGCACCCCGCGGGAGCCGGCGTCCTCCCACCGCAGTTGGGGGTGCATGTCGGAAAAGAGCAGCCGGGCGCCGCCCCGGGCGAGCTGCCGCGCCCGGTAGGTCATGTCCGCCTCCGCGACCAGCCGGATCTGCGGCCAGACCGGCCGGACGGCGACTTCCCAGTAGCGCTGCAAAATCGCGCAGATGCGGTCGCGGAGCTCGAGCACGGGCCCGTCCCCGGCCGCGGCCGCCGCCCGCAGCGGCTCCGGCAGGAGGTCCGGGGCGTGCGCGGCCGCCAGGTCACGGCGTACCAGACCGGCCGGGGCGCGGCGTACGGCGGCCAGTTCGGCGTCGAAGTCCGGCTCGAACGCCGTGGGGCGCGGGGTGAGGAAGTCCGGCAGGGTCAGCCGGTCCGCCACCAGAGCCGTCAGGAGGGCGGTGTCGAGGCCGCCGAGCCGGCCCAGGACGCCCCTGCGCCACGGGAGGTGCAGGGGGGACAGCCCCGGGTCGCGCAACACCCGCAGGCTCAGCACGGTCTCGCCCAGCGGCGAGAGGGCGAACCGGGTGTCGGCGAGGTCCTCGACGCCGAGCTCGAAGCTGATCATTAAGCCGTACGCTACATCAGTTGGCAGAGGGCCCCCGGTGCCGTGGACTGGCTGCCATGACCTCCCCCCTTCCCCCTGGCCCCGTTCCCCGCGACCGCCCGGCCGCCGGGGCGGCCCGATGAGCCGCCGGCTGGTGCTGCTCCTCGCCGTGGCCTGCGCCGTTGCGGTGGGCAACCTCTACTTCCCGCAGGCGCTGGGGCCGCTGGTCGCCGAAGGGCTCGGTGTCCCGGCGGGTACGGCCACCCTCGTGGTGACCGCCACCCAGATCGGCTACACCGCGGGGATGGTCCTGCTGGTGCCGCTCGGGGACCGGTTCCGGCACCGCTCGCTGCTGGTCGTGCTGCTCACGCTGACCGGTCTGGCGCTGCTGGGCGCGGGCTGTGCTCCGGCACTGCCGCCGCTGGTCGCGGCCAGCGCCCTGGTGGGGCTGACCACGGTGGCCGCGCAGATCATCGGTCCGCTGGCGGCCGGCCTGGTGGAACCGGGCCGGCGGGGCGCGGTGCTGGGCACGCTGCTGAGCGGGTCGACCGGCGGCATGCTGCTGGCCCGTACGTTCGGCGGGGTGCTCGGCGAGCGGCTGGGGTGGCGGGCCCCGTACCTGGTGGCCGCGGTGGTGGCCCTGCTGCTGGCAGCCGTCCTGGCGTACGCGGTGCCGGTCACCTCCCCGACCGCGGCGCACCGGCCGTACGCGCAGATGCTGGCCGAGCCGCTGCGGCTGCTGCGCGCGGAGCCGGAGCTGCGCCGGTCCTGCCTCTACCAGGCCGCGGCATTCGGCGGGTTCTCCGCGACGTGGACGTGCGTGGCCCTGCTGCTGACCGGCCCGGCCTACGGGCTGGGCGCGGAGGCCGTCGGCCTGCTCGCGCTGGTGGGCGGGGCGACCATGCTGTGGACCCCCGTCGCGGGGCGTCTGGTGGACCGGCACGGGCCGGGCCCGGTCAACCTGTCGGCCCTGCTCGGTCTGCTGGGAGCGGCCGCGGTCCTGGCGGCCGCCGCCGGGGGCGGGACCGCCGGCCTGGCGGCACTCGCCGCCGGCGCCCTGCTGCTCGACGTCTCCATGCAGTCCGGGACGGTGGCCAACCAGGCGCGGGTGTACGCGCTGCGCCCGGACGCCCGGAGCCGGCTCAACACCGCGTTCATGACATGTGCGTACACCGGCGGCACGGTCGGCTCGTGGCTGGGCGTCCGCATGCACGCCGCGTACGGCTGGACCGCGGTGTGCGCGCTGGTCGCCCTGCTGGCGGCGGTCGCCCTGACCCGCCACCTGTGGCCGTCGCGCACCGCCGCCGACAAGGCGCACGGCCGGGGCGGCGCCGGGACCCGGGACGGCGACGTTGCCGAGGTGCCGTCCGTGGAGGACAAGCCGAAGCCGCGCGGCTACCGCGCCTGACGGCCCCGGGCCGAACCCCGCTGAGCGGGATTCCCGGCGACGCCCCGGCGCAACGGCACGACGGGACGCCCCCGCAAGAGCGGGGGCGTCCCGTCATCGGCCTTGCTGCGGCCGCGCAGCCGGGGACGGTGTTGCGGTCAGGCGCCGCTGGCGCGGAGCATGTCCTCCCGCTCGACGATCTTCACGCGCTCGCGGCCCTGCGGCTCGCCCAGCGCACGCTCGGCGGCGTCGAGGCGGTGCCAGCCCTCCCAGGTGGTGTAGCGCACCCCGCGCTCGGCGAAGAACGCCTCCACCGCCTCCGGGGCGGGAGCGGACGGCGTCCGCAGGCGGCCGTGCGCGTGGTCGTCGAGCAGGCTCGCGACGGTCTCGTTGGCATCGCCCTTGGTGTGGCCGATGAGGCCGATCGGACCACGCCGGATCCAGCCCGTCACGTACGTCGACGCCAGGTGCCGGTCGCCCTCCATGACCCGCCCGGCCTGGTCCGGCACGGTGCCGGAGGCCAGGTCCCAGGGCAGCTTGGGCAGCTCGTCGGAGAGGTAGCCCACCGCCCGGTAGACGGAGCTGACGTCCCAGTCGTGGAACTCGCCGGTGCCGGCCACGTTGCCCGTGCCGTCCAGCTGCGTCCGCTCCGTGCGCAGGCCCACGACGCGGCCGTCCTCGCCGAGGATCTCGACGGGCGATTCGAAGAAGTGCAGGAACAGCTTGTGGGGGCGCTCGCCGATGTCCCGGATGGCCCAGTTCTCCAGGGTCTTGGCGACCATGTCGACCTGCTTGTTGGAACGGCGGGATTCGATCGAGCCCGCGTCGTAGTCGATGTCCTCGGGGTTGACGATGACCTCGATGGTGGGGGAGTGGTCCAGTTCGCGCAGCTCCATCGGGCTGAACTTGGCCTGGGCCGGTCCCCGTCGGCCGAACACGTGGATCTCCCGGGCCCGGTTGGCCTTGAGACCGTCGTACACGTTTGCCGGGATCTCGGTCGGCAGCAGCTCGTCCGCCGTCTTGGCGAGGATGCGCGCCACGTCCAGCGCGACGTTGCCCACGCCGAGGACGGCGACCTTCTCGGCCTCCAGCGGCCAGGTCCGCGGCACGTCCGGGTGCCCGTCGTACCAGGAGACGAAATCGGCCGCGCCGTACGAGCCGTCGAGCCCGATGCCGGGTATGTCCAGCGCCCGGTCGGCGGTCGCGCCCGTCGAGAAGATCACCGCGTCGTAGAACGCGTGCAGCTCGTCGAGGCTGATGTCGTTCGGGTAGTCCACGTTGCCGAAGAGCCGGACCTGCGGCTTGTCGAGGACCTGGTGGAGGGCGGTGACGATGCCCTTGATCCGCGGGTGGTCGGGAGCGACGCCGTAACGGATCAGGCCGAACGGCGCGGGCATCCTCTCGAAGAGGTCGATGAGGACCCCGGGGTCGGTGCAGGCGTCGGACTTCAGCAGCGCGTCGGCGGCGTAGATCCCGGCGGGGCCGGCACCGATGATGGCTACCCGCAGGGGGCGGGGCATGGTGGTTCCCTTCGAGTGGTGTGGACAGCTGTCCGATGGACTCGAAGATCAACCTAACTTAGGCCATCCTAACTCGGTAGTCGGCCCCCGTTTATGACCTCATAAGCCGGCCTTATGAGGTGCCAAACCTTTGCTTTGTCTGCCGTTCGCCCACTGCGGGTGCGAACACCGCCGTCTCGTTGCCGAAACAGACGACGAGCCCGTCCTGCTGCCAGGACAGGGCGGACACGCGCTCCGGCAGGTGCAGCGCGGGCAGTGGGGTGTCGGAGTCGCAATCACGCACGTGGACCGTGCTGTCGTACCCACCGGTGAAGGCGATGGTCCGGCCGCCGATACGGCCCAGTGCCAGGGCCTCCAGCCGGTCGTGGGCGTGCTGGAACCGGAGGGCGCACTCGCGGGTGTCCAGGTTCCAGAGGCGGACTTCTCCGCCTTGGTACCCCGAGGATTCGGTCAGCGCGAAGGTGGCGTCGGGGAACTCGCCCACCGCGATGCACTGGACGGGGCGGCCGTGACTGCCCAGGCGAACGGGCTCGCCGCCGTTGGTCAGGTCCCGGACGTGCACGCCGCCGTAGGAGTCGGTGGTCACGGCGGCCGGTCGTCCCCGGACGTGCGTCGTCGCCACAGCGGTCGTTCTGCCGTCCTCGTCGTCCCCGAAGACGCCTTGGCGTTCGTTGCCGGAAACGGCACTCCACAGCTGGGTGCGACGGTTGCCGGTGCTGATGATCCAGGAGTGCCCGTCGAGCCGGGCGACCGCCACGTCCACGACCCAGGTGCAGTCGGTGACGACCCGGGCGAGTTGGTGTCCGGACGGCAGGTCCCAAAGGCGGACGTCCTCCTCGCCGGTGCAGGTCGCGAGAGCGTCACCGCCGGCCAGAGCGACGGTCGCGATCCGGGGGAGCCGGTATCCACCGTCACCGATGGAGAACGGCCGCCCGACCGGGGCGCCCGTGGCCTGGTCCCACATGCAGACCGTGCCGTCCTTGCCGCCGGTCACCAGCACCGGCTTGCCCTCGAACCGGGCCTGGGCCACGGCCGTGGCCGCATCGTGGTGACCGTGCCGGTCGTCGGTCACGACCGCGTCGAGATCCCACATCCGGGCGCCCAGGTCGACTCCGTCGACCGTGACCGCGACCCGTCGGTCGCCGACGCGCGTGCACGCGATGCCGCCGGCGAACATCGGCAGGGGCGCCGGCGTCACCGTGAACGGCCCGGCACCGGCACCGGGAGCGTCGGGCAGCGCGAGTCGCTGTACGGGCGCGTCGCCGATGCGGGGGAAGGTGCCGGCGAGCACCTCCCAGCCCTGACCGGTCCGGGAGGCGGCGAGCGAGTCCACCTGCATGCGCTCCGGGAGAAGCCCCTGCCCGACGAGCTCGCAGCGCCGGAGGTCCCACATCCGCACCGCACCGCCCGCCGCGATCAGGGCCGTGGGGACGCCGCCCAGAGCGATCACCATGACCGCCTCGACGACGGCCGGAGAGCCGGGCCGCAGCAGGGCGAGCGGTTCGCCGCGTGTGAGGTCCCACAGCCGCACGGTGCCGTCCAGGCAGCCGACCAGTGCCGTCGGCACGCCGTCGACCTCGGCCGTGGCCACCGCCGTCACGCCGATCGGATGGGGCAGTGCGGCTCCACGCCGTTCCCAGTCCGCAGCGTCGCCCCGGATGCGGAGTCCGTACAGGTGAAGGGATTCCGAACCGGCGACGGCCACGAGCTGCTCGCCCCCGGCCGATGCTTTCGCCAGCGCCACCACTTCCTGGTCGAGGCGGTCCAGCCCGCCACTGAGCGGCTTCCTGGTCTCAAGATCCCAAGCGCGCAGGACCGAGTCGAACCCCACGCTGACCGCCGCGAGACCGCTGTCGAGCTCCAGGAGGACGAGACCGTTGCGGCAGCCGCCGGGTCCCAGCAGGTCGCCCTCGAGCGCATGCCCGTCCTCGACGCCGTGCTCGAGATCCCACACACGCATGCCCTGGATCCCGTGGTCCCGGACCACGGCCACGGGGCGACCGTGCAGACGACCCACGGCGACGGACTCCACCTCGGCCCTGCTGGGAGCCGGCAACTGCGCCAGCAGACCGTGCGGAGCGGATCCGCCCGTGGTCCACGAGCAGGTCCATGTCTGCGGCGCGAGCGCGTCGAAGTCCTCCGCAATCCCGAACCTCAAGGCCTGGAGCGACAGCACCTGGGCCCGGTCGGAAGGGCCGAGCGACGCCAGCCTGTGCGCCACCGTGCGGTACACCGCCAGCATCCGCCCGCTTCGGCCGGACCCGGGCCGGTGGTCCGTCGACACCGCGCGACGCAGGACACCGGGGTCGATGTGGGTGAGGAATCCGGCATCACCCAGCAAGGAGTCCATGCGCTCGCCCGTGGCGGTCTCGAGCGCCTGCGCCGCGGTCTGAGCCGTCCACATCCATGCCTCGCAAAGGGAGTCCGGTCCTCGGGCCACACGATGCCACGAGGTTCCGAACCGTCAGGAACGGCGGGGCGCCGTGCTGTGCGGGAGGGAGGAGGAAGCGGCGCGGGTGTGGGCGTCGGTGTCCACCGCGGCCACCATCAGCGGGGTGCTGCCGGTGGGACCGGCGGCGGTCGCCCGCAGGCGGAAGCGCTCTGAGCGGACGGCGTTCCGTTCGAGCGGGGTGCCGCCGCCGAGCAGCGCGTACGGCATGACGTCGTTGGCGATCCGCAGCCGGGCCGGGCGCCAGGTGCCGGTGGTGGGATCCCGGCGCTCCAGGACGAAGCCGTCACCGGCGACGGGTGCGGCTCCCGCTTCCGGGAGCAGCGCCTCCATCTGGAAGGCGAGCAGGAGGTGCCCGTACGCGCGCGTGTTGCCGTTGGTGAGGGTGACCGTGAATTCGCGTGCCGGGCCGCCCCGGACCAGCGCGAGCCGGCCGGCGGGTGCGGACACCGCCATGGTCAGGCGGGTCGCGGGTGCGGGTGCGGGTGCGGGTGCGGGCGCGGCCGCGGGCGGGGCCGTCGTCGGCCGGGTGGTGCTGGGGGCCGCCGTGCTCGGCGTCTGCCGGGCCGGAGCCGTCGGCGAGGACGTGGCCGAGGGGTTCGCGGAGGGGGCGGCGGCCGTGGTGGCGGCGGCCGCGGGCGCCGTGGGGGACGCGGCGGGCTCGTGAGCGGCCGGGGCGGAGCTGCGGGGGGCGGTCTGCGGAGCGCAGCCGGCGAGTGCGGCGGCGGTCAGCAGGACGGCGAGCGCGGGGACGGTTCTGACGACGGGCATGGTGCCGGACGCTATCGAGGCGCGGGCGCGGCCGGGCACCGGATCGGTAACGCTTCGGCGTCACCCCTTCCCGCCCTGCCTGCCCTCACGGGTGCCTACCGGCCGTGCGTGCGCGTGCGTGCCCCGGGGGACGGCCGCACCATGGGCGTGTATCGCCCCGCAGCGAGGGAGATGACCACGACCATGCCCCCGGAGCCTCCGCCCCACGCGACGCAGTCCGCCCCAGCCGCAGGTGAGGGGTGTCGACTCCTCCTGGTCCGGCACGCGAAGGCCGTGCCCAAGGGCGGGGTCGAGGACTTCGACCGTCCCCTGAGCGACCGCGGCCGGCAGGACGCGACCGCGACCGGCCGGTGGCTGGCCGGGTCCGGCCTCAAGGCCGACCTGGTGCTGTGCTCACCGGCCCGAAGGACACGGCAGACGTGGGGGCTGATCCTTCCCGCGCTGACGGGCCCGCCTCCGGCCGTGTACGACGACCGGCTCTACAACGCCGCTCCGAACGACCTGGTCAGCGTGGTGACGGCACACGGAAGCGGGCTCGCCGGCATCCTCGTCGTCGGTCACGATCCCGGCATCCACGAGCTGGCCTCGGCGCTGTGCGGCCACGGCCCGGCGGAACTGCTGGAACGGCTCCGTGCGGGTTTCCCCACGTCGGGCGTCGCGGCGGTGGACCTCCCGGGCGGATGGGACGGCCTGACCCCGGGACGCGGCAGCCTGACGGCCTTCTGGTCCCCGGCCGGATGACCCCGTACACCGGCATGCCCGCCGCGTCATTCCCCCTCCGGTGCCTGTCCTTCCGGGGCCGACGCGAAGGCGATGCACTCCACGTCGATGCTGTCGGCGAGCTCGTCCAGCACGCCGGCCAGGCTGTCGACGGTCCGGCGGTCGACCGACGGGTCGTCGGTGTCCGCCGAGCGCACCCAATCGACGGCGAGGGTGCGCAGCAGTGCGGTGACCCGGTCGGCGGGAATCAGCGGGCCGCGGTCGCCTCCGGGGATCAGCGGAATCGTGAGGTGGATCATGAAACCGCCTCCCGGGGAGCCTGTGAGCGCGCACTCGCGCCTGCGTGCAGGGACCGGCGAGGTCACCCGCAAAAGGGTCGTCAGCGGAGCGCATACCCCCGGTGCCGGTGGTCAACCACCCGGCGGCCGCCGGGCGCCGGAGCGCGTGCTTACGCCCGTACGACGGAGGGTAGGCGCCCCGCGCGGGGCTGCTTCCAGCAGCAGGAGGAGCGATGACCCGACAAGTGCACGAGGTCATGACGGGCAACCCGGTGGCGGTCGAGCGGCTGACCTCACTGGCAGAGGCCGCGCGGGTGATGCGGGACGCCGGCATCGGGGACGTACTGGTCGTCGACCGGGGCAGGCTCCTCGGCATCGTCACCGACCGGGATCTCGTCGTGCGCGCGCTGGCGGAGGACAAAGACCCCGCCGAGACGACCGTGGGCTCGATCTGCACCACCGAACCGCTCACGGTCAGACCCGACGACGACGTCGACAAGGCCGTCGACCTCATGCGTCGGCGCGCGCTGCGGCGCCTGCCCGTGCAGACGGACAGCGGCGAACTCGTGGGCATCGTCACCCTGGGTGATCTCGAGGTCGAACGGGATCCGGGATCGCCACTCGCCTCCATCGCGGCGGCCGAGGAGAAGGAACGGTGAAGAACGGGCTGCCGGCTTCCGGCAGCGGGGGCATGACGGCGTGAGGCTGGGTAGGCGGACCCGTATGGACACACAAGACGACTCCACGGAACCGGGCCCGGCCGGGGTCCTCGGCAAGGCGTCCGCGCAATGGCTGAAGTCCCTGGAGCGCATCGAGCGGACCACGGCCGCGGATCCTGCGATCCGCGCTCTCCAGCGGGGCATCCGAGCCCTTCCGCTGGGCGGCGCGCGCGACGTGCTGCGCGGCAGGCCCCTGGGGCACCCGCTGCATCCCGTGCTGGTGCAGGTCCCGATCGGCTGCTGGCTGTCGGCCGGGGTGCTGGACGTGGTGCCCGGGGGGCATCCCGCGGCCACGACGCTCACGGCCGTCGGGCTGGCGGGGGCCGGTCCGGCGGCCGTCTCCGGCTGGGTGGACTGGGCGGACCTGCCGCCGGTCCAGGCCCGGGTCGGACTGGTCCACGCGGTGACGAACGTGGCCGTGATCGCCTGCTACACGGCGTCCCTCGCGGCGAGGGTGCGAGGTGATGCGGTCAAGGGCCGGGTCTGGTCCCTCGCCGGGCTGACGGCGGTCGCCGTGAGCGGCGCGTTCGGCGGACACGTGGCCTACTGGCGGGCCGCCGGTGCGGCTGCCGTGCCGTAGGCGCGGGCAACCCGAGCCGACGGACCACGCGCAGTTACGCGGACGGACCCCGACCCCGCCCCGTCGCCTCCGCTACGGGGAGCCGAGCCGGGCCAGGGCCGCCGCCGTGAGGGCGCGGATGCCGGCCGGCAGGGCCGTGCGGGCGTCGGGGGCGAAGTCCGGGGCGTGGTTGGCGGGCAGCGCGGCCAGCTTCTCGGCCGCCGTCGTGCCGGGTGCGCGGGACCAGGCGGCCGGGCCGGCCGTACCCAGCATCCAGTAGCCGAGCCGGATGCCGCGCTCGCCGTGCACGTCCAGGCCCGCGTCGCCGAACAGGGCGAAGTCCTCCGTCGCGAGCGACGGCGGCCACATCGCCACCCGCTCCGCCCCGAACTCGGCCGCGTGCGCTTCCCTCAGCGCCGCCGTCGTCCCCGGGTCGGGGTGGGTGACCGGGGAGGCGGACACCCGGACGACGTCCGGTTCCCGGGGGCAGGCCGCGGCGGCGCACTCGGCGCGCACGATCCGCTCCACGGCGTCGGCGGCCCGCGCGAGCGAGGCCTCGCTCACCGCCCTGACCGTGAGGGCCAGTTCGGCGCGGTCCGGGATGACGTTCGCCCGGTCTCCGGCCCGGAACGATCCGACGGTCACCGCCACCTGCTCCGCCGGGGCGGCCTCGCGCGCCACCACCGTCTGCAGCCGGGTCACCACGTGGGCCGCCGCCACCACCGGGTCGACGGCGAGGTGCGGGGCGCCGGCGTGCCCGCCGCGGCCGTGCACCACCACCCGGAAGGTGACGCTGCCCGCCGTCATGGGCCCGTACCCGTGGGCGACCATTCCGGCGGGCAGCGGCGCGGCGTGCTGGGCCAGTACCTCGTCCGGGCGGCCGCACCTCCGGTAGAGGCCGTCGGCGAGCATCGCCCGCGCCCCTTCCAGCGTCTCCTCGGCCGGCTGTCCGGCCACCACGAGGGTGCCGCGCCAGGCCTGCGGGGTCTCGGCCAGCAGTGTGGCAGCCCCCGCGGCCGCGGCCAGGTGCAGGTCGTGCCCGCAGGCGTGCGCCGCCTCGCCGTCGGCGGCGTACGGCAGCCCGCTCGTCTCCCGCACCGGCAGCGCGTCGAGTTCGGCCCGCAGCAGCACGGTCGGCCCGTCGCCGTTGCGCAGCACCCCGGCCACGCCGTGTCCGCCGATGCCGCGCACGGTCGCGTACCCCGCCGACTCCAGCCGTCCGGCGAATCGGTCCGCCGTACGACGCTCCGCTCCCGACAGCTCCGGATCCCGGTGCAGTTCCAGGTAAAGGGTCGTCAGGTCGTGCAGGTGCGCGTCCAGTCGGGCGAGCGGTGCGGGTGCGGGGCCGGTCATGCCGCCATGATCGGCCGCGCGGCCGGGAGCGCGGACGACAGACCACTGACACGTCGTGTCAGAGGAGTGTCAGCGGTACGACGGGTGGGCTGACGGCGGCACCGGCTCTGATGGGGGCGGGCACAGCACAAGCCGGTGCCGGCCCCGCACCAGAAGGAGTCATCATGGAGAAGTCGCCCCTCGCCTCGCTCGCGGACGAGATCCTGGAGCTCGAGTCCGAGACATTCGAGATCTCCGACTACTCGGACGCCAGCGAGGTCGTGCTCGCCGGTTCCACGAGCTGCAGTTCCACCTCGACCTGTTCCTCGACCACCAGCACCACCTCCTGCTCCGCCTGACCCGAACCGTCAGTCAGGCCGCAGACACGCGGATGCCCCGGCCTCGCCCGCGCGAGGACCGGGGCATCCGCCCGTGAAGGCACCCGGCCCCTACGGGAACGGGTGCGGGACCCAGCGGATGTCGGCGTCGGAGAGGTCGGTCGCCCGCAGCCCCGCCCGCCTCGGCGCGCTCCGCAGCCGGGGCAGGTACGGCGCCCGCTGCCGGGACCAGCCGAAGTCGATCGGCAGCAGCCCCGGCACCACGGCGCACACCGTGTGCAGCCCGATCCGCCGCTGCTCGGGCGTGGTCTGGTCGACGACGATCACGTCGTGCCCCGCCCGCACCAACTCGTCCACGCAGCACTGCAGATCGTCCCGGAGATCACCGGTGCGCGGCCGCCCTTGCCCGGTCCAGGACCGGTACACGTCGTCCATCGCGCGCACGGCCACCGGCTCCCGGTAGGGCCGAACGTGCTCCGCCATCGCGGGCAGCCCGTACAGCTGGGCGTGGTCCTTCAGGTGCAGCACACGGCTGAAGTCCCCGGCCATCGCCTCCAGTTCGCCCCGGCGCTCCTCGACCTGCCGCGGCAGGTGCGGAATGTACGTGAGCACCTCCGACAGCGCCGCCTCCACGGCCGCCGCCGGATCGAGCGCGGCGCCCGCACCGAAGGAGAACAGCCCCGGGCCGCCGTCGCGCCGCACCGCGAGCCCGGTCACCACCGGCACCGCCAGATCGATGCGGTTGTCGAAGGCGTGCACGTCGTACCCCTGGAGCGCCGCCCGGTCGGCCATCGTGCGCACTGCCGTCCCCGGCACCGTCGCCAAGTCGATCTCGGTCAGCGGCAGTCCGCCGTACCAGGCGATCAGGAACGCGTCCCGCTCGACGAGTTCGAGCAGCGCGCCGAGCAGTGCTTCCTCCGGGCAGCTGCCGATCGCGCAGCCGTTGGAGCACTCGAAGACGAAGTTGTCCGCGGCGAGCCCCGCGCTGTAGTGGACCAGCCGGGCAGGGACCAGGACGGGACGGTCGTCGCGCAGCGAGTGCCCGTACACCCACGGGATCGGCCGCTGCGGGTCGAAGGGGGACACCAGCGGGTCGTCGCGGTAGGTCTCGGGGGCGTAGAACCCGCACTCTGCGGGGTCGAGCGCCCGCTCGCCCAGTTCGGAGTACGAGGCGGTGAGCAGCGTGTTCCCGGTGCGGCGGTGGGTTCCGGCGTACCGTTCCAGCCCCTCCAGGTAGGCGAGGTCGCGGCTCGCGCCGAAGCTGTTGGCCTGCCCGCTCCACGTGACGTCCGTCAGCCCCGCGTAGCCCCGCATGAAGACGCTGCCCGCTACCGGAGCGGTGGTCGGCGAGGTGACGTTGAGCCAGGTGCCGCCGCCGAGCACCCCGGTCACCGGATTGGCCAGCGCCGCGTACGGCATCGGGTACGAGGACGCGGCCCGCAGCCGTTGAGCGCCGGGGTCGGGCTTGGGCCGGGACGCGGGAGCGAAGCGCCGCGGCGCGTCGGTGCCCCGCGGGCCGCAGTCCGGGCACAGCGGATCGGCCAGCAGCGGGTACGTCCGGATCCGCAGCGTCTCCAGTTCCAGCCGGGACACCTGCGGCAGCGCCCGGTCGGCCTCCGCGCCCGCCGGTGCACCCACCCGGCCGCCGTGGACGGCCTCGTGCAGCGCGTGGACGGCGTCGTGGACGTACGGGGCCAGCCGCGGCCACTCCGGACCGGCGGGCGTGCCCGGTCCGCTGCCGGTCTCCAGCGCATCGCGCTCGCTGCGGCTGCGCAGCCGCTGGCGGCGCATGGCCAGGCACTGGCCGCAGGCGGGCGCGGTGCCGTCACCGCCCCACGGGCCGACGAGCACCTCCCGCGCACTGAGGTGCACGGTCGCGCCCGGCCGGACCGCGGCGAACGGATCGGCGGTGCGCGGCCCCAGGGCGTCGTGGACGCCCAGGGTCACCACGACGGCGCCGAGCGGCTCCAGTACCCGGGCGAGGTCGCGCCGGGCGGCCTCCAGCGGAGTCCCGTCGGGTGCGAGCGGGCGTACCGGCGGGCGTACGGGCGGGCGTGCGGAAGCCGTCGTCATGTCCGGTTGCTCCAGCGGAAGGTCTTCAGTCCGATCGCGCCGAAGACGACGGCGAAGCCGATCAGTGCCGCGCATCCCGTCCAGATGGCGGTGAGGGAGCCGGTGCCGGTGAGCGCGCCGGTCGCGGCGTCGTTGAGGTAACGCAGGGGCAGCGCCCGCGAGACCGACCGGAGCCACGACGGCATCATGTCCAGCGGCAGGAACGAACCGGACAGGAACGCCATCGGCACCATCAGGCAGTTGGCGATGGCGGCGACGGCCTCCGGGGTGTTCGCGTACGTGCCGACGATCACGCCGATGGCGAGGAACGCCGTGATCCCGAGCACCAGCGCGGGCAGCACGAGCGGCCAGCGCCCGTCCAGGACCAGCCCGAAGCCGGGGAGCATCGCGACCGCGATGAACACCGCAGCCTGCACCACGCCGACGGCCAGGGCCAGTACGTACCGCGAGGCGAGCACGGTCGTCAGCGGGGTCGGCGTCAGCCGGATCAGCCGCAGCAGGTCGTCGCGCCGCCACTGCATCAGCGTGAACGCGATGCCGAAGACCGCGGCGTTCGCGACGCCCCACGACATCACGCCGGGCGCGATGTACGAGATGTACGGGCGGCCGGTCTCCTCCACGTCCTGCCCGCTGAAGATCAGGCCGAAGACGACCAGGAAGAGCAGCGGGAAGGCGAAGGTGAAGAAGAGGGTGGCCTTGTCCCGGACCTGCGCCCGGTAGCCGGCGACGGTCAGGGCCGTGTATGCGCTCATGCCTGGTGCTCCGTCTGCGTGGGGAACCCGTCGTGGGGTCCGGGCTGGGCTCCGGGCCGGGGTCCGGCCGGGTGGCCGTCCTCACGCCCGGGGTGTGCGGCGCCGGTCAGTTCGAGGTAGACGTCCTCCAGCGTGGCCGTACGGGTCATCACCCCGTCCAGCCCGGTGAGCGCGTCCACCGCCTGGAGCACCTTTCCGGTCGCAGCGGTCTCCAGCACCAGCGAACCGCCCTGGAGGGTGGCCCGGTCCACGCCGGGCAGCGCCGCGGCCTGCTCGAGGCCGATCCGGCCCACCGGCAGCAGCAGGCGCGACGGCGCCCCGGCCGCGGTGACCAGCCGGTGCGGCGAGTCGAGGGCGGTGAGCCGGCCGCCGACGAGGATCGCGACGCGGTCGCACAGCGCCTCGGCCTCGTCGAGGTGGTGGGTCGTGTAGACGATCGTGCGGCCCTCGCTCTTGAGGGCGCGCAGCACCTCCCACAGGTCGCGGCGGGCCTGCGGGTCCAGGGCGGCCGTCGGCTCGTCGAGGAAGATCAGCTCGGGGCTGTGGACGAGGGCGGAGGCGATGGCCAGGCGCTGGCGCTGGCCTCCGGAGAGGTTCTCCACCAGGACGTCCCGCTGCCCGGTGAGCCCCACGCTCTCCAGCGTGCGGTCCGCGGCCGCCGGGTCGCAGCGGTACAGGCCCGCGACGGTGACCAGGTGCTCGCGCGCGCTCTGCCGTACGAAGAACGCCGAGGCCTGGGTCTGCACCCCCATCCGGGGCAGCAGTGCGGTGTTGCGGGGCCAGGGGCTCTGGCCGAGGACGCGCACCGTGCCCCCGTCTGCCTGCCGCAGCCCCTCCATGATCTCGACGAGCGTGGTCTTGCCCGCGCCGTTGGGGCCGAGCAGCCCGAAGAACTCGCCGCGGCGCACGTCGAGGGACACCCCGTCCACCGCCCGGCGGTCGCCGTAGCGCTTGTGTACGTCCTGGACGGCGATGGCCGGTGAGTCGGGCGGCTGGGTGCTGTCAGTTGTCATGGGTCGTGCGTCCCTCTGTGTCTGTCTCGGGACCGGCGGTGGAGTGCCGGTGGTTCGGGGTCGGGGGGTCAGGTGGCGACGGCGTACCAGACGGCCCCCGTGAGGCCGGCCGCCAGCAGCAGGACGAGGACGGCGGAGCCGATGCCGTATCCGAGGTAGAGCCGGCGCGCCCGCGGCGGGTACGCGGCGGCGGCTGCCCGGTCGCGCATCCGCAGGCGCAGATACCCCGAACTGGCGGGTGCCAGCCGTGTCACGCGCAGGCCGTGGCCGAGCATGGCGTAGCCGTCCAGCGGCGGCAGAGGGATCAGGTTGACCAGCGCCTGCGCACTGCCGAGGAGCAGCAGCGCGGCGAGTACCCGCCGGGTCGGGTCGCCGTCGGGCAGCGCGGCCCACCAGCCGAAGAACGGCAGCAGGAACAGCAGGTTGGCGAAGGCGCCCGCGGAGGCGACCACCAGCTGGTGCCGACGGCGTGCCAGGAAGCGGTAGTTGTCGACGGTGCAGTACATGATGGCAACGGGAAGCCGCCAGCGCAGCCCGATCTCGCCGACGGTGCCGCCGACATGGCGGGCCGCGACGCCGTGCGCGAACTCGTGCAGCGCCGTGCTCAGCCACATCAGCGTGGCCACCGCCGTCAGGGGCACCGGATGGCGCAGCAACCACCCGAATCCGTCGGCCAGTTCGCGGAACGACAGGGCGAGTACCGCCTCCATGGCGAGGCAGCCGAGCAGCAGCACGCCGAGCACCGCGGGATGCAGCAGCGGCCGCAGCGCGCGGTGCAGCCGGGCCGTGGTGGCGTCGGCGTCCGCGACCAGACGCAGCGTGCCCCGCAGCAGGGTGCCCTCCAGCGGCTTGCCGGGCGGCGCGGGTACGGGTGGCGGCGGGCCGCCGGCGAGCAGCCGGCGGGTGCCGAGCAGGCCCAGCAGCTGCTGCCAGTTGGCCTCGCCGAGCCGCCGCCCGAAGGCGTGTCCGTACTCGGCGCCGATCTCGGCCAGGCTGCGGGAGCCGTCCAGACGCGAGACGAGGAAGTACTCCTTGGGCCCGATCTCGAACGACGCCCCGGACACCGGGTCCTTGACCAGGTGGACCGTCGCCGGCCCGTCGAGCAGCGGCGCGGACAGCAGGACCTCCGGCCGTAGCGCGGGCCGGTGCCCCAGCAGCCCCGCCGGGCCCGGCGCGGGGGAGGGGCCGGTCACGGGGCGACCGCCGCGCCCTCGGTCCGGCCCGCGCGCTCGCGCAGCACCCGGCCCAGCAGATGGGCGAGGTACGCCTCGTCGCGGATGGTGACGTGGAGCCGGTTGTTGGTCATGTGCATGTACGGGGAGAGCAGCAGTGGCAGGGCCTCGGCGGGATCCGTCACCTGCTCGTCGCGGGTGCCGTCCCAGGAGCGGAAGACCAGGTCACCGGCGACGGCGAGCGCCTCGGCGCGCTCGCGCAGCTCCCGGCAGTGCTCCGCCCACCCGGCCAGGAAGGCCGGGAGCCGGCCGGTCTCCCCGGAGGCGAGCGCCTCGCGCACGGCGGCGAAGCGGCGGCCGAGCCCGGGGGCGGTCTGCCCGTAGGTCCGGTCGTACTCCTCGGACCCGATGAACCCGGTGCCCGGAAAGGCCTTGTGCCAGAACTCGTAGTACCGGTCGAGGTATCCGGCGAGTTCCTCGCGCTCCGGCAGGAAGACGCCCGCCATGACCATCATCAGCTGCGCGGAGGTGCCCAGCAGGACGGTCCGCAGGTGCAGGTTCATGCGGTGCAGGGCGTCGATGACCAGATCGCTGGAGCGGGCGAAATGCCATTCGGCCAGTTCGACGCCCGCGGGGCCGCCGTACTTTCCGAATTCCGGCTCGTACGCCTCCCGGGAATACGAATTGTTCGGCCGCAGGTTCATCCGGCCGTCGGGGCCCATGAATGCGGCCCGGTCGCCTTCCGGGAATTCTATGTCGAACAGCGTGTTGTAGAACTCGTTGAGGAATCCGGAGTCGACCTCGTACAGCGCCGGGCGGGCCTTGAGGAACGCCGCGACGGCCTCCTCGGCGCGGCGCCGCACTTCGGGCCCGGCCCCGGGCGTGGCCGGGCGCAGCCGCAGCCGCACGTGCGGGCCCTCCAGCCAGTAGTTGATGAAGAAGTGCCCGGCGAGCAGCCCGTCGGCGGTGAGCCCGGCGATCAGCGGCCGGACGCACTGCACCAGCAGGGGCTGCGGGTTGGCGGCGTAGAAGACGTGCAGGGCCTGCCAGTCGCCGCGGGTCTCCGGGCGTGCGCCGGTGGTGGACGGGGTCAGCTCGGACATCGCGTGCCGCCTTCCTGGTCTCGGGTGGTCGTGGTGAAGGTCTCGACGGCCAGTTCGGCGACGTGGGCGCCGCGCGCCGAGTGCACGTGCAGGCCGTCGGGGTCGGGGAGCATCTCGCGGAAGACGACCCGGTGCGCCGGATCGCGCAGCAGCGTCTCGAAGGCCGCGAGCGACAGCAGGCTCGCGAAGTCGACGTACTGCGGTTTGGCCCCCGCGGCCGGGGGACCGGCCGACACGGTCGCGAACACCTGCTCCGGCAGGCCGTGCGTGCGGCGCCAGCGCTGCCAGTCGAGGAAGTGCCCGGCCTGCTGCGCCCCCTGGACGGGCAGCGTGCCCGCCGTGGTGGTCCAGCTGCGGCGGCTGAGCACGACGTCGCCGTGGACCACCCGGGGCCGCGAGGTCACCCGGTCGCGCGCAGGGCCCTCCGGTACGCCCGCCCACACGTCGAGCGGCGACATCGACGACGGGGACAGCAGCAGGAGCGTGCGCGGGATCGCGGGCAGCGCGAGCGGTACCAGGTAGCCGAGGTAGACGGGGATCACCTCGCAGCCGAGCCGCCGTGAACGCAGGCCCACCCGCCCGGTCTGCGGCACGTGTTCGGCGTACAGGTCGTCCAGGAACAGCCGGCGTTCCGGGGGGAGCGTGCCGCTCTCGCCGGGGCACACGATCTCGTAGTCGGTCAGCCGGCCGTGCAGGTTGAGGTTGGTCGTGACCGGCCCGCCGGTGACCTCCGCGAAGACCGCACCGGGCGGGGTGACGCGGCCCGCCGCGGCCCGCAGCTCCCCGGAGAAGCCGGTACCGGTGCCGCCCGGCTCGTCGTACACGTGCGTGAAACGGCTGAAGGGGAAGGACAGCCCGCCGTACGAGCGGTTCAGCACGGTCAGCGGGGTGCCGTCGGCGGGATCGCGGGCGAACTGGAGGTGGTGGCAGCGCGGCGCGAAGTCCGGTGCCACCGGCTCGAGTTCCGCTGCGACGGCGTCCAGGTCCGGCCCGTCGAGGCGGAGGACGTCTGTCCCCGCGTCCGATCCGTGCACATCCCCGTACGCCGCCCAGGCCTGCCGCATCCGGCCGATGAAGGCCCGGCGCGCCGAGTCCAGGGCCCGGATGCCCGGCAGACCGAGCCAGTTCTCCTCGGGAACGTACTCGCCGCGCTCGTCGAGCGGCTTGCGCCGTGCGGTGAAGGACAGGTACTGGTCGAAGAAGTCCTCGTGGAAGTCGTGCACCAGCCCCAGGAGGTCGTCGCAGCGGCCGCCGGCGCCGTACCGCGCGGTGAAGAACCCCTCGAACGTGATCCGCTGGGCCAGCGTGAGGTCGAAGGCCGGCAGGATCCGCTCGACCGAGCGCAGCGCGGCCCAGTCCCGGGGCGGACACGGCAGCTCGCGCCCCGCGCTCACGTCCTCGTACAGCAGGGTCTGCGGCAGGGCCGCGTCCGGTGCGCCCAGTTCCTCCTGGGCGCGGTGCAGCCCGCTGCGCAGCACCCGCAGCAGCCCGGCCCGCTCCGCGTGCCCGGCCGACGGGTAGCCCTCCAGGGCCGCGGCGGGCGCTTCGAGCAGCGCGGCGAGCCGGTCGGCCCAGGGCCGCTCCAGCGCGGCCAGCGACTGCCGGAAGGACCGCAGCGGGTCCCCGCTGTGCACCTCGGTGTCCAGGCAGGGCACGCGCACCATGCCGAGCTGGAGCAGGGCGGAGACGTACGCCTCGCAGTCGGCGGGGTCGGCGCCGTGCTCGGCGGCTAGCCAGTCGGTCAGCTCCCGGTGCCGCAGTTCGGGCTGCTCGGCGAACAGGCCGAGGAGGCGGTCGAGGGTGCCGCTGCGGCGCAGGAAGAACAACCGGTCCTTGACCGCGTCGAAGGTGACGGCGGCCGCGTCGTCGCCCGCGGTGACCGAGCGCCGCACGTAGCGGATCCGGTCGTCCTCGCGGCCCCAGCCCGAGGCCAGGCGCAGCGGCAGGTCGCGGCGGCGCGCGGGATCGGCCAGGATCAGCTCCGCGAGCCGCGCGAGGACGACGACGTTGAGCCGCACGTGGCTGCTCCACGCGTCGGCCACGCGCATCCCGTCCGTCCCGGCGCCGTCCGTCCCGGCGCCGTCCGTGAAGCGGCCGGTCGCCACCGCGGTGAAGGTGCTGAACGGGCTCGTCTTGCAGGCCGTGCGGTACACGTACGACAGGACCGACCGCTCCGCCTTGCGGGCCCGGCCGTTCGGCACGCCCTCGGCACGCGCGTACCCGTCGAGCTGCCCCTCGAGCACCGGAGAGGCCAGCAGCAGGCCCAGCCGCAGCCGGTCGTCGGCCACCAGCTCACGCAGCGCGGCCCGGTTGCGCGCCAGGTCCGCGGTGAGCAGCGGCGGCCCCTCGGCCAGCAGCTTGTCCAGCAGCCGGCGCCGGTGCAGCCAGCCCGCCAGGTGCTCGGCGGCGGCCTCGTCCACGGCCGCCACGGCCTCCACGGCCGTCTCCGTCGACGCGTCCGGCCGGGCCGGCAGCCGGTCGTTGTGGATCTGGCGGCGCAGCCGCAGCAGCGCACGGCGCTGGGCCGCACCCGGCCCGTCGGGCGCCGGATCGGTGGCCCCCACGGCCGCGTGGAGCACGTCGCCCAGCCGCTCGGCCCCCTCGCGCAGCCCAGCCTCGGCGGTGAGCACGTCGGCGGCCCAGCGCCCGGTGTCCGGGACGCGCAGGGCATCGACCGCGGACAGCGGAAGCCCCGCGACCCGCAGCATGAAGCGGTCGCCCGCATGCCACTCGGTGGTGTTCATCGTCCCGCTCCCTTCAGGCTATTTCGTGACGGAAGTCGGCCGGCTGCGGGCGCTCGTGGCCCAGCAGCATGATCAGCAGGGGTGCCTCGTCGGTCCCGCTCAGCCCCAGCTCCTCGGTGTACGAGATGTTGTCGAAGCCCAGTGCCACGCCCGCGCCCAGGCCGAAGGCCGCGGCCGTGGTGTAGAAGGTCTGCGCGACGGCGCCGATGGCGCCGCCCACCAGCCGGTAGCCGCGGTCGCCCACCGCGTCGAGCACCGCCGTGGTGCGCACCGTCGGAACGATCACCGCACCGGCCTGCTCCAGGTTGTAGTTGGACAGGAAGTAGTTGCGCTGGAGGAAGGGGCCCGGCGGACCCGGCTTCACCAGCCGCAGGGTGTGCGCGGCCGGATCGTAGGCGTACGCACCCGGGGCGATGCCCTCGACGTGGTTGACGAAGGCGTACAGCGAGGTGAGCGGCGGGCCGCCGGGGCGCTCGGCCTCCGTGCCGTACCCGGTGGCCGCGCAGTCGGCCAGCGCGGCGGCCAACTGCCCGGCGGCGACCGGGCGGGAGGCGTCGAATCTGCCGAAGCTGCTGCGGCGTTCGCGCAGGGCCCGCCCGGTGGCGGCCGGCGGCTCTGGCGGCACCGGCAGCGGCAGCGGACCGGCGCCCCGCGGCGGGAAGGCGGCCGCCGCGTCCAGCGCGCCCGGCGCCGGCCGGTCGGCCGACCGCCCGGTGGTGGCCTCGTGGATGCGCAGCAGCGTCTCGAAGACCAGCACCCGGCGGGAGCGTTCGACGTCCCGGTGCCGGACCGCGGCGTCCGTGCCGCCCCCCGCCCCGGGCGCCGGCCCACCCTCCCAGGCCAGCGGCACGACCGCGAAGACGCCCTCCTCCTCGGGCGCCACGCCCAGCAACCGGGCCAGGCGCTCCTCGTCGAACCACAGCACCGGGTCGATCCGCAGCCCGTACTGCGCGGCCCACAGCCGCCAGGTCTGCACGAGCGCGCCCACGTCCATGCTCACGGCGTGGAAGGAGAAGCTGTTGTACTTGAACGCGTTCTGCCAGTACTTGACGCCGAGCACGAGGTACTGCGTCGCCTCCGCGGCCGCACCCGCCCCCGGGCCGAGGGCCGCGCGGACCTCCCCGGTGACGTCGCCCGTCAGCAGCCGCCGCAGCCCGTGCTGGTGCGGCGCGTAGTGGTAGAGCCCCGGCGCCAGCGGCCCGCCCGGCCCGGCCGCCCAGTGGATGCCCACCGGGTAGAGACCGCCGCCCGACGCGCTGCCGCGCGACCAGTTCGCGTGCGTGTAGTGCGGCAGCGCCGCCAGGTCGGTGTTCGCCTGGACCGCGAGCCGCCGCCCGGTAAGCCCGTACGAGTCCCGCAGCATCCCGGACAGCAGCGGCAGGGTGAACCCGGGCACGGACTGCTGCGGACACGGGTGCGGCGGCTGCGTCACCGGCAGCGGGAGCGTCTCGGCATCCGGATGGAACTTGGCCTTGCGGGGCCGGTCGGCCCAGTCGGGTACGAAGTCGACGGGCTCCATCGGCACCCGGCCGCGGTGCATGATCTCGTGGGCGTAGACATGGGCGTAGCCCATGGGTCCTCCTGCGTGGGGGTGGGACGCCGGCGGCGGCCGGGTCAGGGGAAGGGGTGGGGGGCCGGGTTCAGATCGCCGGGCTCCAGCACGCGTGCGCGCAGCCCGGCGGTGAACAGCGCCGTCCGCATCCGCGGCATGCCGAGCGCCCGCTGCCGGGACCACCCGAAGTCGATGGGGAGCAGCCCGGGGACGAGCACGCTGACGGTGTGAAGGCCCAGGGCCCGCTGCTCGGGCATCGTCTGGTCGACGACCACGACGTCGAAGCCCTCCGCCGTCACCGCCGACACGCACCGCTCCAGGTCGGTGCGCACGTCGTCGGACACGGCCGCACCCTGCCCGTCCGGCCATTCCAGCTCCGCCACGGCCAGCCGCCGCCCGTCGCCGTGCGGGCGCAGCAGGAACTCCGCGTGCCGGCCCATCTCCGGGACCCCGTACACGAGCGGGTGGTCGTGCAGCGCCGTGACCAGGCTGAAATCGGCCGCCATGGCGCGCAGCCGGGCTTCGTCGCGCTCCGTGCGCCCGGCCAGGTTGACGGCGTCCGTGGCGATCTCGCACAGCGCCGAGTCGAGGGCCGACTCCGGGTCGAGACCCGCACCCGCACCGAAGCACATCCGGCCGGGGCCGCCGTCGAACCGCTCGGCCACCGCCGTCACCACGGGGATCGGGAACGTGATCCGGGTGTCGAAGAACCGGGCCCGGTAGCCGTACATCGCCAGCCGGTCGACCATCGCACGCGTCGACGGCCGCGCACTGCTCGCCGGGTCGATCTCGGGCAGCGGCTGCCGCCCGTACCACGTGAGCAGGAACGCGTCGCGCTCCACGACCTCCATCAGCCCGAAGTACAAGGCCTCGGCCGTACTGCCCCCGGAGGCGCAGCCGTTGGAGCTCTCCTGCACGAACCGGTTCTCCAGGCCGGGCGCGTGGTAGTACGTCAGGATCTCGGGCACCAGGCGCGGCACCCGGTCGCGCAGCGACCAGCCCCACACCCACGAGATCTCCCGGTCCGGGTCGAAGGGACGCACGCGCGGGTTCGCCCGGTGGAACGCCTCGCTGTACAGGCCGACCTCCCGCGGGTCGACGGCATCGGCGCCGAACTGTTTCAGCGAACCGGTGACGCTCGTGGTCCGCGCCCGCGCCCGCATCCCGGCGTAGCGCTCCAGCCCCTCCAGCACCCCGACGTGCGCACTGCGCGCGAAGGAGTCCGTGTGGCCGCCCCAGAACGTCTCGCGCAGGTACTCGCCCGAGCGCATCGAGAAGCAGCCGATGGTCGCGGACGTGGAGGTCGAGGAGACGTCCTGCACGAGGGAGGGCCCCAGCGCCCCGCACAGCGGGTTGGCGAAGGCCGCCACGTCGATGCCGTACGACTCGACGGGACGGGTACGGAAGACCCCGGGCCGGTACTTGGGCGCGGGCGGCAGCTCCAGGACGGCCCCGCCGGCGGTGTCCTCCTCCGGGGCGGCGCACGCCGGACACTCGGGGTCCGGGACCAGGGGGTACCGGCGCACGCAGCCGCTGCGCAGGTCCAGCAGCCGGACCTCGGGAAATCCGCCGGCGGCCACCGGAGCGCCGGGCCGGGGCTGCGCGGCCGCGGCGACCACGGCAGCCAGCGCCCGGGCGGCGAAGGGGTGCGCGTACGGCCAGTCGCCGGCGGGCCGCGTGCCGCCGCCGAGCTCCAGGGCGTCCCGGAGCGCGACGGACCGCACCGCCTGCCAGCGGCGCTCCAGGCACCGGGCACAGCCGCCGGGCGGCCCGACGACCGCCTGGTGGCCGTACAGGTGCACGGGCACGGCAGCGCTCTCGCCCGTCCCGGGGGCGGGCCGGGTGAAGGCGTCCCCGAGCCCGAGGACCGACAGCGTCACCGGGGGACCGCCGAGCGCCCCGAGGGCGCGGCCCAGCAGCGCGGTGAAGCGGGCCGCAGCGGCCGCACCGAGCGCAGTGGCGACCTCGGGACCGGCCGTGAGCGGATCAGTGGTCATCGCCCGGCTCCTGGGCACGGGTGAGCAGCACCCTGACGGTGTGCAGCCCGGCCGAGGCCAGGTCCGAGGACCCGGTGGGAACGGCGTAGGCGTCACGTCCCGCCGCCCGCAGCCGGTCCAGCACCTCGGACCAGCCCGCGGCCACCGCGCTGCCGTCGGCGGGCTGTGCATCGGCGGAGACGGTGAGCGTGCGGGCGTCGAGGTCCCGCAGCAGCGGATCACCGGTGTCGGCCGGCGCGCCCGGGGCCGCGGTGTCGCGGTCGTTGTGCTCGTACTGCACGGCGCCCAGCAGGTCCCGCAGTGCGGCCGCCGTCGCCGCCTGCCGGTCCAGGCCGGCGCCCACGGCCCAGCGTGCCCCCGCCCGGGCGAGCAGCACCTGCACTCCGGAGCGCGCGGCCTCGCCGAGGTCGAGGAGCTCGACGGCGAGCCCGAGGCGCTCCGCCGACCGCACGAGGAAGGCGAGCTCGGCATCGCCCGTCCTGCCCGTCTCGTCCGTCCCAGCTGTCCTGCCCGTCCCGGCTGTCTCGTCCGCGTCCGTCGGCATCGGGACGGGCGAGGCCGCGGCCCCGCGTACCGTCCGCATCAGTGCGTCGTGGGCGAGCGCGGACAGCAGGCCCGCGGCGGCCGCATCGGCGGGGGAGGGTCCGGCGCCGGCACCGGCGCGGGTGCGCTCGAACAGCCGGTCGCCGTTGTGCGGCCCGAACGGGCGGACCGCGCCCGCCGGAACCAGCGCCGGTTCCTTCGTGACGAGCGAGACGGCCTGCTGCCAGGCGGTGGCCGCGCCCGGCAGACCGGACGCGATGGTCAGCGAGTGCTCCGCCACCGCCCCCTCGGCCCGCCCTGCCAGTCCGCGCGCAGGCACGACGTGCTCGGCGTAGACGACGGCCGCGGCGTCCAGTGCCCGCATCCGCGCCCCGGCGACGTGGTGGACGTCGAAGGCAGCGATCGCCCGGGGACCTGCGTGTCCGATGCCGAGCTCGACCACGCTCAGCTTCAGCGGGATCTGCGTGAGCGGCTCGTCGGCGTAGCGCGTGAAGACGCCCGCGTACGGACGGACCAGCGCCGAGCGCCGGTTCAACTCCTCCACCAGGGCGTCCGCTTCGCGCGCGGTGTCCAGGGTCGGCAGGGCGGGTGCCCCGGAGGTGCCCGCCGCGGCGAGGTCCACGGGCGCCACTGCCTCCCGTCCGGCCTCGCCCTCGCCCGGGGCGCAGAACGGGCACCGCGGGTGCGTGAGCAGCGGCTCCGCCGTGACGTCCAGCGAGGCCAGGTCCTGCACGATCACCTGGCCCGCGGTCTCGGCGGGCAGGGCTCCCGAGGTGGTGCGGAAGACCTCGTACGCCAGCAGGTTGCCGATCATCGCGGCCAGCGGCCGCCCCGGCTCCGGGCCGGCGGCCGCGGGACTGCCGGGCAGGGCCAACGCGCTCCACAGTTCGGCGGCGGCGCCGGAGTCACGGCCGGCGGCGGCACCGAGCCGGAGCGCGGCGCAGGCCCAGCAACCGGGCGTGCCGTGGGCCATCAGGGGGCCGATCACGGCGTCCGAGCCGTACGACCACGCCGGCAGCAGGGTGCGGCCGGCGGGGATCCCGGCGCGCAGCAGCGGCAGCAGCCGGGCGGGCGCGGTCCGGCCGCCGGTGACGACCACGAGGTCGTAGTCGGACAGTTCGGCCCAGGAAGGCTCCCGGCCGGTGGCGGGCGTGCGGAGTTCGACGGGACAGCCGTCCGCGACGGCCTCCGAGACCTCCGCTTCGAGCTCCGCGGCGTCGGGGCCCGCCGCCACGCCGACGACCGCGCAGCCGTTGCGTATCAGGCTCGAGGCGCACCAGCGGGCCACGTCGTCGTCGCCGAGCACGGCCACCCGTGTCTCCCGGAAGCGCAGGAACCGCGCCTCGGCGTCGTCGGAGTAGTGGTCGGCGTACGCGATCTGCGGGGCGTACCGGCGCGCGACGTCCGGGGCGAGCGCGACCTGCCCGGCGGGGTTCTCGGCGGGGGCGGCCACGGGGCGGGCGAAGTCGCGTTCGTACAGGGTCCGGACGAGTTCGCCGACCATCGCCTGCTGTGCCTCGCCGAGGCCCCGGCACAGGTCGGCCACCGAGTGCTCGCCGGTGAGGTGGGGGACGATCAGCGTCGCGAAGCGGTACGCGGACTTGGCCGTGAGGCGGAAGCCGCCGTCCGCGTTGTGGAACAGCACGCCGTCCGGCGTCTCGGTGAAGAGCACGTCCCGGCGGATCCGGGGACGGGTCGCGGCAACGGCTTGGTAGCTGGCGTGAGCCATGGGGACACCCCTGGGTGCGGTCTGGGCGGGATCGGGGAGGAAAGCTGACGCGGGGGAGGGGGAGGAGGAGAGGGGCAGGGAGGGGTTGGGGTGCTGCGGGCCGGGAGGGTCAGCGCGGTGCTGCCGCGGCAGCCGTCTCGTACGTGCGGACGTGCCAACGCGCGTAGATGCGAAGGAAGTCGTGGAGGCGGTAAGGGCCGGGCGGCCCGTCCTCCAGCAGACCCGTCTCCACGAGCTGTTCGAGTACGGACTCGCCGGCCTCACCCGACAGGTCGCCTTCCGGGGCGAGGCCGCCCAGCCGGAGGAACGCCTGCCGCAGCGGCGGAGCCAGTGCGTCGAGCGCCTGCCCGAACACCACCGGCACCGAGAGCCGGTCGTCCTCCGCGAGGGCCAGCCGCGCGGGGGGATCCTCGGCGAGCCAGGCCGCGCAGTGCGCGACCGACAGGCCGGGCCGGGTCAGCAGTCGTCCCGCGGCGATCCGCAGGGCGAGCGGGAAGTGGCCGCACACGGAGGCCAGTTCGCGGGCCGCCGAGGGCTCGGCCGCGATCCGCTCGGTGCCCACGAGCCCGGCGAGCAGGCCGTACGCCTCGGCAGGCCCGAGCACGTCGAGCCGGTGCACCGCGCCGCCGTGCGTGGCGACCACGGCGGCCAGGTCGCGCCTGCTGGTCACGACGACGGAGGCGTCCCCCGCCGCGGGCAGCAGCGGCAGCACCTGCCAGGCGCCCGCCGCGCCGTCCAGCACGATCAGCCGCCGGCCGGTGCCGGGCGGCGGCAGCAGCTGCGCCGCCTCCTCGACGGCGACCGCCGTCCCGTCCGGCCGGGACAGCTGGAGGGTGAACACCCCGCCGGGGAAGTCCGATTGAACCTCGTGGGCGGTCTGCCGGGCCAGTGCCGACTTGCCGATGCCCGGGGCCCCCGAGACGACGACCAGGCGCGGGCCGTCGGCGGAGGTGAGCCGCGCGGCCATGGCCCTGCGGTCGCCCTCGCGTCCGGCGAAGGCGGGAACGGGCAGCACCGCCCCGGCCGGTCGGGCCCGGACGGCGGGCAGTGCGGGAACCTCGGCGGCGGTTGCCGTCCGGGGGGCGGGCTGCGGCCGGGCGGGCGCCAGGTCCTCGGCGCGCAGGATGGCGAGCTCCAGCCGCCGCAGTCCCGCGCCCGGGTCGATGCCCAGTTCGTCCCGCAGCCGGTCGCGCACCGTGCGGTACTCGGCGAGCGCCTCGGCCTGCCGCCCGGTGCGGTAGAGGGCCTCGATGAGCTGCTCGGTGAAGCGCTCGCGCACCGGGTGCCGACGTGCGCTCTCGTACAGGTCGACCAGGACCTGATGGCAGTTACCGGCGGCCAGTTCGAGGTCGCAGACCCGCTCCAGAACCCGCAGCCGCTCCTGTTCGAGCGCGGGGACCGCGTCCTGCTGGAGCATGCGCGAGGCCACGTTGGCGAGTGGCTGGCCCTGCCAGAGCGTCAGCGCCTCCCGGAGCCGGTAGAGCTCCTCTCCCGCTCCGGCCGCCGACCCGGCCTCGGCCGTGAGCGTGCGGAAGAGCACGAGATCGAGGGTCTCGGTGTCGTTGTGCATCCGGTAACCGCCCGGCACGGCCTCGATGGTGGTCGCGGATATGCCGTACTTGGCGAACAGCCGGCGCAGCCGGAGCACGCACGTCTGCAGTGCGGCGCGGGCGGTGGCGGGCGGTTCCTCGTCCCACACGGCACGCAGCAGGTAGTTGGTCGAGACCACGGTGCCGGGATGCAGCAGAAGTGCGGCGAGAAGACTGGTCGGCTTGGACGGTTTGAGAACGACGGTTTCGGGGCCGTGCGCAATGCTCAAAGGCCCCAAAAGCTGGAACCGGATGATTGATCCCCCGTGTCGGGACACGCATTCCCCCAATAGGGAGCGTGGCGGGGGCGGTGGTCTGCCGGTTCTGCGGGCCCGTCACACGCCGGAATTAGTCCGGACCAAGCCTGCAGTCGCTGTCCGCCCCCCGTTGGGCGGTGAATAACTGGAACACTACATAACGGATCTTGCATAAGTCGAGCCGGTGGAAGGCCTATTCGACACCCGCCGGCCGTTTCTCCCTTCTCTGTGACCTGGACGCTTCGGGGAGTTACCGCCGGTCCGTCAAAACCGTTCAGCCGTAAACGAATTACGGTGGCGGCGCCATCCAAGCGCGATGTCGTGATCCAATTAAGGTGCATATCGCGCCACTGATATGGCCGATCCTCACCCCGTCCCGGAGTCGGGGAACTACGCGCTCCGGCACCGGGCCGGGCTGGGCCGTTCGGCCGCACCGACGTGCGGTACCGCGATACCGGAACGAGCATGGGACGGGCGCCTGGATCCCGTCCCCCCTCGAGGAGAAACATGCGTGTCCTGATTCTGATGCGGCCCGAACGCGATCTCGTGGAAGCAGTCACCAACCCGCAGCTCACCGCGACGACCAGGGACGTCGCAGGGCGGATCGCCGGCGTGGACCTGGACGACTCCTTCACCCCGGTGGCGCTGCCCAGGCCGCTGCCGACCACGAGGGACGGCGATCCGCTGTCCCTGGAGCAGCCGCTCCGGTTCTCCATGGCGCCGCAGGACGCCAGCGTGATGGTCCGTGGCGAGATCCACGACTTCGACACCGCCGCCAGGATCGCGATGCTGGCCGTCGCCAACCCGGACATCGTCGGCATCGCCGCAGACCCCGTCATCCAGGGGACGCCCACGTGCGGCGGAGACGCCCCCGTCGGCGACTGGCAGGAAGTGCAGGGCCTCCTCGCCGAGCTGGGCGCGGACAACCTGGACGGTTCCGGTGTCGCCCTGGCGATCACCGACACCGGCATCAACACCCAGCACCTGAGCAGCGAATTCGGCCGCCCGATCACGGTCGACGCGGCGCGGAGCTGGAACCCGCCCGGAGTGAGCGGACGGCCGGGCCGGTTCCCCGTCGACCACGGAACCATGTGCGCCTTCGACGCGCTCATCGCCGCGCCCGAGGCGACTCTGCTCGACGTGCCCGTGCTGCTCTCGGAGAGCCACGGCCCGACGCTCGTGAGCGGGCTGCTCTCGGACGCGGTGGCGGCCTACTCCCACCTGTGGAGCCTGCTGGAGACGATGCCCGAGGACAAGAGGGCCCTCGTCGTCAGCAACAGCTGGGGCTCCTACTCGCCCCGGTGGGACTTCCCGCCCGGTCACCCCGGGAACTACTCCGACAACCCCGGCCACCCCTTCAACCTGATGGTGACCGCCCTGGAGAGCGCGGGAGCCGACGTCCTGTTCGCGGCGGGCAACTGCGGCCGCGACTGCCAGGACGGCCGCTGCGAGTACCCCGACCGGCCCATCGCCGGCGCGAACTCCCACCCCAAGGCGCTGTCGGTCGGCGGGGTCGACACCCGCGGCGACCGGGTCGGCTACTCCTCGCAGGGCCCCGGACGGCTCAGCAGCCGCAAGCCGGACATCTGTGCGTACACGCACTTCGAGGGCTCGCACGCGTTCGGCGCGAACGCACCGGACTCCGGCACCTCGGCCTCCTGCCCGGTCGCTGCGGGCGTCGTCGCCGCCGTACGCACCCAGTGGCCCGCCAGCGTCCTCAAGCCGAGCGAACTCCGCATCCTGCTGCGCCGGACCGCCGACGACCTCGGTGCCGCGGGGTTCGACCACGACCACGGGTACGGGGTCATCAACCCACCCGGGATCATGGACGCGCTGCGCCGCCGCAAGAAGAACGGCCACCGCGGCCGAAGCCGCCGCTAGTCACCCCCGTACCGGAGGAGACCGATGACCGGCGACGAGCCCGTCAACCCCCTCACCGTCACGCTCCCGCCGGGGGCCACGCTCGACGACGCCGTGCAGCAGCTCGGCCTGTCACGCGAGGAGGTCGACACCGAGTACGGCCTCGTCGACCTGCACAACGGCACGTACACCCTGCTCGTCACCGCCGCAGCCGCCGAGCGCGTGCGCGGGGCGGGCGAGGCCGAGGGGCCCTACGCCAACCCGAGGATCGAACCGTACGGGCCGCCCCGGCCCCGTACCGACCGCGGCTGACGCAGGGCAGCACGGGGGGGGGGGGGGGGGGGGGGGGGGTGGGGCCCCCCCCCCCCCCTGGCCGGGGCGAGGGAGAAAGAAGAGGCGTCGGCAACAAAAAAATCCCGCCCGTTCCGCCCAAGGGGAGGGTCGC
>NZ_JBVJWO010000039.1:51456-78213 GCF_055602345.1 Streptomyces sp. NPDC037401
CCGGACCCACCCCCCCCCCCCCCCCCCCCCCCCCCCCCCCCCCCTCCCCCCCCCCCCTCCCCCGGCCCCCCCCCCCCCCCCCCCCCCCCCCCCCCCTGCCGCATCAGGCGCCGAGCATGCGGAAGAAGGCGCGTACGTCGCCGACGAACGCCTCCGGCTGCTCCAGCGCGAGGAAGTTGCCGCCGCGCTCCAGCTCGGTCCAGTGGGTGACGTTGTGGTCCCGCTCGGCGAAACGGCGGATGGCGACGTCGGTGTGCAGTGCGACGGCCACACCGGTCGGGACGGTGCCGCGCGGCTTCGGGGCCCAGGCGCCCGGGTCGTGCCCCGCCTCGTAGCAGAGCTGGGCCGAGGAGCCCGCCGTGCCGCTGAACCAGTAGGCGCTGACGTCGGTCAGAAGGCGGTCGCGGCCCACCGCGTCCTCGGGGAGTCCGGCGGCCGGATCGGTCCACTCCTTGAACTTCGCCGAGCGCCTGGGCGTGAGCGGCCGCACCGTCCGCAACGACATCGACCGGCTGCGCGAGCTCGGCTATCCCGTGGACGCCACGCGCGGCAGCACCGGCGGCTACCGGCTGGGCGCCGGCGCTGCGATGCCCCCGCTCCGTCGCTGGTACCCGGTGGCGTGGGACGTCGAGCGCGAGGACTGGCGGACCTTCAGGATCGACCGGATCCAGCCCCGCACGCCGACCGGGCCGCGCTTCACCCCGCGCGAACCGCCCGGCGGCGGCGACATCTCGGCGCACCTCTCCCGGGGCGTGTCCGGCGCGGCCTGGCGGCACCATGCGCGGGTGACCGTGCACGCCCCGGCGACGGCGGTGCTCGAGCAGATCAACCCGGCGGTCGGCACGGTCGAGGCCCTCGACGCCGACCGCTGCGTCCTGAACACGGGTGCGGACACGCTGCAGACGCTCGCCGTACAACTCGGCATGCTCGACCGACTTCGACGTCACCGAGCCCCCGGAACTGATCGCCCACCGCCGCCGGCTCGCCGACCGCCACGCCCGCTCCACACCTCCCGCGGGCGCAGGCGCGGTGCCACTGACCCCCCAGGTCATGCCTCGCGACGGCAGCCGGCGGAAGGAGTCGCCGGGAACACCGCCGGTTCGCGGTGGCCCGCGGCCCGGAAGGCAGCGGTGACGGCGGCCGTCACAGCGCCTTCCCGCTCCTCGGGTACGAGGGCGATGACCGAGCCGCCGAAGCCGCCGCCGGTCATCCTGGCGCCCAGCGCCCCCGCACCGACGGCAGTGCTCACCGCGAGGTCCGTCTCCGGGCAGGAGACCCGGTAGTCGTCCCGCAGCGAGGCGTGCCCGGCGGTGAGGATCGGCCCCAAGGCGGCGTAATCGCCCGCGCGGAGCCGGGATACGGCCGCGCCGACCCGGGCGTTCTCGGTGACCACGTGCCTGACCAGGGGCGCGAGATCCGCCGGAAGTGCCTGCAGGGCCTGCGCGAGGCCTCCGGGCGGCAGGTCACGCAACGCGCGCAGCCCGAGCAGGGCCGCTGCCCGCTCGCACTTCGCCCGCAGTGCGGCGTAGGCGCCGTCTCCGAGGTCGTGCGTGACCCGGGTGTCGATCACGAGCAGACGCAGACCGTGCGCCGTCGGGTCGAACGGCACCTGCTCCTGGGTCCCGTACCGGCTGTCCAGGTGCAGGACCGATCCGGCGGTGCAGCAGGCCGAGGCCGTCTGGTCCATGATCCCGCAGGGGACGCCGACGAAGGCGTTCTCCGCCCGCTGGGCGATCCGGGCCAGTTCGGCGGCGGACAGTCCGAGTGCGAAGAGGTCGTTGTACGCGGTGGCGACGGCGCATTCCAGGGCTGCGGAGGACGACAGGCCCGCGCCGGTCGGTACGGTGCTGTCGAAGTGGAGATCGGCCCCGCCGACCCGCAGGTCCGCGTCGTTCAGGGCCCAGACGACCCCGGCCGGGTAGCTCGCCCAGGTGGTGACGGCCCCCGGCGCGAGGCCGGTGACCGCGAGGTCCGTGACGTGCCCGTCGCCCTGCGCGCTGTGCAGCCGGAGCCGGCCGTCGGTACGGGGCCGGGCGGCCACCCGTGTGGTGTGCGGGAGGGCCATGGGGAGGGTGAACCCGTCGTTGTAGTCGGTGTGCTCCCCGATCAGGTTCACCCGGCCCGGAGCGGCCCACACCCCGTCCGGGAAGTGGCCGAAGACCCGCGAGAATTCCTCGTCCAACAGACCTCTGCTCACGACGCCACCTCCCGCAGCCGCATTGCCGCGTCCTCCGGCGCCACGTCGTTGACGAACGCGTCCATGCCCGACTCCACTCCGGCGAGGAACTTCAGCTTGCCCGCGGAGCGCCGGATCGTGAACAGCTCGAGATGGAGCGCGAGCTCCTCCCCACCGCTCCTGGGCGCCTGGTGCCAGGCGGAGACGTACGGCGTCGGAGACTCCTGCGCCTGCCGTCCGGGCCCGGTGAACAGCCGGTCGAACCGGCGCAGCAGCTCGAGGTAGAGCCCGGGGAACTCCGCGCGCTCGCTCTCGGTCAGACCGGTCAGGTCGCGGATGCGCCGGTGGGGGTAGAGGTGTACTTCGTAGGGCCACCGCGCGGCATGGGGAACGAACGCCGTCCAGTGCGTGCCGGTCAGCACCACCCGCTGTTCCCCGTCCCGTGCGGCGGCGAGCAGGTCCTCGAAGAGGTTCCGGCCGGTGCGGCTCCGGTGGGCGGCCGCGGAGGCGGTCATCTTGGCCGTACGCGGTGTGGTGAAGGGAAAGGCGTAGATCTGGCCGTGCGGGTGGGCCAGGGTCACGCCGATCTCGGCGCCGCGGTTCTCGAAGCAGTACACCTGCTCGATCCCGGGAAGCGCGGCCAGCTGTTCGGTGCGGTCCGTCCACGCGTCGAGCACCAGGCGGGCCCCGGCCTCGGTGAGATCGGCGAATCCGGCACCGTGTTCCGGGGTGAAGCAGACCACCTCGCAGCGCCCGGATTCGCCCGACAGCGACGGGAAGCGGTTCTCGAAGACGGCGACCTCGTAGTCGGCGGCCGGGATCTCGCTGAGCCGTCCCTCCCGGGACGGGCACAGGGGGCACTCGTCGGGGGGCGGCAGGTGTACGCGCCCCTGGCGGTGGGACGCGATGGTGACCCAGTCACCGGTGGCCGGGTCCCTGCGGAGCTCCGACCGGCCCTCGACCGGCTCGATGCCCCGCAGGTCGCGGGAGTCGCGCACGGCGCCGTCGTCGGTGTCGTAATAGATCAGCTCACGGCCGTCGGCAAGTGTGGTCGTCGTCTTCTTCACGGCGCCAGCCCGTCCCTGTCCGGTTGACACGGCTGCGACCTCACCACCCGGCCACAGGTCGTCAACAATCAACACACTTCAATAAGACTCAACATATCCGGTCCAGGGGCCGCGCCTCAATCCCCCAGTGGGCGACGCCGACCCGGTGTGCGCCTGTAGACTGGTGTTGTTTCTTGTCGTTGTTTAGCTGACTGCTCAGGGGGCCTCGTGTCTGATCCGGCGGCGATGTTGCTCGCTCCGCAGCGGCGCGCGCTGATCATGGAGTCCGTGCGGCGTGACGGCGCGGTCCGGGTGACCGACCTGGTGGAGCAGCTTGGGGTCTCGGACATGACGATCCGCCGGGACCTGGACGCGCTGGCCCGCCAGGGGGCGGTGGAGAAGGTCTACGGCGGAGCAGTGGCGGCCTCGGGCCCCAGCGGGGACGAACCGGCCTTCGAGGCGAAGTCCTCGCAGGAGGCGGCGGCGAAGACGGCCATCGCGGGCAGGGCGGCCGAGCTGGTCGAGCCCGGCCATGTCGTGGCGCTGTCGGCCGGAACGACGACGCACGCGGTCGCGGCACGACTGCTCGACATCCCCCGGCTGACCATCGTCACGAACTCCCTGCCCGTTGCCGACCTCGTGCGCGGTGCCGCTCGGGAGCGCGGCGACAGCGCCCCCGCGCTGCTGCTGACCGGCGGCTCTCCCACCCGGTCCGCCGCCCTGGTCGGCCCGCTCGCCGACCTGGCGATCGGCTCGCTGCACGTCGACCTGCTCATCCTCGGAGCCCACGGCGTGTCCGAGAAGGCCGGTCTGACCAGCCCCAACCTCGTCGAAGCGCAGACCAACCGCGCGCTGGTCGCCTCCGCCCGACGCGTCGCCGTCGTCGCAGACCACACCAAATGGGGGGTCGTCGGGCTGAGCAGCTTCGCCGCGCTGACGGACGTCGACTGGTTCATCACCGACCGGGACCTGCCGGCCCAGGCCCGTACCGCCCTGTCGGAGGCCGTGGGCGAACTCGTCATCACCGACTGACCGCACGGTCGAGCGGCAATGACGAGTTCCCTGCCCTGGCCGGGACGGCCGTGTACGAGGCCTCCGGACTCCGTCGGCATCCCGCCGCCCCGCGGGGTCAGTCGCAGGCGGTGAGGGCGAATGCCTCCAGGGCCAGGCCGCGTCCGGTCGTGCCGAGGCTGATCTCACTGCCCCTCGTCCTGGGCTGCCAGCCCAGGTTCTGGACGTGCGCACGGCCGGCCAGCGTCCCCCGGTCGGCGCGCAGTTCCAGCGACTCCAAGCGCAGGGAACGGCCCGTGGTGCCGACTTCGGCCGTGCCGCCGTCCGGCACCCGGACCCACGGCTGCCACCCGATGTCCTGGACGTGGGCGCGGACCCACAGGCCTCCGGTGCCCGCGGCGGAGATCCGTACCGCCTCGACCGCCCGGCCCTGTCCGGCGGTGCCCGCACCGGCCCCGTCCGCCGCCACGGCCGGCTGCCAGCCGGTGCCGCGCAGGTGGGCCTGGTAGCGGATGGTGCGGCCCGGCTGCGGGACGGTGGCCTCGGGATCGCCGCAGGCGTTCTGCCGGGCCACGTCGTTGAGGGACACGACGGCGCGCTGCAGCGCGCCCGCGGCGACTCCGGAGCCGTCCTGGTTGACGTCGTCGGTCATGACGATGTTGAACTGGTCCACGGCCGGGTGCTGCTGCCAGGGCCCGTTCAGCCGCGCCAGCAGCCGGGCGTTGAAGCCGTGGGCGAGGTTGAGCATGTAGGCGTCCGCGACCTCGCGGGGGACCGCTCCGATCGCCGCACCCCACTGGGCGAGGACGGCGCCCGGCACCGTGATGTCGGGGGTGATGATCGAGCTGAGCGAGAACAGGCCGGGCGGCCGGCTGCTCTGGGGCCAGTCGAGGGCCCGGTCGTTGAGCGCGAGGGCCGAGGCGTAGGTGCTTTCGGCGGCACGGCCGCCGTTGAAGAGCGCGCCGAGGTAGTCGTACCAGCTCAGGGAGGCGTACGCGTAGCTGCCGCGGTCGTCGGAGAGGGACGGCGGCCACAGTACGCCGCGCTGGTCCGCCCTGCCGTCGCCCATCACGACGACCGTGCGCCCGGAGTCGGCGAACCGGCCGTACGCGGTCTGTGGGGTGTACGAGGCGGAAGGGGCGATCCGGTCCCGGCCGAGCGCGTCCATGAGGAGGTCGGCGGCTGCACCGCGGGCGGTGTCGATCTCGGCGGGCGCGGCGGTCACGGAGAGCCTGACGAGGACCACCTCCGCCGGATGGGTCCGGATCCAGTCGGCGAGGGAGGCCACCTCGCCGCGTCGGCCGTCCGCGTCGAAGAAGAGCGAGCCCAGCGGCGAGCCGTGGTAGGTGAACCACCGGCCGTTCTCCTTGCACAGGCGCAGGTCCAGGACCCGGCTGCCGCCGTCGAGCTGGTCGGTCAGCGATCCGCTCTGGGTGCGCGCCATGCTGGCCGCCACGGCCGGATAGAGCCGGGCCACGTCGTAGGCGTCGCCCGAGGTGCACAGCCCGCTGCCCGGGCGGATGCTCCAGCTGCCCGCGTCGTGGCTGCCGGGCATGGCGATGGCGTTGAGCGGGCGGTCCCGGAGCCGGTCGTCCATCGCCCCCATCCAGTGCTCCAGGTCGATCGCGGCGGCGGCCGGGGCGGCCGCCGGGCCGGGGGGAGTTGCGGCTGCCGCAGGGCCGGCGGCGAGTGCCAGAGCGAGGACCAGGGCCAAACAGCCGGCTAATCGGGACAGGGGTCCCGGGAGGGGTGGGCCGGAACGCATGGGTGCCTCCAGACGGTGGTGTGCCGGGCGGACGGACACGACGACCCTGCCACTGAGACATGTACATGCCAATACCGCGGCGCCGGGAAACGATAATGACGATCAGCCGTGCAGCAGCGCGGGCGCCGCATCCGGATCAACTGGGGGAAAGATGACGCGTGTAGGGGTGTATCTCGCACACCCGCGGCCGGGGAGCTTCAACCACGCCGTGTTCGACGCCGTTGTGGGGGAGTTGCGCGGGCGGGGGGCCGATGTGGTGGCGCACGACCTCTGCGCCGAAGGGTTCGTGCCGCTGCTGTCCGCCGAAGAGACGGGCACGGTCGAGTCGGCGGGCCCCGCCCACGACGATCAAGTGACGCTGCACCGCGCAGAGGTGGCGACGCTGGACGCCATGGCGTTCGTCCACCCGAACTGGTGGGGCATGCCGCCCGCCGTCCTCGCGGGCTGGGTGCAGCGCGTGCTGGCCCCCGGCGTCGCCTACAAGCTGGGCGCCGCGGACGGCGAACCCGCCGGGCTCCTGAAGGCGGGCAGGGCGCTCGTGCTGAACACCTCCGACACTCCCGCGGACCGGGAGGAGGGCGAATTCGGCGACCCCCTGCAGCGGATCTGGTCGGCATGCGTCCTGCCGTACGCCGGCGTCTCCGACGTACGGCGCGTCGTCTTCCGCACCGTCACCGACTCTTCCGATGCGGAACGCGCCGCCTGGCTGGACCAGGCACGGCGGCAGGCCGCCGCGCTCCTGGCCTGACCAGGGTGCGGGCGGCAGCTCGGGGAACCCGCTGGTGGCGAACACCGTGGTGGGCGCGCGGCACCCGCTGCCCGCTAGCGGGCCGGGCACTTCTTCCAGGAGAAGTGGTACGTGGTGTTGGCGGCGGCGTCGGTGGAGTCCATGGCCATGAAGCTGGTGGTCGCGGCGGTGTCGGAGTTCCCGCCGTCCACGTGCAGTTCGGTGTTGATGTTGAGGTTGCGCCGCAGGCCGCACCGCGCGTAGACGACGGACCTGAGCGGCGTCCTGTCCGTCGTCTGCCAGTTGTCCTTCAGCGGCCCGCGGAACGTGTGGGTCCTGCTGGCCGTCCTGGTCGCGCCCTGGAAGTAGTAGGCGGCCTTCTGGGTGCCGGATGCTCCCTTCTCCAGGCTCGCGAAGCCCCGGTAGTCGGCCGTGGCGACCCCGTAGGTGTAGCCCTGCGGGATGTTCATGCGCAGACCGAGCTGGCAGTTCTTGCGCAGGTCGGTCGGCTCGGCCCCCTTGCCGACCTGAGCGAGGTAGTCGCTGTAGGTCACGGTGAAGGCCGTGTTGTCGGCTGCGACGGCGACGGTGGTGCTGCCGGGCCGGCAACCCGAGCCGTTCACCGAGACCAGGTCGATGGTGACCTTGTCGGTCGGCGAGGGGGCCGGGGGCGCCGCGGCTCCCGCGGACGAGACGAGGGCGCCGACGGCGAGTGCCGAGGCCGCGCCACCGACGGTGGCTGCGAGCGCGGCACGGACGAGCGGAGTACGGATCATGGCTTGGTCAACGACGCGCGCGCACGACCGCAACGCCCGACGTGCCCTAGCGGCACGGTCGTGGACCGGCCACGCCCCCGCCCCCGCCCGCACGGCTGTGATGATGTGTTCCGGACGGACGCGCTCCGAACCGTCAGGGGTTGGCGGTCACCTCGAAGCCCGCGCCGTAGACGTCGGCGGGGTCCGCGGTGTCGCGGGCGCGCAGGTCGGCGAGGATGTTCGCGGAGCTGGTGTAGACGTAGGGCGGGAAGCCGAGGATCCTCGCCTTGGTGATCCCGGCCCAGGGGCCCTCGGCCTGGAAGCCGTTGGCCTCGGACGGGTAGGGCGTGCCGGGTACGTGCCAGATGGTCGGGCCGCCCGAGTCGCCCGCCTGGTGCGGGGCGTGGGACTGGTAGATGCCGTTCGAGTTGTTCGTGATGCGGCCGTACCAGACGCCCAACTGGCCCGAGACGACGAGCTCGTTGTTGTCGAAGAGGCCGGCACCCAGGAGCCGCTCGGCGGCGGGGGCGGGGCTGAGGGCGTTCGGGCTGGGCCGTCCGGCCGGGACCTCGACCTGACCGGTCTGCTTGAGGGTGGGTCCCTGCGAGGACAGGGTCACCTCCGGGACCAGCTCGATGATCATGTAGTCCTTGGTCGCGTGCCCGGTCATCGAGCCCTCGGCGCTCTTGAAGTACCGAACGTATCCGATCGGACCGAAGGCGAAGTCCTTGCGGTCGTAGACGGGGTACGTGTTCTCGTGGATCTCGCGGTCCGCGTTCGGTCCGCCCCCGCAGTGCCCCGCCGAAATGGCGATGCGGCGCCCGTAGTCGTCCGTACCGACCGCACCGATCGTGCAGAAGGCGTCGGGGGCGGACGGGTCGGCTATCTGCATCGCGTTGTGGACGCGCTTGACCCCCTGATCCGACTCGGGGGCGGCCTGCGCCGGGGCGGTGCCGACCCCCAGGGTCGCGACGGCCGCGAGGACGGATCCGGACGCAGCGAGGACGCGTAACCGCCTGAGCTTGAACATGTGTGGTTCCCGTCTGCCGTGAGGAATGCCTGACAATTGATCAGCAATTCATCATGGCAGTGTGGTTGACGGTCGTACGACTCACTTCAGGCCGTTCCGGCCCCCGGGCGCGGATACCCGGGAACTCCGCGGGGCGCGGCTGCGGCTACTCCTCCGGGGACGCCTGTTGTCCGGGTCGGGGCTGCGATGCCCCCGTCCGCGTGGTGTTCTTCACGGATGCCGGCCGTCATCGGTGCCCTGGCGGGCGAGGCTCGGCGTGGCCCTGAGCGTGGCCGACGGATTCCTGACGAAGGCGCTGCCAACGCGGACCTGAGCGAGCGCGCCCCCGGCGCGCCCCGCTGCGTTCGGCGCCCTCGGCCGTTCGGCCGTTCGGGCGTGACCGGCGGGTCCGTCCGGGTCGGTTTGCAGCCCGCCGAACAGAAGCGACAGATTGGTCATATCGGGCTAAGCGGCGGTGCGCCAGCCGGGCGGCCTCGCCCGCCCTCGCCATAGTCGTCCCTGGCAGCCGCCTGGTTGCTGCCCGCGCCGCACGTTGCGGCCGGGTGGACGTCTGCGCAGAGGAGCCGGCTCAATGCTGAAGCCCACCAGGACCATCCTCGCTCTCGCCACCGGAAGTCTGGTGCTCGGCATGGCCGGGGTGGGGGCCGCCGTCGCGGACGAGGCCCTGAACCCCCACAAGTCTTCGCAGGAGAGCGCGGGGCGCGACGACCACGAGGGCAGCGAGTCCGGGAGGCCGGAAGCCGGCAGCTCCGGCAAGGAGACGCACGCCCGCGGCATCGTCATCTCGCGCGGCCCGCTGACCGTGCGCAGCAAGCCCTCCACCCGCTCGGCTGCCCTCGGCAAGGTGCAGGCGAAGCAGAGGGTCGCCATCGACTGCAAGCGGCACGGCGAGCGGGTCGACGGCAACGGCCTCTGGTACCTGCTGAAGAAGTGGGGCGGGTCGGGCAGCACGGACGGTTCCGCCGGCACGGGCGGGTCGGACGGCAAGGACTGGCAGGACAGCCAGGAAGCCCAGGACGGCCAGAGCAGCGGGGACTGGCAGGACGGCTCGGGCGACGGCAGCAAGGACCGGTGGGTCGCTGCCCGTTACGTCAAGAACATCACCAAGGTGAAGTGGTGCGGAGCCTGACGGGGTCGGCACTCGCCCTGGTGCCGTAGTCCGTCCGCCGGGACGTGGGGAGCGCAGGCACCGGCACTGCCCCGACCTGCCTCTGAACGGTGTCCCGGTCTCGAAACCGCCCCCCGCCCGCGTTCTGCCTGGAACACTCGTCCGGTCAAGTCCGAACGGACGGTACGGCAGAGGGACTGAGTTTCAAGGGGGACGGGTCGATGCCGCCGGAGTCACAGCAGCCAAGCCGGCCAAGCCGGCCAAGCCGGCCCCACCGGCCGCCGTCTGCGCAGCCCTGGTACGACGCTCCGCAGGCTCAGCGGCCGGTCCTCTGGAACCCGTACGCCCGCCAGAGCGCGCAGCCCCAGCCGTCGTACCAGCCGCCTCCGCCGCAGACCCTCTACCTCGCGAGCCAGGGCAGGATGGCGGTCTTCGACCTGGACAGCGGCAAGTTCACGTTCGGCGCCACGAACGGAGAACGCCAGCTGGTGCCCCTGCGCGCGGACGCCGGCACCGTGATCGCGTACCGGCCCCCGTTCGGCAGGGAGCCGGGCGCGACCGTCCGGATCAAACCGGGCAGCACGGGCGCGGCCCGCCTGCTGGTCCACGGCCCGGCCGGCCGGAAGCTGGAGGAAGGAGCGCTGGCGGGGCAGGTGGTCTACCACGAGGGGCGCATCCTCATCGCGCCGAAGCTGCTCTCCGGCGACGACAAGAAAGAAGAGCTGCGCCTGATGTCGTTCAGCCGCTAGAGCGGCCGCCCGTTTGTATCGGGCGGGTATCAGGCAGCGCTTGGTTGTCCATCGAATCGGGGGTGGCGGGCCGAGGCGACGGGGGATGCAGGGGGCGTCTGTCATATCGTTCCCCGCAGGCCCTGTCCGTGTGCACGCGCACACCGTGCACGGCCCCACGACCGCCCGTACCCCCGGCGTCCGGACGTCCCGGCGCGCCGGGCATCCGCGCACCCGCGCATTCGAACAGGAGCCATCCGCCCGTGCCCCCGTCCGCCCCGGCTCCGGCCTCCCCGCGACCTGTTCGCGTGCTGCTGGTGGAGGACGACGAGCTGATGCGCCGGTCCTTCACCGTCGCCCTCGAGCGCTACGGCTACCTGATGCAGTCCGCGGCCGACGGGCTGACGGGACTCGAGCTCTTCCGCGACGAGAGCTTCGACCTGCTGATCCTGGACGTGATGCTGCCCGGTCTGGACGGGATCGGCCTGTGCCGCAGGGTCCGGGAGACCAGCCTGGTGCCGGTCCTGATGATGTCCGCCCGCGGCGACGGGCTCGACGTCGTCGCGGGCCTGGAGGCGGGGGCGGACGACTACGTGGTCAAACCCGTGGACACCTACGTGCTCGTGGCCCGCATCCGCTCGCTGCTCCGGCGGGCGACCTACGCGCCCGCCCCGGAACCCGGGCAGGCCGCAGACGACGGGCCGGCGCCGTCCGCGGGCGAGCTGTTGGTCTTCGGGGACCTGGCCATCGACACCGGCGGCCTGGAGGTCTCCGTCTCCGGCAGCCCGGTGGCGCTGACCCCGACCGAGCTGAAGCTGCTCCTGGAGTTCGCCGCCCACCCGGGTGTCGTACTGGAACGGCACACCCTGCTGCGGGACGTGTGGGAGTACGGCTGGGACGGCGACAGCAGGGTCGTCGACCTGTGCGTGCAACGGCTGCGCAGGAAGCTGGGCCGGGACCGGATCGAGACGGTCCGCGGCTTCGGCTACAAGCTCAGGCGCTGAGACCGGTGCGACCGTCCCACCCGCTGCGCCCGGCTCGCGTGGCCCTGCGCTGGAAGATCGCCGCACTGGCCGCGGCCACGGCATGCCTGGTCGCCGCTGCGGTGGGCGTGCTGGTGCACGTATGGACCGCACAGGACATCCGGAGCCGGGCGGAGCGGCAGGCGTTCAACACCGTGTACTCGGCCATGGACACCTACCGGCGCACCGGAACGCTCGTGGAGGGTGCCGAGCTCGACCCGGCCGAGCTGCCCGCTGCCCTGCGGCACCCGGCCGACGGCGTCCGGCACACGGCCTACGACGGGCACGTCGACGGAAACCTCGGGCCTAGCATCTGGGCCGCTCAGCGCGTCGGCGGCCCGGGCAGCCCCGTGCTCGCGGTCCGCGTCAACATGAGCACGGAGCTCCACGGCCTGCGCAGGCTCGACGTGGTCATGGCGGTCGCCTCACTGCTCGCCCTCGCAGCGGCCACACCGCTCGCGGTCTACGGTGCAGGGCTGCTCGCCCGCAGGCTGCGGCGGGTCTCCGAAACCGCGGGCCGGATCTCCGCCGGGGACCTGGACGCCCGTACCGGGCCCACCAAGGGACGCGACGAGGTGACCGACATCGCCGCCACCGTCGACCTGATGGCCGACAGCCTCAGCCGACGGCTGCGCACCGAGCGCCGGTTCACCGCGGACGTGGCCCACGAGCTGCGCACCCCCGTCGGAGGTCTGCTGGCCGCCGCCGACCTGCTGCCGCCCGGTGAGACGGAGGACCTGCTCCGCGCCCGGGTGCGCGACCTGCGCGGCCTGGTCGAGGACCTGCTGGAGATCTCCCGGCTGGACGCCGGCGCCGAGCAACCGGTCCGCGCCCACGTCCCGCTCGGCGCCGTCGTCCGCGAGGCCGTGGCACGTACCGGCCTCGACACACGGGTCACCGTCACCGACAGCGGTCGGGCACCCGCCGGCGACGCACAGCGCGCCGAGGCCGGCCGGACCGCGGCGACCGCGGCGACCGTGGAGACCGACCCGCGCCGCCTCGAACGGATCGTCAGCAACCTCGTCGTCAACGCCCACCGGCACGGAGACACCCCAGTGCAGGTCACCGTCGAGGGGCACACCGTCGTCGTACGCGACGGCGGCCCCGGCTTCCCCCCGGACCTGCTGCTCCACGGCCCGCGCCGCTTCCACACGGGCGCCCGGGAGCGCGGCACGGGCCACGGCCTGGGCCTGACCATCGCCCTGGGCCAGGCCCGGCTCCTCGGTGCCGAGCTGCTCCTGGAGAACGCCCCGGACGGCGGCGCCGTCGCCACCCTGCGCCTGCCGGCCTGACCCTTCCGGCACGGGCAGAACCGCGCCCCCTACGGAACTGCTACGCAGCGGAGCGGACGCCGATACACAGCGGCCCACGTGCCGATACGTTCCCCGGACACCCTTCGACGTGCACCCCCTGGCACCGAAGAGGAGTCTCCCTGTGACCGCCGACCCCCTTGCCCCGCACGCGCTCCACCCGACGATCGGTCCCGCGGCCGCCGCCACCACCGAGCTCTCGAAGGTCTACGGCAGCGGCGACACCCGCGTCGTCGCCCTGGACAGGGTCAGCATCTCCTTCCGGGAGGGCGAGTTCACGGCGATCATGGGCCCCTCCGGCTGCGGCAAGTCCACCCTGATGCACTGCGCCGCCGGGCTCGACTCGTTCGACTCCGGCTCCGTCCGCATCGGCACCACCGAACTGGGCACGCTCGACGACCGGCAGCTCACCCGGCTGCGCCGCGACCGCATCGGCTTCATCTTCCAGGCGTTCAACCTGCTGCCGACGCTGACCGCACTCGAGAACATCACGCTGCCGCTGACCATCGCCGGCCGGCGGCCCGACCGCCCGTGGCTGGACCGCGTGGTCTCCATGGTCGGTCTCTCCCAGCGGCTCGACCACCGGCCCGGACAGCTGTCCGGCGGGCAGCAGCAGCGCGTCGCCGTGGCCCGGGCCCTGGTCTCGCGCCCCGCGATCGTCTTCGGCGACGAGCCCACCGGCAACCTCGACTCCCGCGCTGGAGCCGAAGTCCTCGGCTTCCTGCGCGACTCGGTGCGGGAGCTGGGCCAGACCGTGGTCATGGTCACCCACGACCCCGTCGCCGCGGGCTACGCCGACCGCGTGGTGTTCCTCTCCGACGGCTGCCTGGTCGACGAGATGACGCGCCCCACCCCGGACCGGGTCCTGGACCGGATGAAGGCGTTCGACACCCGCTCACGCACCAGCTGACCGGGTCGTACGTAACGACAGCCCCGCCCTCCCCCCAAGACACCGAACCCGCTGCCGCCGCTCGCTTCAGCCGAGCCCGCCTCTCCTCAGGATCCGCACCTTCATGTTCCGTACCGCGCTGCGCAACGTGCTTGCGCACAAGGCCCGCCTGCTGATGACCGTGTTCGCGGTCATGCTCGGCGTCACCTTCATCTCCGGCAGCCTGATCTACGGCGACACGCTGAGCCGTGCCGCCACCGCCCGGGCGACCGACGGCTACGAGCGCATCGCCGTCAGCGTCTTCCCCGACGACTCCCGCAGTGGGCCCGGCACCGGCACCGGCCGTCCGGCCGGCCTCGACGCCCGTACCGTCACCGGCCTGGCGGAGGTTCCCGGTGTTGCCGTCGCCGCCGGCCGGGTCGACGGCTTCGCCGCCGTCGCCGACCGCGACGGCCGGCTGCTCGGCCACGGTTCCTCCCACCGGGGCGCGAACTTCGCCCCGGGAGCGGACGGCACCGACCCCGCCCACCGCTTCACCCAGGGCTCCGGCCCGACCGGCAAGGACACGATCGCGCTCGACGAGACCACTGCCGCGAAGGGCCGTTTCCGCGTCGGGGACACCGTGCGCGTCGGCACGAACAAGGGCGCGGCCGCCTACACCCTCAGCGGGATCTTCCGCTCCGACGGGACCACGCGGTCCTCCGGGGGCAGCCTGACGCTGTTCGACGACGCCACCGCACAGCGGCTCTTCCTCCAGCCCGGCCGCTACCAGAACATCGAGCTGACGGCCGCACCCGGCACCGACGTACAGCAGCTCCTCAGCCGCGTCGAAGCGGTGCTGCCCTCGGGCGCCGGCGCAGCGACCGGGGCCCAGCTGGCCCGGATCCAGGCCAACCTCGCCACCAGCGACAGCGACACCATGAGTCAGATCCTGGTCGGGTTCGCGGCGGTCGCCCTGTTCGTCGCCACCTTCCTGATCTCCAACACCTTCACCATGCTCGTCGCCCGGCGCACCAGGGAGCTGGCCCTGATGCGGGCCGTCGGCGCCTCGCGCCGGCAGGTGCGCCGCATCCTGCTGACCGAATCCCTCCTCGTCGGTGCGTGCGCCTCCGCGGCAGGCCTCGCCGTCGGCACCGGCGCCGCCGCGATGCTGCAGACCCTCTTCGCCCCCGCCGACGCCCCGGCCGGCCCGCTGGTCATCGCGCCGGGCACCGTGATGACGTCCCTGCTGGTCGGAACGGCCCTGCCCATGGTCGCCGCGTGGCTTCCGATCCGCCGGGCCATGGCCATCCCGCCCGTCGCGGCGCTCGGCACGGTCGAGCACGGGGTGCCCGCACGCGCAGGCTCCCTGCGTACCGGCCTCAGTGCCGCGCTGGTCCTGACCGGCTCCGCCGCCACGGTGTACGGGGCCCTCACCACGGGCAAGGACGCCCGGACCGTCATCGGCCTGGGCGCCGCGCTCACGCTGACCGGGGTCATCGGCTTCATCCCCCTGCTGTCCAGGCCGTTCGTCGCCCTGCTCCGGCCGCTCCTGATCCGCCTCGACCCGGTGCACGGCAACCTCGCCGCCCGCAACACCGTGCGCGACCCGCGCCGCACCGGTGCCACCGCCGCCGCGCTCGCCATCGCCCTCACCCTCGCTTCGGGCCTCTCGGTCCTCGGAGCCTCCGCCGCCCAATACCTCGACCGGGCGACCACCCACGACTTCACCGCCGACTACCTGGTGGAGCCCGCCGACGGCAGCATGCGGATGACCCCTGCGACGGCGGCGCTCCTGGCGAAGCTGCCCGGCGCCACGTTCAGCCCGCTCAACCAGTCCACCGAGTACCGCGTGGGCGGCACCTCCTCCGTCCTGACCGGCGTCGACCCCGCCACCATCGGCCGACTGCTGCGGTACGACGTGGTCGAGGGCTCTCTCGAGTCCCTCGCCAAGGGGCAGATCGCCGTGGCCGATTTCAAGGCCAGGCAGGCCGGCTGGCACGTCGGCCAGACCCTCTCCCTGGAGCGGCAGGACCGCCGGCCCGGCACGGTCACCATCGGTGCCGTCTACTCTGCCGACGAGCAGAGCAACCTGCTCCCCAGCATCACCGCGCCCGACTCCCTCGTCGCCCGCTACGACTCCACCCCGCACACCGCCGGGATCCTCGTCGCCACGGACCGCGGACCCGGCCGGGCCTCACTCGGCCAGGTCACCCGTGCGCTCGGCGACAACCCGGCCCTGGCCGTCCTCGACGAGCAAGGCATCCGGGCCCAGGACAGCGGGAGCATCGGCGACCAGCTCAACGTCTTCTACGCCCTGCTGAGCATGGCCCTGGTGATCGCCGCACTGGGCATCGCCAACACCCTCGCGATGTCCGTCCTCGAACGCCGCAAGGAGATCGGCACCCTGCGCGCCCTCGGTGTGGACCGCGCCGGTGTGACCCGCATGATCCGCCTGGAGGCCCTGCTCCTGGGCGGGTTGGGCGCGAGCCTCGGCACGGCCCTGGGCGTTTTCCTGGGGTGGGCACTCGGGCGCACCCTCCAGGAGAGCGTCGCCGGCTACACCCTGGTGCTCCCCTGGGGACGCCTCGCCCTCGGCGTGCTCATCGCCCTGGCAGGCGCGCTGGCCGCCTCGCTCTGGCCGGCCCGCCGGGCAGCCCGCGTCGACATTCCCGCCGCGACGACCGCGGCACAATGAAGCGGTACGGCGAAGAAGACCGGATCTAGGGGGGCCACCGTGGGCGTCGAGGTGGAACTGCACGCGGAGAGGCCCGCCCGGGGCTGGCACCAGTCGAGGGCGACCCTGATCCGCGGGTCGTACGCGCACGGGAAGGCGCTGGCCGACGTGTTGCTCGGTATGGAGGAGACCCTTCAGACAGGTCTCGGGCGCGTGGACCTGTACGGAGACACGGTGCTCGACGAGCAGCAGGCGCAAGCCGCGCTGCGCGAGGTGCCCGCCCTGTTGCAGCGGTGTTCCGGGCCGGGCCAGACGGCGGCCGTCCTGGACCTCGAAAACCTGCTGCGGTCCTGCGCGCACACCCCGGGCAGCCACCTGTGGTTCGTCGGAGACTGACCGTCCGGTGACCCCGCGGCACCGGACGGTGCAAGGTGGGGGTGCGGCCGGTCCGAAGCCGGCAGGGACACTGTCCACATGCAGCTCCCCGCCGAAGCCGTCGCCGCCACCGTGCTCATCGAGGTCGTGAGGATCTCCGCCCTCCCGGCCAAGCGGGGCGCCTCGTACCCCGGCAGGGCCGTCGCGCACTGGGCCGGCAGCGAAGCCGCCGACGCCCTGGCCTTGATGGGGAGCCTTCCGGGCAGCGGACAGCACCGCTGCGGCTTCTCGCCCGGCTGGAGCGTACGGGCGTACGAGGACTCGCTCCGCGAGGCGCTGTTCGAGGCGGCGTTCTGCTTCAACTGCCACGAGGTCCGCATGCACGGAATGGCCGTGCCGCCCGCGTTGGCCACACAGTTCTTCGACGCGGACGCCCCGCCGGCCCAGGCTCTCCTGGCCCGCTTCCGAGCCGCGACCCCGTAGCCCGCCCTACCGGCCGTGTTCGGGCGGGCCGACGGCCGGTTCGATGAGAGGGTGCTCAGGCCGGTACGGGCGCGGCCGTCGCGGAGGCCGTCGGGGCAGTGGTGCCTGCCTTCGAAGCGGTGGCGGCGGGCTTGGTGTAGAGCACCACCCCGCGCTGCTTCTCCTTCTCGATGCTGCCCTTCTTGGCAAGGCCCTCCAGGGTGTTGCGCACGACCTGGTCGGACGTAGAGCGCTCGGGATGCGTGGTTCCGAGTTCGGCGCGCACCTCGCTGACCTTGAGAGGCTCACCGGCGTGGCCGCTGAGGATGTTCTCGACGAGCGTGCCCAGGGTGGGCGCCGTGCTCTTCTCCGCGGCCGCCGCCGCGGGCGTGGCGGTGGCGGGGGTCGTCTTCGCGCGCGGGGCCGACTTCGTCGCCGTCTTCCCGGCGGCCGGCTTCGCCACGGCCGTCGCCTTGGCCGCGGACTTCTTCACGGACTTCTTCACGGGCTTCTTGGCCGCGGACTTGGCCGGGGCCGGAGCGCTCGCGGGCTCCTCCTGCCTGGGCTGGGGCAGTGCGGCCTGCTCCGGCTCGGCAACCGCGGCAACCGCGGCGACGGCGGCCTCCGGCTCGGCGGCCTTCTCGGCTGCGGGCTGCGGCGCGTGCGGCGCCGGCAGGGCCCCCTGCATACGGGTCAGCCAGGTCTCCTCCTCCCGCAGCCGCTCCAGACGTGACTGGAGCCCGGACAGCTGTCCGACGATGTGTTCCTGCTCGCCGCGGTTCTTCTCCAGGTCGGCAGCCAACCGCTGCTCGTACATGTTCTGGATGGGAGTGTTGGTCTCGCCCAGTTCTGCCACTGCAGTTCACTCTCCTCGTGTGTGTTGCTGCCGGATGCTACACATGTCAACCCGGCCGCGGGTACTGTGCGGTAGCCCGGCCGGGTATGCAAACCATGCGCCCGCGGCCTCGCATACTGCCTCCAACCGCTGCCGACCGCCTCCCGCGGCCGAGGTGATCGGCGCCGCACGACCGCATGTGCCGTGCGTTGGGGTTGACTTGATGCCCCCGGCTGCACCTCGCACCGGTTCACCCTTGGGTGTGGGTATCCGGCAGGTGGAACGACGGCCGCTGACCGCTTCGTTCGGGATACCGGTACGCCCAGCGCGGAAACGACCGGGCGACGCGGTGTCCCGGGGAAGACTTCCGGTCCAAGCCGTCGATGCACCGGAGGTAACACTCTGATCGCACGCCAGTTGCCCGAGGGCCACCACCTCGCGGGCAGCGCCGTCCTCTCGACCATCGGCTCGGTGGCGACGGTCACCGGGCCGCTCCTGGCGGCTCCGCTGGTCATCTGGGGCGGCGCGGCCACCGTCCTCGGCGGTCCTGCGGTGGCCGCCCTCGGTCCCACCGGCACACTGCTCGTCAGCGCTGTCGGCATTCTCGTCCTCGGACTCGCCGCGTCCGCAGCCCTGCCGCGGAGGGGACGGCCGGCGGACCGCGACCGCCAACCCGCGGCCGATGCTCCCCAACCACCCGCCGTCAGCCGCTCATGACCGATCGGGGCGGGCATCCGCACCTCCGCCGTCCCTCCGTCCAGATCGACCGTCGTCCTGTGCGGCGGGGCCGTCCATGGAGCGGTACATGCCGATCGACCCGTGCGCGGCGGTGTCGGCGAAGCCGAACTTCTCGTAGAGGAACCGTGCGGGGCCGTCCGCGATCAGCGAGACGTAGGCGGTGGCGGGCGCCCGGCGCTCCAGCTCTTCGGTAAGGGCGGCCATGATGCGCTTGCCGAGGCCGTGCCCCTGGTGCGCGGGGTGTACGCAGATGTCGACGATCTGGAACGCCGTACCGCCGTCTCCGATGACGCGCCCCATGCCGATGGGCTTCCCTTCGTGGTGGAGCACCACCGCGTGCCACGTGTGGGGCAGGGCGAGCGCAACCGCTTCGGGGGCCTTGTCCGAGAGGCCGGCGTCCGTGCGCAAGCGGCGGAACACCTCGACGGAGGGCACGCCCACACTCAATGAGTAAGGGTCAACGATGGCAGTCATGCATTACATGCTATCGGGCCGTTCCGGGCTGCGCCAGAGGCGGCATCCGCCCGGGTCCCGGCTGGTTGCCAAGCGATCTTGACGGCAAGTAGCTTTCCATTCCTTGCTCTTGCTCTTGCTCAGCGGGCGGGGTTCGAGACGCCACGACATCGCACACGTTATGAGGATCGCGACCATGCCTACTCTCACCGCGCCCGACGGCACCGGGCTTGCCTACCGTGTCCTCGGGGAGGGCGCAGGCGACCCCGTCGTCTGCCTGCCGGGCGGACCGATACGGGATTCCGTCTACCTCGGCGACCTCGGTGGACTCCCCGCACGCCGTCCGCTGGCCGTGGCCGACCAGCGCGGCGCCGGACTCTCCGCGACCCCGGAGGACCCCGCCTCGTACCGCTGCGACCGCCTGGTCGGCGATGTCGAGGCGCTGCGCGAACACCTCGGCCTCGACCGCATGGACCTGCTCGCGCACTCCGCTGCCGCCAACCTCGCGGTGCGGTACGCGGAGCAGTACCCGGACCGCGTCGGCAGGCTCGCCCTCGTCACGCCCGGCACCGACGCCGTAGGCCTGGCGGTGACCGGTGACGACCGGCGCGAGGTCGTGCGGCTCCGCAAGGGCGAGTCCTGGTTCGCGGCGGCTTCGGCGGCCTTCGACGCCGTCGACGCCGGCGAAGCCACGGCCGACGACTGGACGGCCATCGCACCCTTCCTCTACGGCCGTTGGGACGGGACGGCGCAGATCCACCGGGCGGCCGAGGGGACCCAGTGGAACGCGTCGGCTGCCGAAGTCTTCGGATCCGAGGGGGCCTTCGACCCGGCCGCCACCCGCGCGGCGGTCGCCGCGCTCGATGTGCCGGTCCTGGTTCTCGCCGGGGAATTCGACCTGGCCTCGCCCCCGCAGGTACTGGCCCGCTTCGCCGAACTGTTCCCGCGCGCCGAGTTCGTTGTCCAGCCGGGCGCAGGCCACTACCCGTGGCTGGACGACGCCGACGGGTTCGTGTCGACCACCGCGGCCTTCCTGACCGCCCCTCGAGGGTGACGTGCACGTTCCGGAACCGCGCCGCCCGGCCCTCGCTCTACAGTCGTAGAGTGAGGGGCTGCCGCAATAGCGGGTACCCGGTCCGAACGGAGAGGTGTTCATGCCGGAACGTCACGCGGTCGTGGTCGGGGCCGGAATCGGCGGCCTCACGGCTGCCATCGCACTGCACCGCCGCGGCTGGCGCGTCACCGTCTGCGAACGCGCCCCCGAACCCCCCTCCACCGGCGCCGGCATCGGCCTCGCCCCCAACGCCCAGCTCGCACTCGATGCCATCGGCGTCGACGCCGCTCACGCCGTCGGCAGTGCGGTCCCCGCCACGATGGGCCTGCGCCGCTCCGCCGGCCAGTGGCTCACCCGGTCCGCCACCGCGGACATGGCGGCCCGCTACGGCATGCCCCCGATCGCCGTCCCGCGCCCGGCCTTCACCGCCGCCCTGGCAGCCGCCCTGCCGCCGGAGGCCCTTCGCTACGGCACAGCCGTGACCGCCGTCGACGACGCCGCGGGCCGCCCGGCCGTCCGTACGGCAGCCGGCCCGGTCCTGTCCGCCGACCTGGTCGTCGCCGCCGACGGCATCCACAGTCCGCTGCGCCGCGCGTACTTCCCCGCCCACCCCGGTCTGCACTACATCGGCGAGACCGCCTGGCGAACCATCGTCGACGCCCCGGACCTCCGCATCGCAGCCATGAGCGAGACCTGGGGGCGGGGCGAGCGGTTCGGCGTGACGCCGCTCTCCGACGGCCGGTTGTACCTCTACGCCACCGCAGTCGTCCCGGCCGGAACCCGCTCGGCCGACCCCCGCGCCGAACTCCTGAGCCGCTTCGGCCAGTGGCACGACCCGATACCGGCCCTGCTGGACCGCGTCCACCGCCTCGACCCCGCCGACGTCCTCCAGAACGACCTGTACGACCTGGCCGCCCCGCTCCCCAGCCTGCACCACGGCCGGATCGCCTGGCTCGGCGACGCCGCCCACGCCATGGCCCCCAACCTCGGCCAGGGCGGCTGCCAGGCCATCGAGGACGCGGTGGTCCTCGCCCACCTGCTCCCCGCCGGAGACGGCGCGGAGAGCCCGGAGTCCGTCCCGGCCGCCCTCGCCGCGTACACGGCCGTCCGCCGCGACCGCACCGACGCCGTACGGGTCCGAGCCCGCCGGATCGGCCGCCTGGGCGCCGTCCGCAACCCGCTCGCGGCGGCTGCCCGCGACCTCGCGGTCCGTGCCACCCCCGCCGGCCTGGCCATGCGTGGCGTGGACGACCTCTTCACCGGCTTCCGCCTCCCGGCCCGGCGGTAGCGCCTCCCCGCACGGGGGCAGCCGTGGGGGCTGCCCCCGGGACGGTTTCGGGCGGCCCGGGGGCCGGTCCGCCGTCAGCCCTGCGGGGCGGCCGGTTCGACGTCCTTGGACAGCCGTACCTCTCCGGTGTTGTCGACGTACCGGGCGGAGACCCACGCGTCCTCGTCGCGCAGGAGGTACCAGATGCTGTTGCCGTCGATCGGCTGGGCGTGCACCTTGCTGTGCAGACCGACCTCGGAGCCCTGGCTCAGATTTCCGAGGACGGACGAGTCCGTGCTCGGATACCTCCGCAGGTTGACGCCGATGGCGCTGACGACGGTGCCGAACGGCTGGGCTGGACTGTGCATCATGACCTCCAGGGGAACACCGGACCGGCGGGGCATCGTCCGCCGTCCGGACGGGTTGCTCGCACGGTAAGGCCGATTCCCGCCGGGGAGCCGGAGGCGTGCGGGGCATCCCGCGACCTGCGCCCGGGTGTCATTCCGATGGGTTCCGCCCACCGCCCGGTCCGTCCCGGGGCCTCCACCGGCGCAAGGCGCTCGACCGGCTGCGGCTCACCGGAGGGTGGGGATCACATCGCGCGTCTCGTCGACCTCGATCTCCGCGGAGCGGCGGCGGTCGAGCGATGCCGGGGGCGTCTCGTCGGCGCAGACGGTGCCCCGCGCGGGCAGGGCCAGGGTCGCGAGGTAGTCCGTGACCAGCGCTGTGACGCACGCGCTGCGGTTGAACGCGGTGTGTCCTTCAGCGGAGAAGGTCAGCAGCCGTCCGTTCTCCAGCGTCCTGGTGAGGGCAACGGCGTCCTGGTACGGGGTGTCCGGGTCCCCGGTCGTGCCGAGGACCAGGATCGGGGCGGAGCCCGCCGCCCGGTAGGAGCCCTCGAAGCGGCTCGGGCGCTCCGCCTGCCACTGGGCGCAGGTGGGTGCGTGGTTGTGGTCGTAGGTGGGCGGCCCGAGGCCGATGGGGGGTCCCATCAGCGGAGCGGCCGCCACCTCGGCGCCGACCAGGGCGCCCAGGAGCCGCGGGCTGGTCGGGTAGACGCGGTCGGCGCACTCGACGGCCGTGTTGACGTTGAGGAAGTCGAAGGACGCGGGGGAGGGCGGGGACAGCAGGAACGAACTCTGGTGTGCCTGGGCCGCCCGCAGGGCCTGTCCCAGTGCGGGCCAGATCGCCTTGCCCGCATTGATGTTGAACATCAGCCGGTAGGCGAGGGTGTAACCGGTGGCCGGGCGGCCGCTCGGGGTGATGACGGGGTCGGCGTCCAGCGCCCGCTTGAGGTCTTCGAAGGCCTGCCGCGGGCGGCCTTCGCCGAAGCCGCAGGTGGTGGCGTTCTGCGCGCACCAGTCCAGGAACCGGCCGACCGCCGCGTCCAGGGCGACGAACTGCGCGGCGTCGTAGGCGTACGGCACGTCGGCGTAGCGCCGCGGATCGTAGGCCCCGTCGAGGACCATGGCGCGGACGCGCCGCGGGAACTGCGCGGCGTAGACGGTGCCGACGTAGCTGCCGAAGGAACGGCCGTAGAAGGTGAGCGTCTCCTCGCCGAGCGCCTGCCGGAGCAGGTCGATGTCCTTGGCGTTCGAGCCCGTGCCGACGAACGGCACGAGGTCACCGGCCCGTTCCCGGCAAGCGGCGGCGAAGTCCAGGCCCTGCCGGACGGCATCCTGCAGGGCTCCCGGGCCGGGCACGCCGCGCGCGGCGTCGACGGCGGCGGAGTACTGCTTGTCGTCCCAGCACTCCACCTGCCCGCTGCGCGCCACGCCGCGCATGTCGTACCCGACGACGTCGAAGGAATCGCGGAGGGAGGCATGCAGCGCGGCGTAGCTGTTACGGGCGAAGTCCACGCCGGAGTTGCCGGGTCCGCCGGGGTGCAACAGCAGGACACCGGTGCGGCGGGCCGGGTCGGCCGCGAGGCGCCGGGTGACGGCGAGCGGGATCGTACGCCCGGTTGGCTGGCGGTAGTCCAGCGGTACGTGGGCGGTCGCGCACTCGAAGCCGTCCTTCGGGCCGGCACAGGGGCCCCAGGTCAGGACGGGAACGGGCGGGCTGGCGGGGGCGGTTGCCGTGGCGGTCCCGGGCGCGGCCCCGAGGAGAGCGGTGACCGCGATCAGGACGAGGGATATCCCCCACACCACCCGCTTGCGCGGGTCGTCGGTCAAGCGGTTGTGCATGCAGTGAACTCCCTCTGCGGTACGTCGACTAGGGCAACGCGCAAGACCGGCGGCCTTGCGGGCACCCGCCCTCGGCTGAGCGGCATGGACAGGTTCGCATCGTCGGACCGGTCGGACCAGAGGAGGAGGGCGGCTCCTGCCGATCCCCGCAGCGGATCGAACGGCTCGCTTCCCGACGGAGGAAGCCGCCGTGTGGCCCAGGCGTTCGAGACGCGACGACGGGCCTCTGAGCTGCGATGTCTCTCTTCCCAAGACGGAACTGTCCACCATGCGGCCGCGGTCTTGCTGAGCCGTGCCACCTTCCGCAAGTATCCCTATCAATCCGATGGGAAAGGTGGGATTCAGCTGCAGTGGGGGCTGCCAGGACGCTGATGCCGCCGACGCCCTCCCGGCAACCGGCCGAAGACGCCCAACGACGCTCCGGAGTAGCCCACATGACCACCGCCCTCCCGCACGGCCCCGCCTTCCGGCCGGCCCTCGCGCCGTGCCACGGCACCCCGGCCCGCCGGTGACGCCCATGCCGACGACACCGGCCACGGGCGGCGCCCCGTCCGCCGACGAGCGCCGCGCACTCCTGCGCACCGCACGCGACGTGGCGGACGACCTCGCCGCGGATGCCATCTCCCGCGACCAGGCGGGCAAGCCGCCGATCGACGAGAGGGCCCGGCTGAGCGAGGCCGGACTGCTGGCGGCCCTCACCCCGCCCGCGCCGGGCCGCGGGGCGGACTGGCGTACCGGATGCGCCGTCATACGGGAGGTCGCCGCGGCCGACAGCTCCGTCGGCGACGTGCTCGCCCGCCACTACGTCCATGCGTGGAGCGGGCGCTTCTACGCGGGTCACCACCAAGCGGCCGCCCTCGAGGAGGCCTCGGTGCGCGAGCAGTGGCTGTGGACGGGGGCGGTCCGCAGTCCCGCATCCCACCACGACACCGATGCACCGGACCTCACCCTGAGGCCGCGCACCACCGGCTACGTGCTGAGCGGGCGCCGGTCCGTGGATACGGCGGTGACCGTCGCGGACCAGATCGTGGTCGACGCCGACTGCCCCGCGAGCGGTGACGTCCTCGTCGTACGGATCCCGCCCGGCGCGCGGGGCGTGACCGCCGTACCCGCCCACGACCGCCTCGGGCAGCGCGTCGCGGGCGCGGGCGAGGTCGTCTTCGACCGGGTCGCCGTCACGCCCGGACAGGTGCTGGGCCGCCGGCCGCACGACGAGGAGTCGACCACGCCCTTCACCGCGCTCGCCGAACCGGCGCTCCGGCTGGCCCTGTGCCACGTCGGCCTCGGCATCCTGGAGGGCGCCCTCACCGAAGCGCGCGACCTCAGCAGGGGCGGCCGCGCGCACCGGCTGCCCGGTGAGGACCCGGACCTCCTGCTGACGTACGGAGAGCTCGCCTCCACCGCCCACACGGCCACCGCCGTGGTCGACCGGGCGACCGAGGTGATGGCGCGGGCCCTCGACACGGCCGCGCACCTCGACGCCGAAGAACCCGCGGGCGTCGCCGCCCTGGTCGCCACGGCCGAGACCGTGACGTCGAAGGCCGCCCTGCACATCACCACCCGGGTGCTGGAACTCGCCGACGCCCCCGGCCTGGACCGCTTCTGGCGCAACGCACGCGTCCTGACGGCCCACCGCCCGGTCGCGCACCGCCTGCGCTCCATAGGCGATCACTACCTCAACGGCTCCCACCGGGCGGTGGCGGCGGCCTTCCACTGACGCGAGGCGACGCACACCGCGCGGGGATGCGCACACGCAACCCCGGTCACATCCCGGCAGCCGGACCGATCCGTACCACGATCCGAGCGTTCGGCTGCCGGGCACGCGCACGTGCCCGGCAGCCCACCCGCGACGCACGCGGACCGAGGCGGTACGGGATAATGTGCACATGCGGATCTCAGCCAGGGCGGACTACGCGGTACGTGCCGCGCTGCAGCTTGCCGCGTCGCAGGATGCCGGGCCCGTGAAGGCCGAAGCCATCGCCGACGCCCAGGACATCCCGCACAAGTTCCTCGAAGGCATCCTGAACGACATGCGCCGCGGCGGCCTCGTGCTCAGCCAGCGCGGCGGCAACGGCGGCTACCGGCTGGCCAAGCCCGCCCGGTCCATCAGCATCGCGGACGTCATACGCGTCGTGGACGGACCGCTCGTGTCGGTGCGCGGGGTCCGCCCCCCGGACCTGTCCTACACCGGGCCCGCCCAGTCGCTGCTTCCCCTGTGGATCGCCCTGCGGTCCAACGTGCGCGAGATCCTCGAGGGTGTGACGCTCGCCGACGTCGCGTCGGCCGACCTGCCCGCCGACGTATCCGCGCTGACGCAGGCCCCCGACGCCTGGACCAATCCCTGATCTCGGCGCGTCCAACCCCGCCACCTGCACGTTCTCGTATGGCGAGACGCTTCCGTCCACCATGTGGATTCCCTCTTGGGGCCGATGGCGCCGTCTGCCAATATGCCTACCAACCAGGTAGGAAAACTAGGGATGCGGCGGGGGAGGTGGCCATGCGAACACTGCACTACGCGGGCCGTCCGCTGCCCCTGCTCACCACGCGCCGGCACATCGACCTGGTCCGTACGTCCAGCGCCATCTGTCAGCCTGCCTGACGCCGTCCGCGGGGCCCGGCAGCGTGCGCAGAGCGCCGCGGTACGCCGGCCGCCGGCACCGCTGTACGCCGGCCGACCACCTCTCCGTCGGCCGCGTAGGCCCCTCGGCTGACCTCGCCGCCCTGCACCGCCCGTGCGGGACGGGCGCCGTACGCCGGCCCCGGCATCCCGTTCCGCGGTATCCGCGGCCCCCTTCCGTTTCCCCAACCTGCCACGGCGGTCCCCCAGCCGACGCCGGCAGGTGGGTGCCGTGCGCGCCGACGGCCTCGCCGCGCACGACTCCGTACGTCCCCGAACACCCACCCCAGTGAAAGGACACCTCCGTGTCTGCCGCCAGACCGCTCACCACCCTGCGCGCCATCGCCGTCACTGCGGCGCTTCCCCTCTTGCTCACGGCCTGCGGCTACGGTTCCGAGGCCAGGGACGAGAAGAAGGACGCGAAGAACGTCGCGGCCACCGGTAAGAAGCTCTCGGCCGACAAGGTCCGGATCGGCTACTTCCCGAACCTGACCCACGCGACTGCGCTGGTCGGTATCCAGGAGGGGCTGATCCAGAAGGAGCTGGG
>NZ_JBVJWO010000040.1:0-72803 GCF_055602345.1 Streptomyces sp. NPDC037401
CCCCCCCCCCCCCCCCCCCCCCCCCCCCCCCCCCCCCCCCCCCCCCCCCCCCCCCCCCCCCCCCCCCCCCCCCCCCCCCCCCCCCCCCCCCCACGGCGCCGGCGCGCATTCCTCCGCCCGGCTCTGTTTATCCCGCAAGTGCGGGTCGCTAGCATCGAATTCATGCTCGGCAGCGGCTTTTCCGTCCGCTGCGCCGATAGCTCCCTCAATCGCCATGGCTCATCCGGTTTGCGGCTGCGTTGAGGCAAAAAATCATCTGTAAAAGAAAGGCGGAGGCGCCATGTACGACGTGATTGTCATCGGTGCCCGTTGTGCGGGCTCGCCGACGGCCATGCTATTCGCGCAGCAGGGTTACCGCGTTCTGCTCCTGGAAAAGGCGCGGTTCCCCCAGGACACGCTGTCCTCGCACTACCTCCACATGGAGGGCGTCGCGCTGCTCAACCGCTGGGGGCTGCTCGACAAGCTCCGTGACGCGGGCTGCAAGCCGATCACCAAGCAGGTCTACGAGGGTCCCGGCGTCCGCATCGAGGGCTTCTCCCTCCCGATCGACGGCCTGACGGCCACGTACGCGCCGCGGCGCTTCGTGCTCGACCCGATCCTCGCCGAGGGCGCCGTCGAGGCCGGCGTCGACTTCCGCGAGGGCTGCGCCGTCAACGACCTGCTGTGGGAGGACGACCGGGTCGTCGGCGTGCGCTACACGCTGCCCGGCGGAGCCGAGGCGACGGAACGGGCGCGCCTGGTCGTCGGCGCGGACGGCATGCGCTCGCTGGTGGCGCGCAAGGTCGGCGCCGAGAACGTCATCGAGCACCCGCGGCTGACCTGCACGTACTACAGCTACTGGGCCGGCGTTCCCTCGGACTTCGAGCTGTACGAGCAGCCGGGCCACTGGATCGGCGTCATCCCCACCAACAACGACCTCACGCTGCTCATGGCCTACTTCCCGCAGGCCGACTTCGGCCAGGTCCGCAAGGCCGTCGAGCCCGCCTACCTCGAGGCCTTCCGCACGACGTCTCCCGAGCTGTGGGAGCGCATGCAGGCGGGCGAGCGCGTGGAGCAGCTGTACGGCACCGGCCACCAGGACAACTACTTCCGCAAGGCCCACGGCCCCGGGTGGGCGCTGGTCGGCGACGCGGTCAACCACAAGGACTCCATCACCGCCCGCGGCATCACGGAGGCCTTCGTCCAGGCCCGGAACCTCACCGAGTTCATCGGGGACGGTCTGCACGACGACGCCAAGCTCCGCTCGGCGCTGCGGCGCTACGAGAGCGAACTGAGCAACGACGCCCTCAGCCACTACCAGGGCGCGCTCAACGTCGCCGAGCTCAAGCCCGAGGGCCGGGTCGACATGCTGAAGAAGCTGGTCGGCCACCAGGAGCACATCGACCGCTACTTCTCGACCCTGTCGGGAGCGTGCTCCATCGACGACTTCTACAACGACGAACTCCTGACCCTGCTCGACCAGAGCTGAGTCACAGCCCACCCCGCTCCCTGGTTTGCCGATTTTGGAGAAACAATGATCCCGTTGTCGTTCGCCCAGCGTCGGCTGTGGTTCGTGGACCGGTTCGAAGGCCCTTCGCCGACCTACAACGGCGCTTTCGCCCTGCGGCTGACCGGTGAGCTGAACGTGGGTGCGCTGGAGACGGCGCTCCGCGACGTCGTCGACAGGCACGAAGTCCTCCGTACGGTGATCGTCGAGGACGAACACGGCGTCCCGCACCAGCAGGTGCTGGACTCCGGTGAGAAGACGGTCGGCCTGCCGGTCATCGAGGTCGCCCCGCAGGAGCGGGCGGCCGCGGTCGACCGGGCGGCCAAGGAGACCTTCGACCTGGCCGCCGACGCGCCGATCCGCGCCACGCTGCTGCGCACCGCACCGACCGAGCACACCCTCGTGCTCGTGGTGCACCACATCGCCCTGGACGGCGAGTCCCTCGGGCCGCTGCTCCGCGACCTCACCGAGGCGTACGAGGCGCGCCGGGACGGGAACTCCCCGGTGTGGGAGCCGCTCCCGGTGCAGTACGCGGACTACACGCTGTGGCAGCAGGACGTGCTCGGCGACGAGTCCGACCCGGACAGTCTCGCCGCCCGCCAGCTGGCGTACTGGCGCGAGGCCCTGGCCGACATGGCGCAGCCGCTGGCCCTGCCGACGGACCGCCCGCGCCCGCAGCGCACGAGCTCCGCCGGCGACCTGGTCCAGTTCCCGATCGGCGCCGAGCTGCTCGCGGCCGTGGAGGAGCTGGCCGCGGAGCAGGACATCACCGTCTCCATGGTCATGCAGTCGGCACTGGCGGTGCTCCTGCACCACCTCGGGTGCGGCGACGACATACCGCTCGGCGCGCCGATCGCGGGCCGCACCGACGAGGAACTGCGGGACCTCGTCGGCTTCTTCGTCAACACCTGGGTGCTGCGCGTCGACCTCTCCGGCAACCCGACCTTCCTCCAGCTCCTCGACCGGGTGCGGGACCGCGCGCTCGCCGCGTACGACAACCAGGACATGCCGTTCGAGCGGCTCGTGGAGCTGCTGAACCCGGACCGGTCCATCGCCTACCACCCGTTCTTCCAGGTGATGCTCGCCTGGCAGGAGCCGGTGGGGACCCTGCCGTTCGCCGGCCTCGAGGTCGAGTCCGAGACCCTCGAGACCGGCACGGCCAAGTTCGACCTGTTCTTCAACATGATCCCGGACACCGCGGGCGGCGCGGGTGTCCGTCTGGAGTACGCCACCGACCTGTTCGAGAAGGACACGGTCGAGGCCCTCGGCAGCCGGTTCGTGCGCGTACTGAGCGAGCTGGTGGCCGACTCGGGCCGCACCATCGGCGGGATCGACGTGCTCGACGACGCCGAGCGGGACCGGCTGCTCACCGAGTTCAACGGCACCACCGCGACGGTGTCCGAGCTGACGGTCCCCGAGCTGTTCGAAGCCCAGGCGGCCCGGACGCCGGACGCCCAGGCGATCGTGTGCGACGGCCGGACCCTGACCTACCGGGAGCTCGACGACCGGGCGAACGCCGTCGCGTGGGAGCTGGTCCGGCGCGGCGCCGGCCCGGAGGACCTGGTGGTCCTCGCGCTGCCGCGCACCGAGGACCTCGTGGTCGGCCTGCTCGGCATCCTCAAGTCCGGCGCCGGCTACGTGCCGATGGACCCGCAGTACATCGCCGGACGCGCGGAGACCGTGCTGTCCGAGGCACGCCCGCGTTTCGTGGTCACCGACACCGCCACGGCGCAGGAGCTGCCGCAGAACGACATGTCGAGCGTCAACCTCGACCTGCGCGCCGAGTGGGAGACGCCCGCGGGGGCGCCGGACAACTCCGGCCGCACCTCGCCGCTGGGTCCGGACAACCTGGCGTACGTGATGTACACCTCCGGCTCCACGGGCAAGCCGAAGGGCGCGGCGATCACCCACCGCAGCGTCGTCAACGGCGTGCAGGAGCTGGTGCGCGTCCTCGACGCGCCGGCCGGGTGGAAGATGCTCGCCGGCACCTCCGTGAACTTCGACGTCTCCGTCTTCGAGCTGCTGACCACCCTGTCCACCGGCGGCACGGCCGAGGTCGTGCCGAACGCCCTGGCGCTCGCCGAGCGGGACGCCTGGGACGGCCAGGTCATCAGCGGCGTCCCGTCGGTCCTCGGCGAACTGGCCGGTCACCTGGAGAAGGCGACCGACGTGCGCACGGTCGTGTTCGCGGGCGACGTGCTCCCGGGCCGGCTGGTGCGCCAGGTCCGCGAGGCCCTGCCGGGCGTGCAGATCGTCAACTCCTACGGCCAGAGCGAGAGCTTCTACGCCACCACCTTCTCCCTCGCGGGCTCCGCGGAGTGGGCGGAGGGCGACGTCGCACCCATCGGCACACCGCTGGGCAACATGCGCGCCTACGTGCTGGGCCCGGGCCTGACCCCGGTGCCGCAGGGCGTGATCGGCGAGCTGTACGTGGTCGGCACCTGCCTCGGCCGCGGCTACCACGGCCGTCCGGGCCTGACCTCCGAGCGCTACGTGGCGAACCCGTTCGGCACCGGCGAGCGGATGTACCGCACGGGCGACCTCGCCCGCTGGAACGCTCAGGGCGAGCTGGAGTGCGTCGGCCGCGGCGACGGCCAGGTGAAGGTCCGCGGCTTCCGCATCGAGACGGCCGAGGTCGAGGCGGCGCTCACCGCGCACCCCGGCATCACCGAGGCCGTGGTGATCAGCCGCGACGTGCCCTCGGGCGGCAAGCGGCTCGTCGCCTACGTCGTCCACGTCGGCGAGGGCGCCGTCGGCGACGACGGCGCCGGCGGTATCGGCGACGTCGACGTGCAGGCCGGCGCTTCGGCCGCCGAGCTGCGCAAGTTCGTCGCGGCGCGGCTGCCCGACTACATGGTCCCGTCCGCCTTCGTGGCCATCGGCAAGCTGCCGCTCGGCCCGACCGGCAAGCTCGACCGCTCGGCCCTGCCCGAGCCGGAGTACCTGGGCGAGGCGTACCGCGAGCCGCGCACCGAGGCCGAGAAGATCATCACCGCGGCGTACGCGGACGTGCTCGGCGTGGACCGCGTCGGCGTCGACGACGACTTCTTCGCCGTGGGCGGCGACAGCCTGCGCTCGATCCAGGTCGTGGCGCGCACCCGCTCCCGGGGCCTGAACGTCACCACGCGCGAGATCTTCGAGTGCCGTACGGCGGCCCGGCTGGCCGAGGTGGCCGCCGACCGCCGGGACGAGGTGCCCGCGCTCGTGGAGCTCGAGGGCGGCGGCGTCGGCCCGATGGCGCTGCAGCCGGTGGCGCAGCACGTGTTCGAGCACGGCGGCGGGATCAACCGCTTCGCCATGTCGATGGTGCTGGAGCTGCCCACGGGCATCGACGAGACCCGGCTGGCCGCGACGCTGGACGCCGTGCTCGACCGGCACGACCTCCTGCGCGCGCAGCTGGTGCGCGGCCCGGAGTCCTCCGTCGTCGTGCGTCCGCAGGGCGCCGTGCGGGCGGCGGACCTGATCCGCCGCGTTCCCGTCGCCGGCGGGTGGGACGACCCCGCCGCGCTGGAGACGGCGAAGGCGGAGCTGGAAGCCGCGGCCGACCGGCTCGACCCGGAGGCCGGCACCGTCGCCGACTTCGTCTGGTTCGCCGCGGACTCGGGCGCCGGCAGGCTGCTCGTGGTGCTGCACCACCTGGTGGTGGACGGCGTCTCCTGGCGCATCCTCATGTCGGACTTCGCCGAGGCGTGGCAGCAGGTCCGATCCGGCGGGACCCCCGAGCTGCCCGAGGTCGGCACGTCGGCCCGCCGCTGGGCGGCGGCGCTGGAGTCCGAGGCCCTCTCCCCGGAGCGGGAAGACGAGCTCGACTACTGGCGCGACGTGCTCGAGTCGCCCAACCTCCCCCTGGGCGAGCGGGCGTTCGACCCGGCCGTGGACGTGATGTCCACCCTCGACACCGTGCGCGTGCAGCTGCCCGCCGACGTCACCGAGGCCGTGCTGACCAGGCTTCCCGCCGCGTTCAAGGGCACCGGCACCGACGTGCTGCTCGCCGCGCTCGCCCTCGCGGTGAACCGCTGGCGCGGTGACGACCGCTCGACGCTGGTCCGGCTCGAAGGACACGGCCGCGAGGAGGACGCCGTCCCCGGCGCCGACCTCTCCCGCACCGTCGGATGGTTCACCAGCATGTACCCGGCCAAGGTCGCGGTGCAGGGCGTGGACCTGGCCGACGTGCTGGCCGGCGGCCCCGCGGCCGCGAAGGCGGTCAAGCTGGTCAAGGAGCAGCTGCGCGGGGTCCCGGACAAGGGCCTCGGGTACGGCCTCCTGCGCTGGCTGAACCCGGAGACCGCGCCGCAGCTCGAGGAGTACGCGGCGCCGCAGATCGGCTTCAACTACCTCGGCCGGATCTCCGACGCCGATGTGCCCGAGCACCTGCGCGCCGAGGGATGGGTCCCGGCGGACTGGTCCTCGGAGCTGATCCCGATGCCCGACCCGGACCTGCCCGCGCTGTCCGCGCTGGAGGTCAACTCGGTCGTCACGGACACCGCTGACGGCGGGCGGCTGCAGGCGGTCTTCATGTTCCCCACCGGGGTCCTCTCCCGCGAGCGGACCGCCGAACTGGCCGAGCTGTGGGTCGAGGTGCTGCACGGCATGGCCGCGTACGCCGCACGCCCCGACGCCGGCGGGCTCACCCCCTCGGACGCCCCGCTCGTCACGGTGAACCAGGACGAGATCGACGACTGGGAGGAGCGCTACGGCCGCCTGGTCCAGGTGTGGCCGCAGGCCCCCGGCCAGTCCGGCATCCAGTTCCAGGCCGCACTCGCCGACGGCACCTTCGACGTCTACCACATGCAGTTCCTGATGCACCTGACCGGGCACGTGGACCCGGCGCGGATGCGGGCGGCCGGGCAGGCGCTCCTCGAGCGGTACCCGAACCTGCGCTCCGCGTTCGTGACCGGCGCCGACGGCGACCCGGTCCAGATCGTGGCGGAAGACGTCGCCGTGCCGTGGCAGCACATCGACCTCACCCACCTCGGCGAGGCCGAGCAGGACGCGGCGGTCGACAAGGCCCTGGCCGACGACCGGACCGAGCAGCTCGACCCCTCCCGGCCGCCGCTGTTCCGCCTGGCCCTGCTCACCTGCGGGCCGCAGAAGGCCAAGCTCATCATCACGGCGCACCACACCCTGTTCGACGGCTGGTCGTCACCGCTGGTGATCAAGGACCTGGTCCGGCTGTACGCCGCCACCGAGGAGCTCGCCCCGGTCCGCAGCTACGGCGACTACCTGGGCTGGCTGTCCAAGCAGGACCGGGACGCGTCGGCCGCCCGCTGGAAGGACGAGCTCGACGGCTTCGAGCAGCCCACCCTCATCGCCGCGGACCTCCCCGAGAAGGGCGAGGCGTCCCGCCTCGGCCGCGTCGAGGTCCCGCTGTCGATCGACAAGGGGCGCGAACTCGCCCGGCGCGCCGCGGAACTCGGCGTCACCCTGAACACGCTCCTCCAGGGCGCGTGGGCGGTCCTGCTCTCGAAGCTGACCGGACAGGACGACGTGGTCTTCGGCGCCGCCGTCAACGGCCGCCCGGCCGACCTGGTCGGCTCGGACGAGATGGTCGGCCTGTTCATCAACACCCTGCCGACCCGGGTGCGCTGCCGGCCGGACCAGACCGCGGGCGAGGTCATCACCGACCTGCAGGACCGGCAGATCTCCCTGCTGGACCACCACTACTACGGCCTGGCCGACATCCAGCGCGGCGTCGGTCTGCCCTCCCTCTTCGACACCATCGTCGTGTTCGAGAACTACCCGATCGACCGCGAGGGCATGGTCGAGGCGAACGACTCGGCCGGCTTCACGATCGACGCCATCCGGCCGTTCGCCGGCTCGCACTACCCGCTCACCCTCAACTCCGCCGACCCGTACCTGCGGCTCTCCCTCGACTACCAGACCAACCTCTACGAGCGCGACGCGGCCGAGGAGATCGCCGCCCGGCTCGTCCGGGTGCTGGAGCAGGTGCTCGAGGACCCGCAGACGCCGGTCGGTGCCCTGGAGGTGCTGGCGGCGGACGAGCGGGACTGGCTGCTCAAGGGGATCAACGACACGGCGCGTCCCGTGGCGGCGGACACCCTGCCGGATGCCTTCGAGGCGCAGGCGGAGCGCGAGCCCGACCGCGTGGCGCTGATCGGCGAGCACGAGACCCTGACCTACGGCGAGTTCAACCGGCGCGCCAACCGCCTGGCCCACTGGCTGGTCGAGCAGGGCGCGGGCCCCGAGCGGCTGGTCGCCGTGAAGATCCCGCGCTCCGTGGACCTGATGGTGGCGATCTACGCGGTCGTCAAGGCCGGTGCGGCCTACGTGCCCATCGACACCGAGCTGCCCGAGGACCGGGTACGGCTCGTCCTGGACAGCGCGAAGCCGCTGCTGGTGCTCGACGCCGACCTGCCGGACGTCTCCGGGTACCCGGAGACCAACCCCGAGCGGGCGCTGACGCCGGACAACGCCGCGTACGTCATCTTCACCTCCGGCTCCACCGGCCGCCCCAAGGGCGTGCAGGTGGCCCACCGGTCGATCTCGAACCGCCTGAAGTGGGGCCTGTCGCACTTCGACGTCGGCGTCGACGACCGGGTGCTGCTGAGCACGACGGCGAGCTTCGACGTGTCGGTGCCCGAGATCTTCGCGCCGCTCCAGGTCGGTGCCGCCGTGGTCATCGCCCGTCCGGACGGGCGCCGTGACCCCGCCTACCTCGCCGACCTGATCCGGCGCGAGGGTGTGACCGGCGCGGACTTCGTGCCCTCCCTGCTGGAGGCGTTCGTCAACGAGCCCCTGGCCAAGGAGTGCAGCAGCCTGCGCTGGATCGAGGTCGCCGGCGAGGCGTTCCCGCCGGCCCTGGCCAACAGGACCGCCGAGCTCCTGCCTGACCTCGGGGTGCACAACCTCTACGGCCCCACCGAGGCGTCCGTCGAGGTCACCGCGTACCAGCACGTGCCGGGCGCGGACCGGGTGCCGATCGGCGCCCCGGTGTGGAACACCCAGGTGTACGTGCTCGACGCGGCGCTGCGCCCGGTCGCCCCCGGGGTGTCCGGCGAGCTGTACCTGGCCGGCACCGGGCTCGCCCGGGGCTACCTCAACCAGCCCGGCCTGACCTCGGACCGCTTCGTGGCCTGCCCGTTCGGCGAGCCGGGGACCCGGATGTACCGCACCGGCGACGTCGTGCGCTGGAACCGGGACGGCCAGGTCGAGTACATCGGCCGGTCCGACTTCCAGGTCAAGCTCCGCGGCTTCCGCATCGAGCTCGGCGACATCGAGCAGGCGATCGCCGCGCACCCGGACGTCGACAGCGCCGTGGCCCTGGTGCGCGAGGACCGCCCCGGCGACCAGCGCCTGGTCGCCTACGTCGTGCCGGCGGGCGGCAAGGCCCCGGCCCAGCTGGACCTGACGGCCCTGACGGACCTGGCCCGGGAGAACCTGCCGGAGTACATGGTCCCCTCGGCGATCGTGCCGCTCGCCGAGCTCCCCTCGACGCCGAGCGGGAAGCTCGACCGCAAGGCGCTCCCCGCACCGGACCTCCAGACGGAGGCCGCGGCGGCCGGACGAGAGCCGCGCAACCACAACGAGGAAGTCCTCTGCCGGCTGTTCGCCGAGCTGCTGGGTCTGCCGGAGGTCGGCATCGACGCCGACTTCTTCGACCACGGCGGGCACTCGCTGCTCGCGACCCGGCTGACCGGCCGCATCCGCAACGAGCTCAAGGTCGACGTGAAGGTCACCACCGTGTTCCGCAGCCCGACGGTCGCCCAGCTGGCCGAACAGCTCGAGAAGACGGGCACGTCGAACCGCCCCCAGCTGCGCCCGATGCTGCGCCCCATGAACGTGTAGGTAGGAGTACCTCGATGATCCCGTTGTCCTTCGCACAGCGCCGGCTGTGGTTCCTCCACCGACTGGAAGGCCCGTCCGCGACCTACAACATCCCGTTCGTCCTGCGCCTGGAAGGGCCGCTGGACACGGCGGCCCTGGCCGCGGCCGTGACGGACGTCGTCACCCGGCACGAGAGTCTGCGCACCCTCGTCGTCGAGAACGAGGACGGCACCCCGGAGCAGAAGGTCCTGCCCCCGCAGGAGGCGGCCCTCCAGTTCCGGGTGGTCGACGTGGCCCCGGACGCGGTGGACTCCGCCGTGCACGAGGCCGGGTGCGAAGGCTTCGACCTGGACACCGAACTGCCCCTGCGGACCACGGTCCTCCGTGTCTCCGAGCAGGAGCACGTGCTGGTGTTCGTGTTCCACCACATCGCCGCGGACGGGGCGTCGATGGCGCCCTTCATGCGGGACTTCCTGTCCGCGTACTCGGCCCGCAGCCAGGGCGGTGCGCCGGACTGGACCCCGCTTCCGATCCAGTACAAGGACTACACGCTGTGGCAGCGCGAGGTCCTCGGCGACGAGGAGGACCCCGAGAGCGTCGCCGCGGCGCAGCTGGACTACTGGCGCCGCGAACTGGCCGAGGTCCCGCAGCCGGTCCAGCTCCCGCTGGACCGGCCGCGGCCGACCGCGGCGAGCCACGACGGCGGCTTCGTCGACTTCGAGCTGGACGCCGACCTGCTGGCCGGCGTCCAGAAGCTGGCCTCCGGGCGCGGGGCCACGGCGCCGATGCTCGCCCAGAGCGTCCTCGCGGTGCTGCTGCACCACCTCGGGGCCGGCAACGACCTGACCATCGGCAGCCCCATCGAGGGGCGCGCCGACGAGCAGCTCGACGACCTGATCGGGTTCTTCGCCAACACCTGGGTGCTGCGCGTCGACCTGTCGGGCAACCCCACGTTCGGCGACCTGCTGGAGCAGGTCCGCGACCGGGCGCTCGCCGCGTACGACAACCAGGACGTTCCCTTCGAGCGCCTGGTGGAGCTGCTGAGCCCGGACCGCACCACCGCGTACCAGCCGCTGTTCCAGGTCATGCTGGCCTGGCAGTTCGAGTGGTCGCAGATCGAGACCCCGGGACTGCGGATCACCCCCGTCCCGGCGGGCACCGGCACCGCGAAGTTCGACCTGTTCTTCAACATCGTCCCGTCCCCGGCCGGCGGTGCGATCGGGCGCCTGGAGTACGCGGCCGAGCTGTTCGACCACACCACGGCCGAGAGCCTCGTCGACCGCTACGTGCGCGTGCTGCGCCAGGTCGTCGCCGACTCCGGCACGCGGCTCGGCGCGGTGGACGTGCTCACCGACGCCGAACACGAGCTGCTGGCCAAGGTCAACGAGACCACGGTGCCCGTGCCCGCGGCGACGGTGCCGGAGCTCGTCGCCGCCCAGGCGGCGCGCACCCCGGACGCCACCGCCGTGGTGTCCGGCGGCACCGAGCTGTCGTACCGGGACCTCGACGCCCGCGCCGGCCGGCTGGCCGCGGTCCTGCGGGACCACGGCGTCGGGCCGGACGTCCTGGTCGCCGTGGCCCTGCCGCGCTCCGCGGACCTGGCGGTCGCACTGCTGGCCGTGCTCAAGGCCGGCGGCGCCTACCTGCCGATCGACCCGGGCTACCCGTCCTCGCGCATCGGCCTCCTGCTGGAGACCGCCGGGCCGGCGCTCGTGCTCACCGACCGCGAGGCGGCGGCAACCGTCGCGGGCGCCCGGCCGCCGGTCCTCCACCTCGACGGCCTGGACCTCGACGGCCCGGACCTCGACGGCCCCGCGGCCCCGGACGCCGGCATCACGCCGGACAACCTGGCCTACGTGATGTTCACGTCGGGCTCCACCGGCACGCCCAAGGGCGTCGCCATCACCCACGCCGGCGTCGTCAACGGCGTACGGGACCTGCGGCAGACCGTGCAGGTCGAGGCGGGCTCCCGGATGCTCGCCGCGACCTCCGTGAACTTCGACGTGTCCGTCTTCGAGATCTTCACCGCGCTCACCGCCGGTGCGACCGTCGAGATCGTCCGCGACGCCCTCGAACTCGGCGAGCGCGGCAGCTGGTCGGGCACGACCATCAGCGCCGTGCCCGCGGTGTTCTCCGCGCTGCTCGACCAACTCACCGACGGTACCGACGGTTCCGACGGCCTGCAGCTCGACGTGGACACCGTCGTCTTCGCCGGCGAGGCGCTCTCGGCCGACCTCGTCGGCAAGGTCCGCCGGGCCCTGCCCGCCACGCGCGTCGTCAACGCGTACGGGCAGACCGAAAGCTTCTACGCCACCACGTACACCGTCCCCGAGGACGTGGCCGGCACCGGTGCGATCCCGGTCGGGCAGCCCCTCGCCAACATGCGCGCCTACGTACTCGGGCCCGAGCTCACCCCGGTCGCACCCGGCGTGATCGGCGAGCTGTACGTCGGCGGCCTGGTCGCCCGCGGCTACCACCGCAACGGCGCCGTCACCGCCGAGCGCTTCGTCGCCTCCCCCTTCGGTCCCGCCGGCGCGCGCATGTACCGCACCGGCGACCTGGCCCAGTGGGACGAGAACGGCCTGCTGAAGTACGCGGGACGCGCCGACACCCAGGTCAAGGTGAACGGCATCCGCGTCGAGCCGACCGAGATCGAGACCGTCCTCGCCCAGCACCCCGGGATCGGCCAGGCCGTCGTCACGGTGTGCGAGGACCCCGGCGGCACCGCGCGGCTCGTCGGCTACGTGGCGCCCGCGGGCGCCACGGAAGGCGGCGCCGGCCCGGACGCGGCCGTCTCGGCGACCGAGCTCCAGCGGTTCGCGGCCAAGCGGCTGCCGGACTACATGGTGCCCGCCGTCTTCGTGGTGCTGGACCGGCTGCCGCTGAACGCGAACGGCAAGCTGGACCGGGCCGCGCTGCCCGCGCCGGAGTTCGCGAGCGCCGAGTACCGCGCACCGCGCAACGAGGCCGAGCGGGTCCTCGCCGAGGTGTACGCGGACGTGCTCGGCGCCGAGCGGGTCGGCATCGACGACGACTTCTTCACCAGCGGCGGCGACAGCATCCGCTCGATCCAGGTCGTCGCGCGCGCCAAGACGCGCGGCGTCGTGGTCACCACCCGGGAGATCTTCGAGCAGCGCACCGTCGCCCGCCTCGCCGAACTGGTCGAGGGCCGGGAGGAAGAGGAGCCGGTCGTCCTGGCCGAGCTGCCGGGCGGCGGCGTGGGCTGGTCCCCGCTGCCCCCGACGGGCGCACACGTGCTCGCGCTGGGCGGCGGCATCGGCCGGTTCTGCATGTCCGCGCTGCTCACCCTGCCCGAGGACATCGACCGCACCGGGCTGCTCGCCACCCTCCAGGCCGTGCTGGACCGGCACGACGTGCTGCGCTCCCGGCTCGACCGGGAGAAGCCGGGCCTGCAGATGCAGCCCGCCGGAAGCGTGGACGCCGGCGCGCTGGTGCGCGAGGTGCGCTACGCCGACGCCGACCCGAAGGCCGAACTGGACGCGGCCGCGGACCGGCTCGACCCGGACGCGGGCGTCATGGCCCAATTCGTGTGGTTCACCTCCGACACGGAGGCCGACCGCCTGCTGATCGTGCTGAACCACCTGGTCGTCGACGGCGTGTCCTGGCGCATCCTGGTGCCGGACCTGGCCGCCGCGTGGAAGCGGGTCCGCGAGGGCCTCGCCCCGGAAACGGCGCCGCAGGGCACCTCGCTGCGCCGGTGGATGCACGCCCTGGCCGACGAGGCGGCCACCCCGGAGCGGGTGGCGGAACTGCCCCTGTGGCAGGGGATCCTGGGCGGCGAGGAGCCCGTGCTCGGAGCACGGGAGGTGGACCCGGCGCGCGATGTCACGTCCACCGTGGACACGCTGCGCATCCAGGTGCCGGCCGACGTCACCGCGGCCCTGCTGAACACGGTGCCCGCGGTGTTCCGCGGCGGCGCCGACGACGGTCTGCTGACCGGTCTGGCGCTGGCGCTGGCGCAGTGGCGCCGCAGCCGCGGCGTCTCCGGGGACTCGACGCTGGTCCGCCTCGAAGGACACGGCCGCGAGGACCACCTCGTGCCCGGCGCCGACCTGTCGGGCACCATCGGCTGGTTCACCGCCATGTACCCGGTGCAGCTGGACCTGGCGGGCATCGACATCGCCGACGCGTTCGCCGGCGGCCCCGCCGCCGGCCGGGCGGTCAAGGCCGTCAAGGAACAGCTGCGCGCCGTGCCCGACAACGGCATGGGCTACGGCCTGCTGCGCCACCTCAACCCGGAGACCGCCGAGGCGCTCGCCGGCCGCCGGGAGCCGCAGATCGGCTTCAACTACCTGGGCCGGGCCTCCAGCGCGGACATCCCCGAGGAGCTGCGCGGCCTGGGCTGGGCGCCCGACACCACGCACCAGGACCTCATCGCCGCTCCCGACGCGGACATGCCGGTGCTCTCGGCGCTGGAGATCAACGCCGTGGCCACCCCCGGCGCCGGCGGGGAGGAGCTCACCGCCTACTTCGGCTTCCCGGCCGGCGTGCTCTCGCGCGACGAGGTCACCGAGCTGGCCGGACTGTGGGTCGAGGCGCTGACCGCCCTGGCCCGGCACGCCGCGACCCCGGACGCCGGCGGTCTCACCCCGAGCGACGCACCCCTGGTCACGGTGGGCCAGCAGGAGATCGACACCTGGGAGGCCGGGTTCGGCAAGCTGGCCGCCGTATGGCCGACCACCCCGGTGCAGGCCGGGATGCTCTTCCACACGATGCTGGCCACGTCGTCGTTCGACGCGTACCACATGCAGCTGGTGTTCCACCTGTCCGGCGAGGTCGACCCGGAGCGCATGCACCGGGCCGCGCAGGCACTGCTCGCGCGGCACGCCAGCCTCCGCGCGGCGTTCGTCGACCGGGCGGACGGCGACGTGGTGCAGGTGGTGCCGGAGACGGTGTCCCTGCCGTGGCAGTACCTCGACCTGACCGCCTTCGGCGAGGCGGAGCGGACCGAGCGGTTCGAGCAGTTCCTCGCCGACGACCAGGGCGCCCACTTCGACGTCGCCGCCCCGCCGCTGATCAGGCTGGCGCTCGTCGTCCTCGAGCACGGCCGCGCCGAGCTCGTGATGACCGCCCACCACGTGCTGATCGACGGCTGGTCCATGCCCCTGCTCATGCAGGACCTGCTGCTGCTCTACGCGTCCGGCGGCGACCCGGCCGGGCTGTCCGCCCCCCGCGACTTCGGCGAGTTCCTGGCCTGGCGCGCCCGGCAGGACGAGGAGGAGACCGCCCGGGTGTGGGCCGCCGAGCTCGAGGGCGTCGAGGAGCCGACCCTGCTCGCCCCCGGCTCCGAGGGCGCGGGCGAGGGCGTCGGCCAGGTTGACGTAGCCCTCCCGGAAGACGAGGCCCGCATCCTGGGCCGGCGCGCCACCGAGCTGGGCGTCACCATCAACACCCTGGTGCAGAGCGCCTGGGCCCTCCTGCTCGGCCAGCTCACCGGCCGCCAGGACGTGGTGTTCGGCGCCACCGTCTCCGGGCGTCCGCCTGCCGTGACGGACGTCGACTCGATGGTCGGCATGTTCATCAACACCCTGCCCGTACGCGTCGAGTACGCGCCCGGCGACACCCTCGCCGAGGTGCTCACCCGCCTCCAGAGCCGGCAGGCCGGCCTCCTGGACCACCACTACCACGGGCTCACCGAGATCCAGCAGTCGGTCGGACTGAAGTCCCTCTTCGACACGCTGGTCGTCTTCGAGTCGTACCCGGTCGACGAGGAGGGCATCAGCGCCGCCTCCGACGCCGCGGACGGGATCACCTTCACCGGCCTGCGCGCGTCCACGGCCACCAACTACCCGATGACCCTGATGGCGGCCGCCGCCCCGCACCTGCAGCTGTTCCTCCAGTACACGCAGGGCGTCTTCGACCGGGACGCCGTGGAGGTGATCGCGGACCGCCTCGTGCGGATCCTGCGGCAGCTCGCGGCCACCCCCGCACTGAAGACCGCGGACGTCGACATCCTCGACCCGGCCGAACGCGACCGGCTGCTCGTCGAGTTCAACGACACCGCCGTCCCGGCGCCGGACGTCACCGTCAACGGGCTCGTCGAGGCCCAGGCCGCGCGGACCCCGGACGAGGTCGCCGTGGTCGCCGGGGACGAGCAGCTCACGTACCGCGAGCTGGACGCCCGGGCCGACCGCCTGGCGCACGCACTCGCCGGACGCGGGGTGGGCCCGGAGTCGGTCGTCGCGGTGTCGCTGCCGCGCTCGGCGGACCTGGTGGTCGCCCTGCTCGCGGTCCTGAAGGCGGGCGGTGCGTACCTGCCGGTCGACCCCAAGTACCCCAGCCACCGCCTCGCGGCCATCCTCGAGGAGGCGCAGCCGCGCCTCGTCCTGACGGACTCCGCGACGGTCGGGGTGCTGCCGGAGCACACCGCGCCGGACGTCTTCCTCGACACGCTCGACCTGTCCGGGGACGGCGCCGCCCCGGCGCTCGCGCCCGGCGCGGACCGGCTGGCGTACGTCATCTACACCTCCGGCTCCACGGGCAAGCCGAAGGGCGTCGCCATCACCCACGGCAACGTGGTCAACGGCGTCCTTCAGCTCGCGTCCCGCGTGGGCATGGAACCGGGCAAGCGCCTCCTCGCGGGCACCTCGGTCAACTTCGACGTCTCGGCGTTCGAGATCTTCACGACCCTCGCCTGCGGCGGCGTCGTCGAAGTGGTCCGGGACGTCCTGGTCCTGGGCGAGCGCAAGGAGGGCTGGAGCGGCGGCGTCATCTCCACCGTGCCGTCCGCCTTCGCCGAACTCGTCGACGAGATCTCCGGCCGCACCGGCGTGGAGACGGTCGTCTTCGCCGGCGAGGCCCTGCCCTCGTCGCTCGTCGAGAAGACGCGCAACGCCTTCCCCGGCGTACGGATCGTCAACGCCTACGGGCAGAGCGAGTCGTTCTACGCCACCACCTTCACCATCGCCGGCGACACGCAGGACGGGGCGGGCAGCGCACCCGTCGGCACCCCGCTCGGCAACATGCGCGCCTACGTCCTCGGCCCCGGCCTGGCCCCGCTGCCGCAGGGCGCGGTCGGCGAGCTGTACGTCGGCGGAAACGTCGGCCGCGGCTACCAGGGCCGCGCCGAACTGACCGCCGAGCGCTTCGTCGCCGACCCGTTCGGCCCGCCCGGCGCGCGCATGTACCGCACCGGTGACCTGGCGCGCTGGAACGCCGACGGCCGGCTCGAGTACGCGGGCCGCGGAGACGCACAGGTCAAGGTGCGCGGCTTCCGCGTCGAGCCCGGCGAGGTCGAGGCCGCGCTCACCGCGCACCCCGGCGTCGCGCAGGCCGCCGTCATCGCCTGCGACGGGCGCGGCGGCAGCGCGAGCAAGCTCCTGGTCGCGTACGTCGTGCCCGCCGACGGCGACGGCAGCGCCCTGACGACGAAGGACCTGAACGGCTTCGTCTCGGAACGGCTGCCGGACTTCATGGTCCCGTCCGCGTTCATGCTCCTCGACCGGCTGCCGCTCACCCCGAACGGCAAGCTGGACCGGGCCGCGCTGCCCGAGCCGGAGTTCACCGGCGCCGAGTACCGGGCGCCGCGCACTCCCCGCGAGGAGACCCTGGCCGCGCTGTTCGCCGAGGTGCTCGGTGTGGACCGGGTCGGCATCGACGACGGTTTCTTCGAACTCGGCGGCCACTCCCTGCTCGCCACCCGCCTGATCAGCCGGGCCCGCGCCGAGATGGGGATCGAGATACCCATCCGGAAGATCTTCGACCTGCCGACGGTGGCCGAGCTGGCCGCCTGGGCGCAGGAATCTGCTGCTCCCCGTCGTCCCAGCCTGCGCCAGATGGTCGTAAAGGACTGAACTGATGATGATTCCGCTGTCATTCGCACAACGCCGCTACTGGCTCCTGCACCAACTGGAGGGCGGGGAGACCTGGAACATGTCCTCGGCCCTGCGGCTGACCGGACCGCTGGACCAGGAGGCCCTGGCCGCCGCGCTCCACGACGTGGTCGACCGTCACGAGATCCTGCGCACCACTTACGTGGCGGATGACAGCGGTGAGCCCCATCAGCGGATCCTGCCGACGGCAGAGGCACTGGTGCAGCTGCCGCTGCCGGTGGTCGACGCGTCACCCGAGGGCGTCCACGCCGCGATCGACGCGGCCGTCGCGCACACGTTCGACCTGGCGGCCGAGGTCCCGATCCGGGCGACCCTGCTGCGCGTCGCGCCCGAGGAGCACGTCCTGGTCCTGGTGATCCACCACATCGCCACGGACGGCAGCTCGGGTGCGCCGCAGGCCCGCGACCTGGCCGCCGCCTACGCCGCCCGCAAGGACGGCCGGGCGCCGGCCTGGGAGCCCCTGCCGGCGCAGTACAAGGACTACACGCTCTGGCAGCGGGAGGTGCTCGGCGACTTCGCGGACCCGGGCAGCATCGGCGGGCAGCAGGTCGCGTACTGGCGTGACGAGCTCGCCGGCGTGCCGCAGCCGCTGCCCCTGCCGCTGGACCGCCCGCGGTCCGAGGAAGTCAGCACGGACGGCGACACGGTCCGCTTCGAGGTGAAGCCCGAGGTGGCGACCGGGCTGGAGAAGCTGGCCGCCGACCGCGGCGCGACCATGTCGATGGTCGTGCAGTCCGCGCTGGCCGTGCTGCTGTCCAAGCTCGGCGGCGGGGACGACGTGCCGATCGGCTCCCCGATCGCCGGGCGGACCGACGAGGCCCTGGCCGACCTGATCGGCTGCTTCGTCAACAACCTGGTCCTGCGCGTGGACCTCTCCGGCGCCCCGTCCTTCGCCGACCTGCTCACGCAGGTCCGGAACAAGGCGCTGGCCTCCTACGAGAACCAGGACGTGCCCTTCGACGTCCTGGTCGAGGAGCTCAACCCCGAGCGGTCCACGGCGTACCGCCCGCTGTTCCAGGTGATGTGCGGCTGGCAGAACTTCGCCAAGCCGACCTTCGACTTCGCCGGCCTCGACGCAGAGTTCGTGCAGGCCCTCACCTCGAAGGCCATGGTCGACCTGTTCTTCAGCATGACCATGGACGACGCCTCGGGGACGCTGTACGGCGACATCCAGTACGGGACCAAGCTGTTCGACCGGGACACCGTCGAGGACATGGGCGAGCGGTTCGCCCGCGTCCTGGAACAGGTCGCGGCCGACCCGGCGCTGTCCGTCGGGGACATCGACGTACTCGGCGCGCAGGAGCGCGAGCGGCTGCTGGTCGAGGTGAACGACACCGCCGAGCCGACCCTGGAGCAGGGCCTGCTGGCGGCGGTGCACGCACAGGTGCAGGAGAGGCCCGACGCCCTCGCCGTCATCGGCGAGGAGGACTCCCTCACCTACCGCGAGCTGGACGCACGCTCGAACCGGCTGGCCCACTGGCTCGTCGGCCGGGGCGTGGGACCCGAGTCGCTGGTCGCCGTGGCCCTGCCCCGGACCGTGAACCTGATCGTGGCGCTGTTCGCCGTGCTGAAGGCCGGCGGGGCCTACGTGCCGATCGACCCCGAACACCCCCGCTCACGCATCGACTTCGTCCTGGAGCAGGCCGACCCGGTGCTGGTGCTCGACGCCGACACCCTGGCCGCCGCGGACTGGTCGGCGTACCCCGACACGGCGCCGGACGTTGCCGTCCACCCGGACAACACCCAGTACGTGATCTACACGTCCGGCTCGACGGGCACCCCCAAGGGGGTCGCCATCCCGCGCGGCGCGCTCGCGAACTTCATCGCCTCGGTGCAGAAGCGGTTCCCGCTGTCGCCGGCCGACCGGATGCTGTTCAGCACGACCGTGTCGTTCGACATGGCCAACACCGAGCTGTACCTGCCGTTCGTCTCCGGCGCGACCATGGTCCTGGCGAAGAAGGAAACCGTCACCGAGCCGTCGGCCGTGCTGGAGCTGATCGGGCGCCACGGGGTCACCGTCGTCCAGGCCACGCCCGGTTTCTGGCAGATGCTGCTCACGCACGAGCCGGACGCCGCGAAGGGCCTGCGGATCATCACCGGCGCGGAGGCCGTGCCGGTACGCCTCGCCGAGACCCTCGCCGAGCAGGCCGCCGAGGTCGGCAACTGGTACGGCCCGACCGAGACCACCACCTGGTCGACCATGGCGCCCATCGAGGAGGGCGAGGGCGTGGTGATCGGGTCGCCGGTCGGGAACACCCGGGTCTACGTGCTCGACGCGCGCCTGCGCCCCGTCCCGCGCGGCGTCCAGGGCGAGCTGTACATCGCCGGCGACGGCCTGGCCCGCGGGTACCAGGGCCGGCCGGACCTGACCGCCGAGCGGTTCGTGCCCTGCCCGTTCGGCCCGGCCGGCGCCCGGATGTACCGCACCGGCGACCTGGTCCGGTGGGACCGCAAGGGCGCTCTGGAGTACGTCGCGCGCACCGACTTCCAGGTGAAGGTCCGGGGTTTCCGGATCGAGCTGGGCGAGATCGAGCACGTGCTGAGCGGGCATCCCGGTGTGGCGCAGGCGGCGGTCGTGGTCCGCGAGGGCCGCGAGGGCGACAAGCGCATCGTCGGCTACGTCGTGCCCAAGTCCGACGACGCGGCGGCCGCGGCACCGGACGCCCCGCTGTTCGCCGAGCTGAACGTGTACCTGCGTGCGCGCCTGCCGGAGTACATGGTCCCGTCCGCGGTGGTTCCGCTCACCGAGATCCCGCTGACCCCGAACGGCAAGCTCGACCGCCGGGCCCTGCCCTCGGAGGACACGAACGTCCTGGTCGGGCGCGAGCCGCGGAACGCCCACGAGCGGAAGCTGTGCGCGCTGTACGCCGAACTGCTCGGCCGCGAGAAGGTCGGCATCGACGACGGCTTCTTCTCGCTCGGCGGCCACTCGCTGCTGGCCACCCAGCTCAGCGCCCGCATCCGCCGGGAGTTCGACGTCGTCATCCCCCTCAGAACGATCATCAGGTTCCCGTCGGTGGCAGAGCTGGCCGCGCTGCTCTCCGGCGCCACCCACGGCGGTGACCACGCCGACCCGTTCGACATCGTGCTGCCGCTCAACGCCGACCCCGGCACGGGCAAGGAGCCGGTGTGGTTCTTCCACGGCGGCGGCGGCCTGGGCTGGGCGTACTACAGCTTCGTGCCGTTCGTGCAGAACCGGGCGGCCTACGCCCTGCAGTCCCGCGGCTCCAACGGCGTGGACCCGCTGGCCGGCTCCGTGCAGGAGATGGTCGAGGACTACGTCTCCGAGATGCTGAAGATCCAGCCGGAGGGCCCCTTCCACCTCGTCGGCTGGTCCTACGGCGGCACCGTCGTACAGGCCGTCGCGGACCGGCTCGACCGGCTCGGGCACGAGATCGCCTTCGTGGCCATCCTGGACTCCCAGCCCGGCGGCCACGGCTTCACGGCGATCCACCAAGGCAAACAGCTGTCGGAGTACCGGGCCGAGCTCGACGACTACTTCGGCCGGTACATCGGCGTCGACAACCAGGAGGAGTTCCTGGACCGCATGGCGCGGGTGCTGGCCAACAACATGGGCCGGATGATGGCGTTCGAGTCCCCGGTCTACCGCGGCGACGTGCTGTTCTTCAGCGCGACCGAGCAGGAGGAGCAGTACGACCACCTGTGGCGGCCGTACGTTCAAGGCAACCTCGAGGTCCACGAGGTCCGCGCCGTGCACCATGAGATGAACATGCCCGGACCCGTGGCCGAGGTCTTCGAGGTCCTGAACCGGAAGCTGGCGTAGCGACCGTAGGCCCGTCTGCCGTTCCCGGTCCGTGCGCACCGGAATCTTTCAACAAACGATCCAATGGATGATTGGGGTTGGTCGGGGTGTCAGAACCCGGCGTGTCCGCCGAACTCGGGGACCGGACCACGCTGCTGTGCGTGCCGTTCGCGGGAGCAGGTCCGTCGTTCTTCCACCCGTGGCGGGACCTGTCCGCCGGACGCTGGCGCGTCACGTCGGTCGAGCTGCCCGGCAGGGAGCGGCGGATCCTCGAGGAGCCGTACCGGAACGTCATCGAGGCGGCCAAGGGCTCGCTCGACGACATCGTCGCGGACCTCGGCGAAGGGGCGCGGGTCGTGCTGTTCGGGCACAGCCTGGGCGCGGTGCTCGCGTACGAGCTGGTCCACCTGCTGACCGCGCGCGGCGTGCACGTCGAGCGGCTGGTCGTCAGCGGTTCGCCGGGCCCGTGGACCCAGCGCGAGCGCCGCGCGTCGGGGCTCGAGGACGAGGAGTTCCTCGCCAGGGTCGAGGAGTTCGCGGGCTTCCGCCACGAGGCCCTCGACCACCCGGAGATGCGCGAGCTGATCCTCCCCGTGCTGCAGGCCGACTGCGAGATGCACGAGAACTACGTGCCGAGCACCGACGACCCGGTCACGGTGCCCATCACCTCGCTGCGCGGCGCCGTCGACGGCCTGGTCACCGCGGAAGAGGGCCGGCAGTGGCAGGCGGCGACCACCGGCGAGTTCACCTACGTGGAGTTCCCGGGCGACCACATGTACCTGGTCGATCTCGGCCGGGAGGTTCTGGACGTGATCGAAGCGGAGTCCGCCGGCAGCCGCTAGCGCGGTGGTTGGCGACGGATCGAACGGTCCTCTGACCAGGGCGTGGCTTGAGCGCCGTGTCAGGGATGCGACAGGTGCGTAACAGGCCCGGAGAGGAAAGTGGAGGCATGAGAAGTTCAGCGATTGCAGTTTCAGGGCTGCGCAAGGCATATGGCGACAAGGTCGTGCTCGACGGCATCGACTTCGATGTCGCCGCGGGTTCGGTCTTCTCCCTGCTCGGCCCGAACGGGGCGGGCAAGACGACGACGGTCAACATCCTGACGACGCTGATGAAGCCCGACGCCGGCACGGTGCGGGTCGCCGGGCACGACGTGGCGACCGCGACCAAGCAGGCGCGCGCGGCCATCGGCGTGACCGGTCAGTTCGCTGCGGTCGACGACCTGCTCTCGGGCCGGGAGAACCTGCAGCTGATGGCGGACCTGAAGCGTGTGCGGGGCGGCGACAAGCTGGTCACGAGCCTGCTGGAGCGCTTCGACCTGGTGGAGTCGGCGGACAAGCTGTCGGCGACCTACTCCGGCGGTATGCGCCGCAAGCTGGACCTGGCGATGACGCTGGTCGGCGACCCGGAGATCATCTTCCTGGACGAGCCGACGACGGGTCTCGACCCGCGCAGCCGGCGCACCCTGTGGGGCATCGTCCGCGAGCTCGTCGCCGACGGCACCACCATCTTCCTCACCACCCAGTACCTCGAGGAAGCCGACCAGCTCGCCGACCAGATCGCGGTGCTCAACCAGGGCCGCCTGGCCGCCCAGGGCACCCCCGACGAGCTCAAGCGCCAGATCCCCGGCACCCACGTGCAGTTCCGCTTCGCCGACCACTACGAACTCGACGCGGCGGCCCGGATCCTGGTCGAGGCCACGCGGGACGACGACGAGCTCATGCTGCGCGTGCCGAGCGACGGCGAGACCAGGTCGTTGCGGGCCCTGCTGGACCGGCTCGACGCCCACTCGATCGACGCCCAGGAGTTCTCGGTGCACCGGCCGGACCTGGACGACGTCTTCCTCGCCCTCACCGACAACTCGAGCACCGAGCACAAGAGCAAGGAGGCGATCGCACAGTGAGCACTGTCTCGACGCCGTTGGCCGATGCGGCGATCATGCTGCGCCGCAACATCAAGCACAACGTGCGCAACCCCATCACGATGTTCAACGCCGTCCTGGTCCCCATCGTGATCATGCTGATGTTCGTCAAGGTCTTCGGCGGCGCGTTCAGCGTCGGCACCGACTACATCGACTACGTGACGCCGGGTCTGCTCGTGATGGCCATCAGCTACGGGCTCTCGGCCACCTCCACGGCCGTGAACTCCGACATGACCAAGGGCGTCATCAACCGCTTCAAGGTCATGGACGTCTCCCGCAGCGCCATGCTGACCGGCCACGTCGTCATCACGACGGTGCGCGCCCTGGCGGGCTCCGCGGCCATCGTCGCCGTGGCCTTCGCGATGGGCTTCAGCCCGGAAGCGAGCGCTGCCGACTGGCTCGGCGTGATCGGTGTCATCGTGCTCGTCAGCATCGCGACCGGCTGGCTCACCGTGGCCATGGGGCTTGCCGCGAAGACCGCGGAGTCGGCCGGCATGGGCGCCGTGCCGCTGATCATGCTGCCGTTCCTCAGCACCGCGTTCGTCCCCGCGGAGTCGATGGGGGCCGGCGTGCGCCAGTTCGCGGAGTACCAGCCCTTCACCCCGATCATCGAGACGCTGCGCGGGCTGCTCGAGGGAAACCCGTCGAGCGGCGACGCGACCGCGGCCGTCGCCTGGTGCGTCGGGTTCACCGTCATCGGGTACGCGTGGGCGGTCTCCACGTTCAAGAAGCGGGCGTGACCACACCCGGTTCGAGGCAGCCCCCACCAGCTCGGGCCAGGTCGGCCCGACCGGTCGGGGCCCCGTCCACCACAGCCGCCCCGGCGAAGTCGCCGGGGCGGCTTCGTGCGTTCCGCCGCCCGGCCCCGTACGACGACGACGGCGGCGGCCGCCGGGACCGTGGTGGTCCCGGCGGCCGCCGTCGTCGTCGTGTGCCCCGGCCGGCCCGCGGCCTCCCGCGGGCCGGCCGTTGCCGCAGGCGCCTCAGCCCTGCCGGGCCGGACCGAACCAGGTGGTGAGCGCGGTCCGCAGCTCGGCGGCGTCGAGGGCCTCGCCGGCGTCGGCCGCCCAGGCGACATGGCCGTCGGGGCGGATCAGGACCGCGGCGGGAGCGGGGATCTCGCCGATGCCCGGTACGGGCCACTCGTCGTCCTCGCTGCGCGCCTCGACGAAGTCGACGCGATCGGCCCAGCCCCCGGCGACCGCCGCCAGCTCGGCGCTGCCGCTCAGGTCGAGCAGGACCGCGTGGCCGTCGTGCAGCAGCTCGTAGACGCAGCCGGCGCCGTCGGACGTCTTGATGTCGGCGTCGGGGACCCGGCGGCCCGCCAGCTGGTGGTGGCCGTCGACCGGGTAGCGCAGGTCCAGCGCGTTCAGCATGTGGCGCAGACGCGTGTTGACCTCGTCGAACACCATGAGCTCGCTGAAGACGTCGCGCAGCGCGTCCGTCTGGGCGCCCGGCCGGGCCAGGGCCGCCTGCGCGCGGGTGTTGTGCAGCACGCGCTCCCCCACGGGGTGGCGCTCGGCGTGATAGGTGTCCAGGAGGCTCTCCGGCGCCTTGCCGAGCACCACCGACGCGAGCTTCCAGCCGAGGTTGACCGCGTCCTGCACGCCCATGTTCAGGCCCTGCCCGCCGGCCGGGAAGTGGATGTGCGCCGCGTCGCCCGCGAGCAGCACCCGGCCCTGCCGGTACTGCGCGGCCTGCCGCGCGGCGTCGTTGAAGCGGGAGATCCACCGCGGGCTGTGCATGCCGAAGTCCGTGCCCGCCAGCCGGATCAGCGCCTCCCGGAGCTGCTCGAACGTCGTGGGCTCGTCGCGGTCCACGACGCGGTCGTACTCCGAGGTGATGACCCGGAACCAGCCCGAGCCCGGTTCGAAGGAGACCGCCGAGTAGTCGCCGCCCGCGACGCGCCGCACCCAGATGTAGTCCTCGGTCAGACCGGGGAGTTCGACGTCGCCGATCAGCGAGGTCATCGTCGGCGCGGTGCCGGGGAAGTCGATGCCCGCCGCCTTGCGCACGGTGCTGCGCCCGCCGTCACAGCCCACCAGGTAGCGGGCGCGCAGCGTCGGCGCGTCCGGCGCCGCACCCAGCTCGACGGTGACGCCGTCCTCGTCCTGGTGCAGCCCGGTCACCTCGGAGGACCTGAGCATCCGCACGCCGAGCTCGCCGGCCCGCTCCTCGAGCAGTTCCTCGATGGCGGACTGCAGGATCATCAGCGGGTAGGGGTGCCTCGACTCCGACTCGTCGAAGTCTAGAAAGAGAGCGGAGAAGTGGCCCACCGGCTGCAGTTCGCCGACCTCGAGGAAGCGGTCCAGGATTCCGCGCTGGTCCAGCACCTCCAGGGTGCGGGAGTGGATCCCGCCGGCCCGGGACTCGCCCGTCCGCTCCGGGAGCCGGTCGGCCACGACCACGTCGACGCCCGCCAGCCGCAGCTCGCAGGCGAGCATCAGGCCCGTCGGCCCGGCGCCCGCGATCACCACGTCAGCATCGATGTCCCTGTTTCCCACGTCGTTCCCCTCATTCCACTGCGCCTCTAACGTCGTTGAATCACCTTCACGTTCACTGAACGTGAATCAGCCGGTCAATAAACGCCGTGCCAGGACGAGGCAAGCCGCTGTCGAACTTGCCCTGTCCCGCCGGCGGGACGGTCCTGGGGAGCGCCGCCGGGGAGGCCGGCCGGTGCACTCTCAACCCCATCGGCCGACGGGCACCGGACACCACGAGCACCGGTGTGATCGGACGCGAATTCACGCGAGACTCGGTCCGGCCGTTCAAAGAATTCTGTCTCGCCGGCGGGACAGTGCAGCAAAAGGCCCCGGTGGCCGTAATGCCGGTGACGGCCCGGAAACAGGGCCGGAAATGACGCGAGCGGGCACTCCCGGTCGGTGGAGAAAGGGAAGACTGGCAATGGAATCGGTGTCGCTGGCGCAGGAAATCGCCGGTATATGGAGCGAGTACCTCAACTCCGGCCAGGTCGGGGTGGAAGACGACTTCTTCGTGCTCGGCGGCAATTCGCTGACCGGCATCAAGATCATCGAGCGGGTGTCGCAGGACTACGGCGTCCAGCTGTCCGTGCGCGACTTCTACCTCGCGCAGACCCCGGCCCGCGTCGCCGAGCTGATCGAGCAGGGGAGGGCGGCGGCGTGAGGCTGACGCCCGGTCCCGCACGCGACGTCGACCTCGCCAGCCTCGACCTGTTCGACCTGGACCTCTACACGACGGGCGATCCGCACCCGATCTGGGACGTGATGCGCGCCAAGGCGCCGCTGCACCACCAGGTCCTGCCGGACGGCCGCGAGTTCTGGTCGGTGACCCGCTACGAGGACGTCCGCCGCGTGCTCAGCGACCACCGGGAGTTCACCTCCGAGCGCGGTACGGTCCCCACCCACCTGGGGACGGACGACCCCGCGGCCGGCGTGCTGATGACGTCCACCGACCCGCCGCGGCACACCGAGGTCCGCCGGCCGCTCGGCACCAAGCTCACGGCGCGCGCGGTGAAGTCCTGGGAGGACAAGATCCGCGCCACCATCGTGCGCTTCCTCGAGCCGGCGCTCGACGGCGAGGTCTTCGACCTGGCCGAGAAGGCGCTCCTGCTCCCGGCGATGGTCACCGGCCCCCTCCTGGGCCTCCCGGAGAAGGACTGGGAAGAGCTCGTCCAGCTGACCGCGATGGTGACGGCTCCCTCGGACCCGCACTTCCAGCTGGGCAACGAGGCCGCGACCCTGGCCATCTCGCACCACGAGCTCCTCACCTACGTCAGGGACTGGGTCAAGACGCGCCGGAACACCGGCGAAGAGGACGAGAGCCTGCTCCACCACCTCATGACCTTCCGCCCGGGCGGCGAGGCCCTGTCCGACGAGGAGATCGCCCTCGACGGCTACAGCATCCTCCTGGGCGCCAACGTGACCACGCCGCACACCGTCTCGGGCACCGTCGAGGCGCTCATCGAGCGCCCCGTGCAGTTCGACAAGGCGGCGGCCGACCTGACGCTGGTCCCGAACCTCGTCGAGGAAGGCCTGCGCTGGACGTCGGCCGCGTGCAACTTCATGCGGTACGCCGTCGACGACGTCGAGATCGGCGGGGGCACGATCCCCGCCGGCGGGGCGGTCGTGGCGTGGATCGGGTCGGCCAACCGGGACGAGACCCTCTTCCCCGACCCGCACACGTTCGACATCACCCGCGAGGGCGCCAAGCGCCAGGCCGCGTTCGGGTTCGGGACGCACTTCTGCATCGGCGCCCCGCTGGCCCGGATGACGCTGCGCATCTTCTTCGAGGAACTGCTCACGCGGTTCGAGTCGCTCGAGCTCGCCGGCGAACCGCAGCACCTGCGGTCGTACTTCATCGCCGGCATGACCCACCTCCCCATCGTCGGCAAGAAACGGCAGACGCCATGACAACCGGCTCCACCACCGCCCCCTCGCCGTGGTTCGTCCGGCCGCAGTCCGCCGAGCACCCCGCCCGGATCTTCTGCTTCCCCTTCTCCGGGTCCGGGGCGTCGGCCTTCAGCGCCTGGCCGGCCGCCATCGACGACGTCGAGGTCAGCCCGGTGCAGTTCCCCGGCCGCGAGAACCGGCTCGGGCACCCGCACTACGGCTCCTACGAGAACCTGGCCGACAGCCTGGTCGACCCGCTGGAGCCCCTGCTGGACCGGCCGTACGCGTTCTTCGCGCACTGTGCGGGCGCGATGCCCGCGTACGAGACCGTGCTCCGGCTCGCCGCACGCGGCCTGCCCGGCCCCGACTGCCTCTTCGTGTCGGGCCAGCCGGCCCCGCACGACGCCTCGCGCGACCGGATGCTCGCCATGACCGAGCCCGAGCTGCGCGCCGAGCTGGAGGCGTTCATCCGCAGCCGCGGGATCGAGCCGCGGCCGGACATGATCGAGCTGGGCATGCTCGTGCTGCTCCGCGACCACGCCGCCGCGGGTGCGTACCGGCGGCTGGAGCCCGCCAAGGTCGACTGCCCGATCGTCGTCCTGCACTGGAGCGACGACGCCGACGTCACCCTCGAAGAACTCCAGGGATGGCGCCAGTACTCGGACTCGGTCGAATTCCGGGTCGTCGACGGCGGCCACTACGACTTCATGGACGCGCCGGACGAGCTGTTGAAGCTGATGACCAGTTGGCGGTGAGAGCAGTGCCGCCCGCAAGAGCCATATGCCGAGGGAACCGGAAGGAATTCGTATGAGTGGCGCAGCCGCCGATATTGCCGTGATCGGGATGTCGTGCCGGTTCCCCGGTGTGCAGAACCTGCGTGAGTTCTGGCAGCTGCTGGTCGACGGGGAATCGACCGTGGGGAAGTTCCCCGAGCACCGTGCGGCCGGATCGAAGTACACCTCGCATCCGGATGCGGACACCCTGGGCTCGGGTTCGTTCCTCGACTCCATCGACGGGTTCGACGCGGAGTTCTTCGGCACGGGTCCGGCGGAGGCGGCCGCCATGGACCCCGTGCAGCGGCTGGGCCTCGAGCTCGCCTGGGAGGCCGTCGAGGACGCCCGTATCCCGGCATCCGCCCTCGCGGGCCGCGAGGTCGACGTCGTGGTGGGCACCGCGCCCTCCGGGTACGACGCGCTGCGCAAGCTGACCGGCAGCGACCGGGACGACCACTACGCCGCGCTCGGCGCCAACGGCGCGATGATCGCGAACCGCATCTCGAGCCGGTTCGACGTCCGCGGCATGAGCTTCTGCGCGGACTCCGGCCAGTCCTCCTCGCTGGTGTCGCTCGCGCTGACGTGCGACCGGATCCGCAGCGGCGCGGTCGACATGGCGATCACGGGCGGCGTGCACCTGATCGTCGACCCGGAGGCGGGAGCGGGCCTGGCGAACATGGGCGCCCTGTCGCCCGACGGCCGCTGCTTCACCTTCGACGACCGGGCCAGCGGTTTCGCCCGCGGCGAGGGCGGGGCCTTCGTCGTGCTCAAGCGGCTCGACCTCGCCGTCGCCGACGGCGACCACATCTACGCGGTGGTGCGCGGCTGGGGCGTCGGCAGCGGCGGCGCGACCACCCGGATGCCGGACCCCAGCCCCGTCGGGCAGGCGGCGGCCGTGCGGACCGCCCTCGAGCGCGCCGGCGTCGACTTCGACAGCGTCGACTACGTCGAGGCCCACGGCACCGGCACCCGCATGGGCGACCCGGCCGAGGCCGCCGGTCTGCGCGAGGTGTTCCGGGAGACCGGCCGCAGCCGCCCGCTGGCGATCGGCTCGGTGAAGACGAACGTCGGGCACCTGGAGCCGGCCGCCGGAATCGCCGGCTTCGTCAAGGCCGCGCTCTGCGTGGACCGCGCCCAGCTGGTCCCCAGCCTGAACTTCCGCTCCCCGAACCCCGCCATCACGGACTTCCACGAGGACTTCGAGGTCCTGCGGGCCGCGCGGCCCTGGCCGGGCGGGCCCGGCCGGCCGCGGCGCGCCGGGGTCTCGGCGTTCGGCATGGGCGGCACCAACGCCCACGTGATCCTCGAACAGGCCCCCGAGGCAGGCACGCACGCCGCTGCCGCAGGCCGGGACACGGCCTCCGCGGGCGCGTCCGGCGTGCTGCCCTGGGTGCTGTCGGCGCGGTCGGAGCCCGCCCTGCGCGAGCAGGCGGCCCGGCTGCGGGACCTGGTGGCCGCGGACTCCTCGCTGTCGGCGTCCGACATCGGCCACTCGCTGGTGACGACGCGCTCGCAGTTCGACCACCGGGCCGTCGTGCTCGGCGGCAGCCGCGAGGAGGCGCTCGCCGGTCTCGACCTGGTGGCGGCGGGCGGCGACTCGGCGCACGCGGTCCGCGGGGTCGCCACCGGTCCGACCGGTCCCGTCGTCTTCGTCTTCCCCGGCCAGGGATCGCAGTGGCTGGGCATGGGCAGGCAGCTGTACGCCGAGTCGGAGGCTTTCGCGCGCTCGGTCGACGAGTGCGAGCGGGCCCTGGCGCCGTACGTCGACTGGTCGCTGGTGGACGTGCTGACCGGTGCGGACTCGGCCGCGTCGCTGGACCGCGTGGACGTCGTCCAGCCGGCGCTGTTCGCGATGGCGGTGTCGCTGGCCCAGGTGTGGCGCTCGCTGGGAGTGGTCCCCGACGCCGTGGTGGGCCACTCGCAGGGCGAGATCGCCGCGGCGTGCGTCTCGGGCGCGCTGTCGCTCGAGGACGCGGCGCGGATCAGCGCCCTGCGCAGCCGGGCCCTGATCGACCTGTCGGACCTCGGCGGCGGGATGAGCGCGGTCGCCGCGTCCGGTGCCTGGGTCGAGGAGCGCCTGGCGCAGTGGTCCGGGCGGATCTCCGTGGCCGCCGTCAACGGCCCCGCGTCGGTCGTGATCGCCGGTGACGGCGAGGCACTGGACGAGTTCGCCGAGCAGGCGGCCGGCGAGGGCGTCCGGGTGCGGCGGGTCAAGGTCGACTACGCCTCGCACTGCCACCACGTCGAGCGCATCCGCGAACGCGTCGTCGAGGACAGCGAGGGCGTCCTGCCGAGGGAAACGGCGGTGAAGTTCCACTCCACCGTCACCGGCGGGCTGCTCGACACCCGCGAGCTCTCCGGCACGTACTGGTACGACAACCTCCGCTCGATGGTGCGTTTCGGCGAGGTCGTCGGAGACCTGATGCGCGACCACGGCGGGGTGTTCGTGGAGGTCAGCCCGCACCCCCTGCTCCAGGTGGCGATGGAGGAGGCCGCAGATGCGCTGGCGTCCCCGCCGGTGCTGGCGAGCACGCTGCACAAGCGCGACGGGAGCGCGCGCCAGATCCTGGCGTCGCTGGCCGGGCTGCACGTGCGCGGTGTGCCGGTGAACTGGAAGCCGGTGTTCGCCGGCGGCCGGCCGCACCGGATCGGCCTGCCGACCTACGCCTTCCAGCGGCAGCGGTACTGGCTGAAGGCATCCGACAGCACCGCCACCGCCGCCGCGCCCGCCGGGCAGGCGGACGGACCGGGCCCCGGTGCCAGGGCGGCCGGACTGCGCTCGGAACCGGATGTCCTCACGCTCGTGTGCGAGGAGACGGCGGCGCTGATGAGCGCGAAGGACGCCAAGCTGACGGGCGCCGTTCTCGAGGCGCGGTCCGCCGAGACGTTCAAGGTCCTGGGCTTCGACTCCTCGATGGCCGTGGCACTGCGCAACCGGCTCGCCGCAGTGGCCGGAGTACGGCTCCCGGCCACCGTCGCGTTCAGCTACCCCAGTCCTCAGGCGCTCGCCGCCCACGTCTTCTCGCTCCTCGAGCCACAGGCGCCGGTCGCCCCGGAAACGGTGGAGGAAGCGGTCCTGGAAAGCGGTACTGATGATGATTTGTATGCATTGATCGACCGCGGATACCTGTAACAACACCGTTCGTGTAAGCAACTGTTGGGGGAGGCCCTGGTGGAGGATGTCGAGAAGCTCCGGTCCTACTTGCGACGCGCCGTCGGCGACGCGCAGGACCTGCGCGAGCAGGTGCGAGAGCTCGAGGAGTCCGCTCGCGAGCCCATCGCGGTCGTGGGTGCGGGGTGTCGCTTCCCGGGTGGTGTGACCTCCCCCGAAGGGCTGTGGGGAGTCGTGTCCGGCGGTGTGGACGCGATGAGCGAATTCCCGCTCGACCGCGGCTGGGACGTGGAGGCGCTGTACGACGCCGATCCCGAGGCGCCCGGCAAGACGTACACCCGCTCGGGCGGGTTCCTGCACGACCTCGCGGAGTTCGACGCGCCGTTCTTCGGCATCAGCCCGCGCGAGGCGCTGGCGATGGACCCCCAGCAGCGGCTGATGCTGGAGACCTCGTGGGAGGCCCTGGAGCGGGCCGGCATCGACCCGGCCGCCCTGCGGGGCTCGCAGACCGGTGTGTTCACCGGGCTCTACGCGACCGACTACGGCCCGCGGATGGGCGGCGGGGCGGCCGGCGAGGTCGAGGGCTACGCGATGACGGGCCTGTACAACAGCGTGGCCTCGGGCCGCGTGTCGTACACGCTCGGCCTGGAGGGCCCGGCGCTCTCCACCGACACCGCCTGCTCGTCCTCGCTCGTCGCCGTCCACCAGGCCGTACGCTCCCTGCGCTCCGGAGAGACCACGCTGGCGCTGGCCGGCGGCGTGACCACCATGCCCACCGCGGGCATGTTCGTCGAGATGGCCCGCCAGCGCGGCCTGTCGGCCGACGGCCGGTGCAAGGCCTTCGCGGATGCCGCGGACGGCACCGGCTTCTCCGAGGGCGCGGGCGTGCTGGTCCTCGAGAAGCTCTCGGACGCACGGCGCAACGGCCGCCGGATCCTGGCCGTGATCCGCGGTTCCGCGGTCAACCAGGACGGGGCCTCCAACGGCCTGAGCGCGCCCAACGAACTCGCGCAGCGGCGCGTCATCCGGGCCGCCCTCGCCGACGCCGGCCTGGGGACCGGCGACGTGGACGTGGTCGAGGCGCACGGCACCGGCACCAAGCTCGGCGACCCCCTGGAGGCGGAAGCCCTCCTGGCCACCTACGGGCAGGACCGCGACCCGGGCAGCCCGCTGTGGCTGGGGTCGCTGAAGTCCAACATCGGCCACACCCAGGCGGCCGCGGGCGTCGGCGGCATCATCAAGATGATCATGGCGATGCAGCACGGCGTACTGCCCAGGACGCTGCACGTCGACCGCCCGTCCACCCACGTCGACTGGTCCACCGGCGCGGTCGAGCTGCTCACCGAGGCCCGGCAGTGGACCACCGCACCGGACCGCCCCCGGCGCGCCGGCATCTCCAGCTTCGGCATCAGCGGCACCAACGCCCACCTGATCCTCGAGCAGGCCCCCGAGCAGGTACCGGCCCGTCCGGCCGCGGATTCCGCCGCCCCCGGGGCCGTGCCCTGGGCGCTGTCGGCACGGTCGCCCGAGGCGCTGCGCGAGCAGGCCCTGCGGCTGCACGACGCCCTCGCCGCCGACGCGGACCTGCCGCTCGACGGCGTGGGCCACGCGCTGGTGACCACCCGCTCGCTCTTCGACCACCGTCAGGTGGTCATCGGCACCGGCCGCGACGAACTGCTCGCCGCCCTGGCCGCCGCTGCCGCCGGCGACGACGGCGGCCCCGGCCGCGTCGTGTCCGGGGTCGCGAAGCCCGTGGGCAAGACCGTGTTCGTCTTCCCCGGCCAGGGCTCCCAGTGGGCCGGCATGGGCCGGGAACTGTGGCAGTCCTCCCCGGTGTTCGCGCGCCGGATGCAGGAGTGCGCCGACGCGCTCGCGCCCCATGTCGACTGGTCCCTCCACGACGTGCTCGCGGACGCGGACGCACTGGAGCGGGTGGACGTCGTCCAGCCCGCGCTGTGGGCCGTGATGGTCTCCCTGGCCGAGGTCTGGCGCTCGTACGGCGTGCAGCCCGCGGCCGTCGTGGGCCACTCGCAGGGCGAGATCGCCGCCGCCGCCGTCGCGGGCGCCCTGTCGCTCGAGGACGCCGCCAAGGTCGTGGCCCTGCGGTCGCGGGCGATCCTCGCCCTGTCCGGACACGGCGCCATGGCGTCGGTCTCCCTCCCCGTGGAGGACGTGCAGGAGCGTCTGACGGACGGACTGTCGGTCGCCGTGGTCAACGGCCCCAAGTCCGTCGTCGTGTCGGGCGACCTCGCCGAGGTGGAGGCCTTCCTGGCCGCCTGCGAGGCCGACGAGGTACGGGCCCGCCGCGTCCCGGTGGACTACGCCTCGCACTGCAGGCACGTCGAGCCGATCCGCGAAGAGCTGCACCGGGTGCTCGCGGGACTGGAGCCGCGCACCTCCGAGATCCCGTTCTTCTCGACCGTGACCGCCGACTGGCTCGACACGACCGTGATGGACGGCGAGTACTGGTACACCAACCTGCGCCAGACCGTCCGCTTCGAAGAGGCGACCCGCGCGCTGGCCGCCCAGGGCTTCCGCTTCTTCGCCGAGGCGTCCCCGCACCCCGTCCTGACGATTGGTATCGAACAGACCCTCGACAGCGCGGGGGTCGAGGCCACCGCCGTGGGCACGCTGCGCCGCGGCGACGACAGCCTCGCGCGCCTGCACCAGTCGGCGGCCGAGGCCTTCGTGGCCGGCGCCGCCGTGGCGTGGGAGAAGACGTTCCCGGGCTGGGACGGCCCGTGGGTCGAGCTGCCCACGTACGCCTTCCAGCGCCAGCGCTACTGGCTGAACACGCCCGGCGAGACCACCGCCGAGAACACGTCGGACCACCCGCTGCTCGACGCCGTGATCGACCTGCCCGACGACGGGGAGAACGGCGGCCTGGTGGCCGGCGGGCGCCTGTCGCTCGAGCGCCAGCCGTGGCTCGCCGACCACGTCGTCCACGGCGCCGTACTGGTGCCGGCCACGGCACTGCTGGAGATCGCGGTCTGGGCCGCGCACAAGGCCGGATGCGACGTCGTCGACGAACTCACCCTCGAGACGCCGCTCGTGCTGTCCCGTACCGGCGACCGGGAGATCCGCGTCGTCGTCGACGGCAAGAACGTCGTCAGCGTGCACTCCCGCGGCGAGGGCGAATCCGACTGGACGCGCAACGCCGTCGGCGTCGTCGGGTCCGGCACCGGCCAGACCCCCGCCGAGGACGGCCTCGGCGCGTGGCCCCCCGCGGGCGCGGCCGCCGTACCGTTCGAGGACGAGTACGCCCGGCTGTCGGCCCTCGGGTTCGGCCACGGGCCCCTCTTCCGCGGCCTGCAGAAGGTGTGGCGCCGCGACGACGCCCTCTTCGCGGAGGTGGAGCTGCCCGCCGCCGACGGCGCGGGCGGCCGGTACCGCATCCACCCGGCGCTGCTCCACGCCGCGCTGCTCCCGGTCGGCCTGGGGCAGATCGTCGACGCCTCCCGGCCCGAGGGCTGGCTGCCGTACCGCTGGACGGGCATCCGCGTGAACTCCGCCCGGCCGACCGCGCTGCGCGTGCGCCTGGCCCCCGCCGGCGAGAACACCCTCTCCGTGACGATCGCGGACGGGAACGGATCCCCCGTCGGCGGCGTCGCCTCCCTGACGCTGCGGCCCGCGGACGTCGAGAAGCTGACCGAGCTGAGCTTCGACCACCAGGACTCGCTGTTCCAGGTGGACTGGGCCGCGCTCACGGCCCCGTCCGGTCGGGCCACCGGCCGGTACGCGGTGCTGGGAGCGCCCGACACCGTCGCCGCAGCCCTGGGACAGGGCGCGGAGGTCTTCGCCGACCTCGCCGACCTCGCCGAACTCGCCGCCTCCGGCGGGGAGGTGCCCCCCGTCGTCATCGCCGGCCTCGACCGGCCGGACACGGACGCCGGCGACACGCCCGCCGCCGTCGAGCGCACCCTCCACCGGGTGCTGCGCTGGACGCAGGACTGGCTCGCCGACGACCGGTTCTCCGACTCGCGCCTGGTCATCGTGACGCACGACGCGATCCACGACGAGCAGGTCTCCCGCCCCGACCCCGCGCAGACCGCGGTCTGGGGATTCGTGCGCACCGCGCAGACCGAGAATCCGGGCCGGTTCGCCCTCGTGGACACCGACGGCCGGCCCGTATCCCTGGCCGCCATCCCGGCAGCCGCCGCAACCGGCGAACTCCAGCTCAAGATCCGGGCCGGCGCGGTCACCGCTCCGCACCTGGCACGCGCCGCCGGCGGGACCACCGCCGGGGCGGAAGGCCTGCCCGCCCTCGGATCCGGCACGGTGCTGATCACGGGAGGCACCAGCGGACTCGGCGCCATGCTGGCCCGGCACCTCGTGGAGCGCCACGGCGTGCGCCGGCTGGTGCTGAGCAGCAGGCGCGGCCCGGCGGCCCCGGCGGCTGCCGGACTGCGGGACGAACTGACCGGTGCGGGAGCGCAGGTCGAGATCGTGGCCTGCGACGTCACGAGCCGGGAGTCCGTCGCCGCGCTCATCGCCGCGGTGCCGTCCGAGCACCCGCTGACGGCGGTGATCCACTGCGCGGGCGCGCTGGCCGACGGAGTCGTCGAGGCGCTGACCGAGGAGCGCGTGAACACCGTCCTCGCACCGAAGGTGCACGGTGCCTGGCACCTGCACGAGCTGACCCGGCACCTGGACCTGTCCGCGTTCGTGCTGTTCTCCTCGATCGCGAGCGTGCTCGGGACGGCGGGACAGGCCAACTACGCAGCGGCCAACGCCTTCCTCAACGGCCTCGCGGAGGTCCGCCGGGCCGACGGCCTGCAGGCCACCGCGCTGTGCTGGGGCTTCTGGGCCGAGCGCAGCGAGATGGTCGCCGACCTCGTCGACGCGGACGTCGTACGCCTGCAGCGGCAAGGCGTGCAGCCGATGGCGTCGCAGCAGGGGCTCGCGCTCTTCGACGCGGCGCTCTCGCTGGACGCGCCGGTGCTGGTGCCCGCACGGCTGAACCCCGCGGCCCCGGGGGCGGCCTCGCCGCTCCTGCGCGGTCTGACCGGGACGCCCGGCGGACCCGGCGGCCCCGCGGGCCGCGAGTCCGCCGGCGTCTCGCTCGCGCAGCAGCTGGAGTCGCTGTCGCCGGCCGACGCGGAGGCGGTGCTGCTCGACGCCATCCGGGCGCAGACCGCGCTCGTCCTCGGCCACCCGGACACCGCCAAGGTCGGTCCCGGCGCGACGTTCAAGAAGCTGGGCATCGACTCGCTCACGGCGCTGGAGCTGCGGAACAAGCTCTCGGCGCTGACCGGCCTGAAGCTGCCCGCCACGCTCGTGTTCGACCACCCGAACCCGAGCGCCCTCGCGCAGTTCCTGAGCGCGAGCATCACACCCGACTCCGCAGCGCCGCAGTCCCCGGCCGGTCACCTGGCCAAGGAGATCGAGGGACTGGGCGCCCGCCTGGAGGACGCGTTCCTCCAGCTCGCGCAAGAGGAGCAGGACACCATTTCCACGCTGCTCGGCGAACTCCAGGGCCGAGTCCGTTCGCTGGTGGGCGCCGGAGCACCCGTCGGCATCGCCGACCAGATCAGTTCGGCCTCGGCGGGAGACCTTCTCGCGCTTCTGGACAAAGAGCTCGGCTAGGGGAGAGCAATGACGAACGACAACAACGCCGATGTTCTTGACTACCTCAAGCGGACATCGATCGAGCTGCTCGAGACGCGCAAGCGCCTCAAGGAGGTGACGGAGGCCGCCACCGAGCCCATCGCGGTGGTGGGCGTCGCCTGCCGCTTCCCGGGCGGGGCGACCTCCCCGGAGGCACTGTGGGACCTGGTCCGGTCCGGCGCGGACGTCGTGTCGGACTTCCCGGAGGACCGCAACTGGGGCATCGAGGGCCAGGCCGGCCAGGACCCGGACCGGCCGGGCGCGATCTCCACGCGATCCGGCGGCTTCCTGTACGACGCGGGCGACTTCGACGCCGAGTTCTTCGAGATCAACCCGCGCGAGGCGCTCGCCGCCGACCCGCAGCACCGGCTGCTCCTCGAGACCTCGTGGGAGTCCCTGGAACGGGCCGGCATCGACCCGCAGACCCTGCGCGGCAGCAGCACCGGCGTCTTCGCCGGCATCGCCTACTTCGGCTACGGCAACCACCTCCACACCCCCGAGGCCATCTCGGGCTACGGGCAGACCGGCTCCCTGCTGAGCGTGGCGTCCGGCCGCGTGTCGTACGCCCTGGGCCTGGAGGGCCCGGCCGTGTCGACCGACACCGCGTGCTCCTCCTCGCTGGTGGCGGTGCACCAGGCGGCCCAGTCGCTGCGGCAGGGCGAATGCACCCTCGCCCTCGCCGGCGGCGTCACCGTCATGGCGACGACGCAGGTCCTGCGCGAGATGTCGCGGCTGGGCGGCCTGTCGGAGGACGGCCGCTGCAAGGCGTTCGCCGACGCGGCGGACGGCACCGGCTTCGCCGAGGGCGTCGGCATGCTCGTCCTCGAGAAGCTCTCGGACGCCCAGCGCAACGGCCGCCGCATCTGGGGCGTGATCCGCGGCTCCGCGATCAACCAGGACGGGGCCTCCAACGGCCTGACCGCGCCGAGCGGTCCCGCGCAGCAGCGCGTCATCCGGGCGGCGCTGGCGAACGCCCGCGTCCAGGCGGGCGACGTCGACGTGGTCGAGGCGCACGGCACCGGCACGACCCTGGGCGACCCCATCGAGGCGCAGGCGCTGCTGGCCACGTACGGGAAGGACCGGGACCAGGACAGCCCGCTGTGGCTGGGGTCGCTGAAGTCCAACATCGGCCACACCCAGGCGGCCGCGGGCGTCGGCGGCATCATCAAGATGATCATGGCGATGCAGCACGGCGTACTGCCCAGGACGCTGCACGTCGACCGCCCGTCCACGCACGTCGACTGGTCGGCGGGCGCGGTCGAGCTGCTCACCGAGGCCCGCGAGTGGACCACCGCACCGGGCCGCCCCCGGCGCGCCGGCATCTCCAGCTTCGGCGCCAGCGGCACCAACGCCCACGTGATCCTCGAGCAGGCCCCCGAGCAGGCGCCCGAGACGGCGCCCGACGCCGCCGATCCGGCGCCGGCCGGCATCGACGGCCTGCTGCCGTGGGCGCTGTCGGCGCGGTCCGAGCAGGCGCTGCGGGCACAGGCGGCCAGGCTGCGCGAGTTCGTCGCCGCCGATCCGCAGGCGGACCTCGCCGCCGTCGGCGCGTCCCTGGTGTCGAGCCGGTCGCGCTTCGAGCACCGTGCGGTGGTGCTCGGCCGCGGCCGGGACGAGCTGCTGGGCGCCCTGGCGTCGCTGAGCGAGGGCGCCGAGTCGCCCGCCGTGGTGCGCGGCACCGCCGCAGAGCCAGGCCGCAGCGTCTTCATGTTCCCGGGCCAGGGCGCGAAGTGGACCGGCGTCGCCTCACAGCTGTACGACGCCTTCCCCGTCTTCGCCCAGAGCCTCGACGAGGTCTGCGCACGCTTCGACGCGCACCTCCCCTTCGCCCTGAAGCCGCTGCTCCTCGCCGACGAGCCCGAAGGAAGCCAGCGCACCGACGTCATGCAGCCGGCGCTGTTCGCCCTGCAGGTCGCCCTGTACCGGCTCATGACGCAGTACGTCCCGCAGCCGAACCTGCTGATCGGCCACTCCGTCGGCGAGATCGCCGCCTCCCACGTCTCCGGAGTCCTCGACCTGGACACCGCGACCCGGCTCGTGGCCGCTCGCGGACGGGTCATGCAGACCGTCACCGAGCCCGGCGCCATGCTGGCGGTACGCGCCTCCGAAGCCGACGTGAACCCCCTGCTCGGCCAGTACGCCCGCGTCGGCATCGCCGCCGTCAACGGCCCCGAGTCGGTGGTGGTCTCGGGCCTGCGCGACGAGGTCCACGACCTGCGCGACCGGCTCGTCGCCGACGGCCGGTCGGCGAAGCTGCTGCCGGTCGACCACGCGTTCCACTCCCCGCTCATGGACCCGGTCCTGGACGAGTTCGCGGCAGCGCTCGGCACGCTCCCCGCGGACGGCGAGCTGTCGATCCCGATCGTCTCGACGCGGCTGGGCCGCGAGGCCACGCTCCAGGAGCTGACGTCCGTCGAGCACTGGGTCGGCCACGTCCGCGAGCCCGTGCGCTTCCACGACGCCGTGGAGCGCGCCCGCGGCGCCGGTGCGAACGTCTTCCTCGAAGTGGGGCCGGGAGCCACGCTCGCGGGCATCGTCAAGGACGCCTTCGCCGGCGAGGGCGTGACCGACGCCGTCGTCGTGTCGTCCTCGCGGCGCGACCGCGGCGCTGCGCAGGCGCTGGCCGCCGCGCTGGCCCAGCTGCACGCCGGGGGCGCGTCCGTCGACTGGGACGCCCTGTTCGGGGCCCGCCGCCGGGTGGACCTCCCGACGTACGCCTTCCAGCGCCAGCGCTTCTGGCTGGACTTCCTGGCCGGCACGGAGTCGGCGGACGTGGCCTCCGCCGGTCTGTCCGCCTCCGGGCACCCGCTGCTGGGCGCCGTCGTGGACCACCCCGGCACCGACGAGGTCGTCTTCACCGACCTGTGGTCCCTGCGCACCCACGACTGGATCGCCGACCACGCCGTGTTCGACTCCGTCGTCGTCCCGGCGACCGCCTACATGGACCTGGCGCTGTCGGTGGGCGACCACCTCGGGTGCGCCGTGGTCGAGGAACTCTCCCTGGAAGTCCCCCTGATCCTTCCCGACACGGGCGACGTACAGGTACGCCTCGTCGCCGGCGCGGCGGACGAGACGGGACGCCGCTCCCTGGACGTGTACTCGCGTCCCGCCGAGGACGGCGCGGCGCCCGGCGGCTGGACCCGTCACGCGATGGGCACCCTCGCACCGGCCGCCCCGCAGCCGGCCGACTGGGCCGACGACACGCGCGCGCTCGCTGCCTGGCCCCCGGCCGGGGCCAGGCAGCTCCCCTTCGACGGCCTCTACGACTCCCTCGCGGACGGGGGCTTCGACTACGGCCCGACGTTCCGCGGGCTGCGCGAGGTCTGGCAGCAGGGCGACGACCTGTTCGCCCTCGCCACCCTGCCGGAAGGCGCCGGAGGCGGGTTCGCCCTGCACCCGGCGCTCATCGACACCGTGCTGCACGCCGTGGTCGTCGGCGGCGTCATCACGGTGACGGGCGAGCAGGGCTGGATGCCTTTCTCCTGGTCCGGCGTGCACCTCGCCGCGGAGTGCGGCCCGACCGTCAGGGTCCGGCTCACCCCGGCCGGCGAAGGCGTCGTATCGGTGGCGATCGCCGACGAGCACGGCCGCAAGCTCGCTCACGTCGATGCCCTGACGTTCCGGCCGGCCAGCGCCGAGCAGGTGCGCGCGGCGCGCGGCGGCCAGGAGCAGTCGCTGTACGAACTGGACTGGCGACCGGCCCAGGCGCCCGCGCAGGAAACCGCCCGCGGGCCGTGGGCCGTTCTCGGTGCGCGGGGCGGCCAGGCCTCCCTGCTCGCCGGCGCGGCCGACGGGAGCGTCGCGGTCCACGCGTCGCTGGACGAGGTCCTCGCCGGGGACGCACCCCGCCACCTCGTCCTGTGCCTGGACGACTTCGCGGCCCCCGGGCCCGACCTGCTCACCACGGTCGGCGACGCGGACAAGCACGTGCTGGCCGTGCTCCAGCAGTTCCTCGCGCAGGAGCGGCTCGCCGGCTCCACGCTGGTGGTGCTCACCCGCCTGGCCCTCGCCACCGGAGCGGGGGAGAGCGTCGAAAGCCTTCCCGGCGCGTCCGTGTGGGGCCTGATCCGCTCCGCCCAGACGGAGCACCCCGGCCGTTTCCGGCTGGTCGACACCGACGGCGACGCAGCCTCCTGGGCCCGCGTCGCGGACGCCCTCGCCCTCGACGAGGACCAGCTGGCGCTGCGCGACGGCGCGTACCTCGTGCCCCGCATGGCGCCGGTCCCGCCCGCGGACCAGCGGCTCGAGCCCCCGGCGGACGGTGCGTACCGGCTGGGCATCCCGAAGAAGGGCACGCTGGAGAACCTGACCTGGGTTCCGTGCCCCGAGGTCGATGCGCCCCTGGCGAGCGGGCAGGTCCGCATCGCCGTCCAGGCCGCCGGCCTCAACTTCCGCGACGTCACGATCGCCCTCGGGCTCATCGACCGTACGGCCTTCGACGCCGGACTCGGCAGCGAGGGCTCCGGTGTCGTGCTGGAGGTCGCCGACGACGTGACCGGCTTCGCCCCGGGCGACCGGGTGACCGGCATCTTCAACGGCTCCTTCGGACGCGTGGCCGTGGCGGACCACCGCCTGCTGGCGCCCGTCCCCGACGGGTGGAGCCACGCCGAGGCGGCGTCCATGCCGAGCACCTTCCTCACCGCGTACTACGCGCTCTTCCACGTGATGCAGCTGAAGAAGGGGCAGCGGATCCTCATCCACGCCGCGGCGGGCGGCGTCGGAACGGCCGCCGTCCAGCTGGCGCAGCACGTCGGTGCCGAGGTCTACGCCACCGCGAGCCCGGCCAAGTGGCCCGCCCTGCGCGGCATGGGCCTCGACGACGCGCACCTGGCGTCGTCGCGCGACCTGGAGTTCGTGGAGAAGTTCCTCGGCGCCACGGGCGGCCGCGGTGTGGACGTCGTCCTGAACTCCCTCGCGCACACGTTCGTCGACGCCTCGCTGAAGCTGCTGCCGGGCGGCGGAAACTTCATCGAGATGGGCAAGACGGACATCCGTGACCCCCGCCAGGTGGCGGCCGACCACCCCGGGGTCGACTACGAGGCCTTCGACCTCTACGGCACGGCGGGCCCGGACACCATCCGCGAGATGTTCCGCGACGTCATGGAGCTGTTCGCCGACGGACGGGTGGAGCTGAGCCCGATCTCCGTCCGCAACATCCGCGACGCGCGCACGACCTTCCGCGAGATGAGCCAGGGCCGCCACATCGGCAAGCTGGTCTTCGACCTCGGCGACGGCTTCGGCGGCGGCACCGTGCTCGTCACCGGCGGTACCGGCGGCGTGGGTTCGCTGGTGGCACGGCACCTCGTCGCCGAACGCGGCGTGCGGAGCCTGGTCCTGGCGAGCCGCCGGGGAACTGACGCCGACGGCGTGCCCGGGCTGGTCTCCGAACTGGAGGCCGCCGGCGCTGCCGTCCGCGTCGTGGCCTGCGACGTCGCGGACCGGGACGCCGTGGCCGGCCTGCTCGCGGACATGCCCCCGCAGTACCCGCTGACGGCGGTCGTGCACGCGGCGGGCGTCCTGGCGGACGGCACCGTCGAGTCGCTGACCGCGGAGAGCCTCGACCACGTGATGCGCGCCAAGGTCGGCGGTGCGGTCAACCTGCACGAGCTGACCCGGGACCACCCCCTGTCGGCGTTCGTGCAGTTCTCCGCCCTCGCCGGCACGATCGGCACGGGCGGACAGGCGAACTACGCCGCCGCGAACGGCTTCCTGGACGGCCTCGCAGCGCAGCGCAGGGCGGCCGGCCTGGTCGGCACCTCGCTGTGCTGGGGCTGGTGGGAGCAGAGCAGCGGCATGACCGAGGGCCTGGACCAGGCCGACCTCTCCCGGCTCCGCCGGATGGGCATCGCCGCGATGCCCACCGACGAGGCGCTGGCACTGTTCGACGCGGCGTCCGCCAGCGGCAAGGCGGTCCTCATCCCGGCGCGGGTGGACCTCGCCGGGCTGCGGAACAAGTCCGCCGACGAGCTGCCGCTGCTCCTGCGCGGCCTCGCCGAGAGCGGTCGCCCCCGCCGCAGCAAGGCGGGTACGGCCAAGGACGACGCCTCGACCACAGTGGCCGCGAGGCTGGTCACCCTGCCGGCGGACGAGGCGCAGGAAGCCGCCCTGGAGTGGGTCCGCGACCAGGCCGCCGTCGTACTCGGGCACCCGTCCGGCGCGGCCGTCGACGCCGACCAGGCGTTCACCCAGCTCGGATTCGACTCGCTGACCGCGGTCGAACTCTGCAACCGCCTGGCGTCCTCGACCGGACTGCGCCTGCCGTCCACCCTCGTCTTCAGCTACCCCACGCCGCGCGAGCTGAGCCTGCACCTGCTCGGCCTGCTGCGCCCCGAGCAGGACGCGAGTGCGGCTGAGGACACTGAGATCCGCGAAGTGCTGCGGACCGTCTCGATCGAAAGCCTGCGGAGCGCGGGCCTCCTGGATCTGATCCTGGCGTGCGCCGCCCCCGCCCTGCCGGGCGGCGACGGGGACGGCGCGGACGCGGACTCCGGTGCGGACGGACTGTCGGAGATGGACCTGGACGCGCTGCTCGACCTGGCTCTGGATGAGAAGAGGTAAGTGACATGACCAACTCCGCGGATCAGACGGCGGAGGGTGCGGACCGGGTCCAGCGGGCGCTCCGTACGCTCCTGGAGGAGCGCGACCGCCTCCGTCAGGAGAACGACGCGCTGAAGTCCGGCCGCGGCGAGCCGATCGCCGTGGTGTCCATGGCGTGCCGCTACCCCGGAGGCGTGTCCACGCCCGAGGACCTGTGGGACATCGTCCGCAGCGGCAAGGACGTCGTGGGCGACTTCCCGGACGACCGCGGGTGGCGGGACGTGTACGACGCGGACCCCGACACCGTCGGCAGCACGTACACCCGCCAGGCCGGGTTCCTGAAGGACGTCGCGGCCTTCGACGCCGAGTTCTTCGGGATCAGTCCGCGCGAGGCCCTGGCGACCGACCCGCAGCAGCGCCTGCTGCTGGAGACGTCGTGGGAGGCCTTCGAGCGGGCCGGCATCGTCCCCGCCGACGTCCGCGGGTCCGACGTCGGCGTCTTCTCCGGGATCAGCTCGACCGAGTACGGCTGGCGCTTCCTGGAGGCGGCCCAGAGCGAGCTGGAGGGCTACCTGCTCTACGGCAGCTCGCTGAGCGTCGCGTCCGGCCGCGTCTCGTACGAACTGGGCCTGACCGGGCCGTCGGTGTCCCTGGACACGGCGTGCTCGTCCTCGCTGGTCGCGCTGCACCTGGCGGTGCAGTCGCTGCGTGCGGGCGAGTGCTCCCTCGCGCTGGCGGGCGGGGCCCTGGTGCTGTCGACCCCCGCGGCCCTCGTGGAGTTCGCCCGCCAGGGCGCGCTGTCGCCCGACGGCCGGTGCAAGGCATTCTCGGACGCGGCCGACGGAACCGGCTGGGCCGAGGGCGTGGGCGTGCTGCTCCTCGAGCGGCTGTCCGACGCCCGCCGCAACGGCCACCCCGTGCTCGCCGTCGTCCGCGGTTCCGCGGTCAACCAGGACGGGGCCAGCAACGGCCTCACCGCCCCCAACGGCCGCGCCCAGGAGAAGGTGATCCGCAGCGCGCTGGCGAACGCCGGCGTCGCGGCCTCCGACGTGGACCTCGTCGAGGCCCACGGCACCGGGACGAAGCTGGGCGACCCCATCGAGGCGGGCGCCCTGCTGGCGACCTACGGCAAGGACCGCGCCGAGGACCGGCCGCTGTGGCTGGGCTCCCTGAAGTCGAACATCGGCCACTCCCAGGCCGCCGCCGGCGTCGGCGGCGTCATCAAGGCCGTGATGGCCATGCGCCACGGCTACCTGCCCAAGACCCTGCACGTGGACGCTCCCTCGCGGCACGTGGACTGGTCGTCCGGCGGGATCGAGCTCCTGACCGAGGGCCGCGAGTGGACCCGTGCGGACGGCCCGCGGCGGGCCGGCGTCTCGTCCTTCGGCGTCAGCGGCACCAACGCGCACGTCATCCTCGAAGAGGCCCCGCAGCCGGAGCAGCCGGGTGAGGCAGCCGCCCCGGCCCCGGGCGTCGTCGGCGGAGTGGTGCCGTGGGTGCTGTCGGGCAAGAGCGCGGCCGTCGTGGAACGGCAGGCGGCCAAGCTGCGCGAGTTCGTCGCCGCCGATCCGCAGGCCGACCTCGCCGCCGTCGGCGCGTCCCTGCTGTCGAGCCGGTCGCGGTTCCCGCACCGTGCGGTGGTGCTGGGGCGCGGCCGTGACGAGCTGCTGAGCGGCCTGGCGTCGCTGAGCGAGGGCGCGGAGTCCACCGCGGTGGTGCGCGGCGCCGTCACCGGGCAGCTCGGCGGTCCCGTCTTCGTGTTCCCCGGGCAGGGCTCGCAGTGGGTCGGCATGGGCCGCAGGCTGTACGAGGAGTTCCCCGCCTTCGCGCAGAGCATGGACGAGTGCGCGGCCGCACTGTCCGAGTGGATCGACTGGTCGGTGCTCGACGTGGTGCACGGCGTGGAGGGTGCGCCGTCCCTGGACCGGGTGGAGGTGATCCAGCCGACGCTGTTCTCGGTGATGGTGTCCATGGCCGCCCTGTGGCGGTCCTGGGGTGTGGAGCCCGCCGCGGTGGTGGGACACAGCCAGGGCGAGGTGGCCGCCGCGTACGTGTCCGGTGCGCTGTCGCTGCGGGACGCGGCCAGGACCGTGGCGCTGCGCTGCAAGGTCATGATGGACCTGCTCGGCCACGGCGCGATGGCGCTGGTCGGGGAGTCCGCGGACGTCGTGGAGGAACAGCTCGCCCCGTGGAGCGGACTGCTGAGCATCGGCGTGGTCAACGGACCCCGCTCGGTGGCGGTCTCCGGGGATCCGGGCGCGATCGACGAGTTCGTCGAGAAGATGAAGGCCGACGACGTCCAGGTGCGCAAGCTCCAGGCCGCGTACGCCTCCCACTCGCACTACGTGACCCCGTACCGCGAACGGCTGCTCGACGCGCTGGCCGAGGTGACCCCGAAGGCCTCGGCGGTGCCGTTCTACTCGACCGTGTACGGCGAGGCCATCGACAGCACCCGGCTGGACGCCGAGTACTGGTACAGCAACCTGCGCGAAAAGGTCCTCTTCGAATCCACCGTCCGCCGACTGGCGCAGGACGGCGTCCGGGTGTTCATCGAGATGAGCCCGCACCCCGTGCTGACGGCCCCGGTGCAGGAGATCGTCGAGGACCTGGACGACGCGGTGGTCCTGTCGTCGACGCGGCGCGACCGGGAGGAAGTGGAGACCGTGCTCGGCTCGCTGGCCCAGCTCCACACCCGGGGCGGAACCGTGGACTGGGACGCCCTGATCGGGACGCGCCGGCGGGTGGACCTCCCGACGTACGCGTTCCGGCGGCAGCGGTACTGGCTGAACTCCCTGCACACGACCGCGGCGGCGGAGGTGCCCGCGGCGGAGCCGTCCGCGGACGAGGACCGCCTCGTGGCGCTGCCGGACAGGCTCGCCGCCGCCTCCGGCGACGAAGCGCAGGCACTCGTCCTCGACCACGTCCTCGAGAAGGTCGCCCTCGTGCTCGGGCACCCCTCCAGTGCGTCGATCGACCCCGACCAGCAGTTCAAGGAAATCGGATTCGATTCGCTGCTTTCGGTGGAACTGAGCAAGCGCCTGACCGCGTCGACCGGCCACAAAATGAGGGCGAACCTGGTGCTGAAGCACCCGTCGCCGCGTCTGATCGCCGGGCACATCACGTCCTTGATGGTCAAGGCCGGAGCCTAGTGATTCCACCGGGTTCCGAGCGGTTCTCCGCTCGTTTCCCGGCCCGATAGGAACGTCCCGCCGGCGGGACAATGCAAGCGAAAAGCTGCTTGTCCCGCCGCGGTACCAGTTGTCTTGACCCGCTTGTTCCCCTTCCGTGAAGGTGGGGTGATCTGCGAATTCCTCCGATTCTCGGACCTGTTTTCTTAGGGGTTGATCCGTGTGCGTTCGTTTGGTGCGTCGCCTGCGCATAAAGGGCTGTGGCTGGCGGAGGCTGTATCCGCCGACACGCTGAACCATGCGCTGACCATGTGGGATGTGGACGGTGCACTGGACACGGCGCTCATGGAGACCGTGTTCCTGCACGTCCTGGGTGAGGCGGAAGTCCTGCGCGTCACCTTCGACGACGACGGCAGCGGGCTGCGGCAGATCCCCCGGGAACTCGGCGACTGGCAGCCGTTCTTCCTGGACTTCAGCGCCGAGTCCGACCCCGAGGAAGCGGCGCGCGAAGCGCTGGCCGACCTGCTGCGCAAGCCGTTCGACCTGAAGCAGGACCTGCTGTTCCGCATGGGCGTGGTCACGCTCTCGGCGGACCGCTCCCTCGTGGTGATGGCCTACCACCACCTCATCTCGGACGGGTTCGGCACCGGCGGCCTGCTGTCGCGCCGCTTCGCCGAGGTCTACACGGCGCTGGCGCGCGGCGAGAAGGTCCCGGAGCTGCCGCACCCGTGGGACGTCGAGCCGGTCGCGGCCGAGTCCGAGCAGTACCTCGCCTCCCCGCAGTTCACCGCCGACAAGGAGTTCTGGCGCGAGTACCTGGCGGATGCGCCGGCGCCCGCGCAGGTCCCGGGCGTCGTCCTGTCCGAGGCCGAACAGGCCGCGCTCTCCGAGCCCATGAACAGCGCCGACCGCTGGGGCGAGCTGACCGAGCCCATCGGCATGGTCAGCCGCACGCTGACCGTTCCGCGCGCCGAGGCGGACGCGTGGACCGAGACGGCGAAGTCCATGGGCGTGTGGATGTCCCAGCTGCTGTCCGCAGCCGCGGCCGTGTACTTCCGGCACCGCTGCGACCGCCCCGAATTCCTCATCTCGCTGGCCGTCGGCAACCGGATCGGCGTGGCCAGCCGGACGCCCGGTCTCGCGGTGAACGTGGCGCCGGTGCGGGTGAAGGTCCCGCTCGGCTCGACCTTCTCCGAGATCGCCGACGCGATGGTCGACGAGACGTACGACCTCTTCGACCACACCGCCTGCCACTACTCGGACATCCAGCGCGCCGGCGGCACCGTCCTGAGCGAGCGCGCCAGCTTCGGCGCCGTCATGAACGTCGTCGACTTCGTGGAGCAGCTCCAGTTCGGCGACAGCACGGCCCGCTACCTCGGCGGTACGACCGGCGCCTTCGACGAGCTGGCGATCGGCGTCTACAACGACGGCACCCCCGACAGCGACCTGTTCATCCGCCTCGACGCCCCCGCGGAGCTGTACTCCCGCTCCGAGCTGCGCTTCATCGGCGAAGAGCTGATCACCCACATCCGCGCCCTGGTCGCCGACGGCGACAAGCCGGTCGGCTCGCTGGACGTGCTCGGCGGCGCCGGGCGGGACCGGGTGCTGACGGCGCCGAACGGCACCGACGCGCCCCTGCCGGGCCTGACGGTCCCGGAGCTGTTCGCCCGCCGCGTGGAGCAGACCCCCGACGCCGTCGCGCTGGTGTCCGGCGACGCGCAGGTCACCTACCGCGAGCTGGCGGAGCGCTCGGACCGGGTCGCCGACGCCCTGCGCCGGCGCAACACCGCCCCCGAGACCGTCGTGGCAGTGGCCCTGCCGCGCTCGGTGGACCTGGCCGTCGCCCTGCTGGGCGTGGTGAAGGCCGGCGGCGCGTACCTGCCGGTCGACCCGGCCTTCCCGGCGGAGAAGATCACTTCCGTGGTCCGCGACGCCTCGGCGCGCACCCTGCTCACCGATGCGGCGACGGCCGACGCGCTCTCCACCGCCCTGGACGTCCCGGCGATCGTCTTCGACGACCTCCTGTCGAGCACGGACACGGACGCCGGCACCGGCGCCGAGCCGCAGACCCCGGTCCCGGCGCACCAGGACAGCCTGCTGGCCGTCGCGTACGGCACCGGCGACGCCGGCGCGGCCACCGCCGTCGCGGTGACGCACCGCAACCTGGAACGCTTCGTCCTGGACCGCCAGTGGCAGCAGGCCGGCCACGGCACCGTGCTGTGGCACGCGCCGCACCCCTCCGACGCCCTCGCGCTCGCCCTCGAACTGTGGGTCCCGCTGCTGAACGGCGGCCGCGTGGTCGTGGCCCCCGCGGGCGGCCTGGACACCGACGCACTGGCCGGGCTGCGCGCGGCCCACGGCATCTCCGCCCTCTGGCTGCCCGCCGACCGGTTCGCCGCGATCGCCGCGGAACGCCCCGAGAGCCTCGCCGGGCTGCGCGAAGTGTGGACCGGCGGCGACCGCGTGCCCGCGGCAGCGGTCCGCCGCGTGCAGGAGGCATGCCCCGGACTGGCCGTCGTCCACGGCCACGGTCCGGCGGAGACGGCCGGCTTCGCCGCGTCCCACCGTACGGCCGCCGACACGGCCGGCCACGCCGTCGCGGTCGGCAGCCCGGCGGACAACACCGCCCTCTACGTCCTGGGACCGGGCCTCGCGCCGGTTCCCGCGGGCGTGACCGGAGAGCTGTACGTGGCCGGACCCGGCGTGGCGCGCGGCTACGCCGGCCGCCCCGGGCAGACCGCCGAGCGTTTCGTGCCCTCCCCCTTCGGCCCGGCCGGCTCGCTCCTGTACCGCACCGGCGACCGCGTGCGCTGGGGTGCCGACGGCCGTCTCGAGTACGTGGGCGGGCCCGGCACCCAGACCGACGTGCGCGGCGTCCGCGTCGAGCTGGCCGAGGTCGAGGAGGCGCTGGCCGAGCACACCGGGCTGGCGCAGGCGGCCGCCGCGGTCCGGGAGGACGGATCCGGGCAGCAGAAGCTCGTGGCCTACGTGGTCGCGGCAGGCGGCCGGGCCGTGGACCTCGAGGAGCTGCGCCGGTTCGCCTCCGGGCGGCTGCCGGAGTCCCTGCTCCCGTCGGTCTTCACGGTGCTGGAGAGCCTGCCGGTGACGGCCGGCGGGCGCCTGGACCGGGCGTCGCTGCCGGAGCCGGAGTTCGACGACCGCAAGTACCAGGCACCGCGCAACGACACCGAGCGGGTGCTGGCCGGTCTGTTCGCCGACGTGCTCGAGCTGGACCGGGTCGGCATCGACGAGGACTTCTTCGACCTCGGCGGCAACTCGCTGCGCGCGATCAGGCTCGTCGGCCTGATCCGCACGGAGCTCAAGCAGGAGGTCTCGATCCGCCGGCTGTTCGCGGCGCGCACGATCATCGGCCTGTCGGACATGTGGAAGGACCTCGCCAAGTCCAGCCGGCCGAGCCTGAAGCGCAGGACGAAGGAAGGCGCGGTTCTCTAGGCGCCGTCGTTTCGCCCGACCGCGGAGTTCGCTGGTCCGTCCAGTAAGCAGCGGTTTTTGTTTGTGTCTCCATTGACCTGCCGTGTCGCACGATTCTGTGGCCACTGCAAAGGAAAGGGAATCATGGATTCTTTGACAGAAGCCCTGCTCGCTGGGGCCGGCCCGGAAGAGATAGGGAGCCACGAACTCCCGTCGGAATACGAGGCCGCGCACATCCTGGCCTCGGACGTCGGAATGTTCGACGGCGTCGAGGACAAGGACGTCCGCAAGTCGCTGCACGTCGGCCGCGTCCCGATGCCGGAAATCGCTCCGGACGAGGTGGTGGTCGCCGTCATGGCGAGTTCCATCAACTACAACACGGTCTGGTCGGCGACCTTCGAGCCGGTGCCCACGTTCGCCTTCCTCAAGCGCAATGCCCGGGAAGGCGGATACGCCGCCCGGCACGACCTGCCGCACCACGTGGTGGGGTCGGACGCGTCCGGCATCGTCGTGCGCGTCGGGGCCGGGGTGCGCCACTGGAAGGTGGGCGACCACGTCGTCGCCAGCTGCGTCCAGGTCGACGAGCAGGAGCCGGCGACGCACGCCGACGCGATGCTCGGCACGGGGCAGCGGATCTGGGGCTACGAGACGAACTTCGGTGGGCTCGCCCACTACTCCGTGGTGCGCGCGAGCCAGCTGCTGCCCAAGCCGGCCCACCTGACCTGGGAAGAGTCGGCGGGCGTGCTGCTGACCGCGGCGACGTCGTACCGCATGCTCGTCGGTGCCAACGGCGCGCGGATCAAGCAGGGCGACATCGTGCTCATCTGGGGCGCGACGGGCGGCCTGGGCGCGTTCGCGGTGCAGATGGTGAAGAACGCGGGCGGCATCGCCGTCGGCGTGGTCAGCTCCGAGAGCAAGGCCGAGGTGCTGCGCCGGCTCGGCTGCGACGTGGTGATCAACCGCAACGAGATCGGCATGGGCGGGGACGCCCCGCTCACCCCGGAGCGGACCATCGAGCTCGGCAAGCGGCTCGGGCGGGAGATCCGGCGCCAGGTCGGCGAGGACCCGCACGTCGTGTTCGACTACGTCGGGCGGGCGACGTTCGGCATCTCGGTGTTCGTCGTCCGCAAGGGCGGCGTGGTCGTCACCTGCGGGTCGAGCACCGGCTACGACCACCACTTCGACAACCGCTACCTCTGGATGAACCTCAAGAAGATCATCGGCAGCCACGCGGCGAACCTCCAGGAGCAGGCGGAGTGCAACCGCCTCTTCCAGCTGGGACACCTCTCGCCGATCCTCTCCGAGGTGTTCCCGCTGAAGGAGGTCGGCGAGGCCGCACGGCTGGTCCAGCTCAACCGGCACACCGGAAAGGTCGGCGTGCTCTGCCTCGCGCCCGAGGAAGGGCTCGGCGTCACCGACCCCGCCCTGCGCGAGAAGATCGGGGCGGCGCGGCTCAACCCGCTGCGCGACTCCGCCGCCCCCGACGTCGCAAAGGTGTCCTGACGTGGGGATCGGCATACTCTCCACCGGCTCCTACCTGCCCAAGAACGAAGTGGGCAACGAGGAAGTCGCCGAGCGCGTCGGCGTCACCGCCGAGTGGATCGAACGCAAGACGCAGATCCGGTCGCGGCGCTACGCCGCCCCGCACGAGGCGACGTCCGACCTGGCCGTGAAGGCCGCCGAACGGGCCCTGGCGCAGGCGCGGCTGACCGCGGAGCAGATCGACTACATCATCGTCTCGACCTCCACCGGGGACTTCCCGCAGCCGCCCACCTCGCATCTGGTGCAGCACGGGCTCGGCGCCTACGGTGCGGCCTGCTTCGACATCAACGTCGTCTGCAGCGGCTTCGTCTACGCGCTGTCGCTGGCCCACAGCCTGGTGACCGTACGGCCGGACGCCCGGGTGCTGGTGATCGGCGCGGACGTGTACTCGCGCATCCTGGACTTCACGGACCGCAAGACGGCGATCCTCTTCGCCGACGGCGCCGGCGCCGCGGTCGTCGGGGCGGTGCCGGAGCCCTACGGGATCATCGCGACCGACCTGGCCAGCCGCGGGGACGCGCACCACCTGATCCGCGTCGAGGCAGGCGGCAGCCGCAATCCCGCGTCGGCCGAGACCGTCGCCGAGGGCGGCCACTTCTTCAAGATGGACGGCCGCGGAGTACGGGACTTCGTCGCCGAGCACGTGCCGCCGGCCCTGCTCGCCCTGGCGGACAAGGCCGGGGTGGACATCGGCGATGTCGACCACTTCGTACCGCACCAGGCCAACGGCGTCATGCTCGGCGAGGTCGTCGAACGCACCGGGCTGGGCGCCGCGCAGACGCACCGCACGCTGATCCGGTACGGCAACGTCGGCAGCGCCTCCGTGCCCGTCGCACTCGACGAGGCCAACCGCACGGGAGCGCTGAAGCCGGGGGACCTGGTGCTGCTCGCGGGATTCGGCGGGGGCATGTCGATCGGCGCATCACTTCTGACCTGGGGGGACCGGACATGACCACGACCACGGCCACGACCGAGCAGAGAGCCGGTGCCGGCATCGAGCGGGTGGGTGTCGTCGGCAGCGGCATCATGGGCACCGGCATCGCGGAACTGTGCGCGAAGGCCGGGCTGAACGTCAAGGTCGCGGTGTTCTCCGAATCGTCGCTGGTGACGGCGCCGCAGCGGCTGGCCGCCTCCCTCGACCGCGGGGTCGCCAAGGGCAAGCTGACCGCCGGGGAGCGCGACGCGGCGCTCGGCCGGGTCTCCTTCACGCGCGACCTCGGCGATCTGGCGGACCGCCAGCTGGTGGTCGAGGCGGTCAAGGAGGACGAGCAGCTCAAGCTGGAGGTGTTCGCCACCCTCGACAAGACCGTCGAGGACCCGGACGCGATCCTGGCGACCAACACGTCCTCGATCCCGGTCGCCCGGATCGCCGCCGCAACCGGGCGCCCGGGCCAGGTCCTCGGCCTGCACTTCTTCAACCCCGTCCCGGCGCTGCCGCTCGTCGAGGTCGTCGCCTCCGTGCTGACGGACGAGGCCGTGGCCGAGCGGTCGCTGGTCTTCGTCCGCGACGTCCTCGGCAAGAAGCCCATCGCCTCGCCGGACCGCGCGGGCTTCCTCGTCAACGCGCTGCTGTTCCCGTACCTGCTCTCCGCGATCCGGATGGTCGAATCGGGCCTGGCCACGGCCGAGGTCGTCGACCAGGGCATGGTGCAGGGCTGTTCGCACCCGATGGGGCCGCTGCGGCTCGCCGACCTGATCGGTCTGGACACCACCGTCTCCATCGCGCAGGCCATGTACGAGGAGTTCAAGGAGCCGCTGTACACGCCTCCGCCGCTGCTGCTGCGGATGGTCGAGAGCGGCCTGCTGGGCAAGAAGTCCGGCCGCGGCTTCTACGCGTACGCGTAGGCCGGCGGTTCGGCGGAGGGGGCGGACGCGAGGGCGTCGAGCCGTGGGGCGTGCGGGTCCCACGGCTCGGCGCCCTTCGGCGTGTGACCAGCCCATTAGAGAGAAACCGCCCGAGCGGTTTGTTATAGTCGCCTCTGGATCGGGCAGCTCTCCGGCCTGCCGTCCGGCACGCGGGTGACCCGCCCCGGAGCGACGGAGCAGTCGATGGCGAAGCAGGAACGCGCGGTGCGTACGCGTGAATCCCTGATCCGGTCCGCGGCCGAGGTCTTCGACCGCGAGGGCCTCCCGACCGCGTCGCTCGCCTCGATCAGTGCGCTGGCCGGGGTGAGCAACGGGGCGCTGCACTTCCACTTCGCGAGCAAGGCGGCCCTGGCGGATGCCGTCGAGGAGGCGGCGCTGGGCCGGCTGTGGGCCGTCACGGACGGCGCGCCCCCGCCCGGGGCGAGCCGCCATCTCCAGCTCCTGATCGACGTCACCCACGGGCTCGCGGGTGCGCAGCGCACCGACGTGGTGCTGCGGGCCGGGTTCTCGCTGGGCGACGAACCGTCCCGCCCCCGCCGCGGGCGCCTGAGGGAGCGCTGGGGTTCCTGGGTCGCGCAGACGCTGCAGCGGGCCGAGGCGGCGGGCGAGTTGCGCCCCGGGGTGGCGGTGCGGGACGTGGAGACCGCCGTGGTGGCTGCGACCGTGGGCCTCGAGGTGCTCGGGGGCCGGGACGCCGTCTGGCTCTCGGCGTCGACGGTCACCCGGTTCTGGCGGCTGCTGCTGCCGACGCTCGTGCCGGCGGCCCGTCTCGCCGGCCTCGAAGCCGCGGGAACCCGGCACCAGTAGAGGCCAAGTGGAGACCACCCGGTTTGTTTACTCGTGGTCTGACCTCGCCCCGGAAGGGGGTCAGGTGGTGGACGGGTGTCCGGTTTCCGTTGTGTGGAGATCATTCCGAACAGATCGGTGCAGGTCAGAGCCGTTTCCGACGGAGGGGTCCCAAAATTAAACAGCACGGTCGGTCGGTTTCACATTGACAAACCGCCGGTCCTGTTTTTTACTGACGGAGGCTCATCCACGGACAGGGGAGTAGGCGTGGACATCGAAGTACTGGGCACACTGGCGGTGCGGGAGCACGGAGTCTCCATCGCGCCGACGGCCCCCAAGCCGCGACAGGTGCTGGCACTGCTGGCCCTCCATGCCGACCAGGTCGTCCCGGTCTCGGCACTGATCGAAGAACTGTGGGCGGGCGCACCGCCGCGCAGCGCACGCACCACACTGCAGACCTACGTACTGCAGCTGCGGGCCCTCATCGCCACCGCCCTGGAAAAGGGCGCGGCCGACGGCCAGGGCGCCGAGGGCGCCGCGGAACAGCGCACCGCCAAGGACGTGCTCGTCACGCTCCCCGGCGGCTACCTGCTCAACAGCGGCGGCGGCACCAGCGACGTCCGCGAGTTCGACCGGCTCGCCGGCATGGGCTACCGGGCCATGGACGGGGGTGACTTCCCGGGCGCGGCCCGGCTGCTGCGCGAAGCGCTTTCCCTGTGGTCCGGACCCGCCTTCGCCGACGTGCAGGGCGGCATCCAGCTGGACATGGAGACCCGGCGCCTCGAGGAAACCCGGCTCTGCGCGCTCGACCAGCGCATCGAGGCCGACATGCGGATCGGGCGGCACCGCGAGCTGCTCGCCGAACTGACCGTACTGGCCAGCCGGTACCGCACCCACGAGAACCTGCACGGCCAGTTCATGCTGGCTCTGCACCGCTCCGGCCGCCGGGGCGAGGCCCTCGACGTCTACCAGCGGCTGCGCGCCACCCTGGTGCGCGAACTCGGCCTCGAGCCCTCGGCCGCCCTGCGCCGGCTGCAGCGCTCGATCCTCATGGCCAGCCCCGAGACCCCGGCGGTGGCGGAGACGAACAACGAGCAGCTCGTGCGCGTGGCGTGACACCGCCGTGCACCAGACAAGGAACGCGGCTGCGACCGGCTCACCGGGCCGGACGCGCGCCCGGACCACGGGCCGAGGAGGCAGGGCGATGCAGGACAGGTCGGAGCGGACCCGCAGGAAGCTCGTGCATGCGGGAGCCGCGATGTTCCACCGCCACGGCTACGCCAATGCGACGCTCGGGGAGATCGTCGCATTCGCCGGAGTGACCAAGGGAGCGCTGTACTTCCACTTCTCCTCCAAGGACGAACTGGCAGAAGCGGTCCGGCAGCGCGGCAGCGAGCTGCTGCACGAGGCGGTGCGCGCACGGCGCGCCTCCGGCATCTCCCCGCTCCAGACCCTGATCGACACGACCCACTGGCTCGCACGCAGCCTGCGCGAAGAGCCGGCGATCCCGGCCGGCTTCCGCCTCGCCACCGAGTGCGCCGGACTCCCCGCGCTCACCACCGACTTCCAGCGGATCTGGCTCGCCCAGGTGTGCGAGCTGCTGCGCGAGGCCCGGGACGCGGGCGAACTCCGCGCCGAGGGCCGCTGGGAGAGCATCGAATCGCTGGTCGCCGCCGCGTCCTGCGGCATCGAGGTGCTGTCCGCCGCCGGCCTGCCGCACGCCGAGCTTCAGCGCCGGGTGTCCGGGCTGTGGTCGCTGCTGCTGCCGAGCCTGGTGCCCGAGGGCGCGGAGAAGGACTTCCGGACCGGGATGCCGGGCACCGACCCCGCCCCCGGCCTCGTGGGCGACGCCTTGGACGACCCCGCTGACGACCGGCCCCGGCCGGTGCTCTCGGGCAGCACGGCGTGACCGTGTGCCACCGACGGCTTGGAGGAGCCTGCGATGACGAATGACCGTCCTGCGGACGTACTGACGGACCTCATCGGGGTGCTCGGCGACGTCCTGCGGGTCAAGCCGGAGAAGATCGACCCCGAGCAGACCTTCCAGTCCATGGGGCTCGACTCCCTGCTGGTCGTGGAGTTCGTCGCCGTCGTCAACTCCCGGTACGGACTGCGGGTACTGGCGACCGACCTGTACGACTTCCCCACGCCGGCGTCCTTCGCGCGCGAGGTCGCGCGGGCGGCGAGCAGCACGGCTGCCGTCTCCGCCCCCGCCTCCGCACCGTCGCCGGCCGCCGCCTTCGCCCCCGCCTTCCCGGTGCCGTCCCCGGGTCCCGACCCGCACGCCGCCCCCGCGCGGCAGGTGCCGGCGGCCGCCGCGGCGACCCGGATCGCGGAGGTGCTGCGCGAACAGCTCGCGGGCATCCTGAGCTGCGACCCCTGGGACATCAACCCCACCGCCGCGTTCAACGTGCTGGGCGTCGACTCCATCGTGGGCGCGGAGTTCATCGCGGTCGTCAACCGCACCTTCGGTCTCCAGGAGCGCTCGGTACTGCTGTACGAGCACCCCAACCTCGCCGCCATGGCCGCCTACGTCGCGGCGCGCACGGGCGGCGCCGCCCAGGACCTCGCCCCTGCCGCGGCCGCCGCCGGGAGCCCCGCTCCCCAGCCGCCGCAGCCGCAGCCGCAGCCGCAGTTCCGCCCGGCCGCCCGGCAGGCGCCCCCCGCCCCCGCCCCCTCGACCGCTCCCGCCCCTGCCGCACGTCCGCTCCCGGGCGGCGACCTCGACGTCCTGCTCGACGCGATCGCCGACGACCGGCTCACCGTGGACGAGGCACTCGTGCTGCTCGCCCGACGCGGCTGACGCTGTTTCCACCCTGAGAAGGAGCACGTCCAGATGGACGAGAAGGAAGTCCTGACCCGGTTCAAGAACGGCCATCTGGACCGGGCCCAGGTGGCCGAGCTGCTGACCGGCGCCGCCGGCGCCGCCGGCCCCCGCCCCGGGAGCGGCCCGGACCCCGTGGTCTTCCGGTTGCCGGACGTCTGGCCGGAGCAGGACGCGCACGAGCAGCACCCCGCGGCAGCACGCCCGGCCGCCGGCCGCGGCGCGGACCCCGCGCCCGCAGCCCCCGCCACGCTCCCCGCCCCCGCCGCCCCGGACGCCGGCCCCGTCGCCGTGGTCGGAATGGCCGGCCGCTACCCGGGCGCACCCGACCTCGCCTCCTTCTGGCGGCTGGCGCGCGGCGGGCACGACAGCGCCTCCCGGCCGCCGTCCGGCCGCCCCGGCGACGAGCGCGGCCACTACCTGGAGCGCGTACAGGACTTCGACCCGGAGTTCTTCGGGATCGACGCACACGAGGCCGCCCTGATCGACCCCCAGGAGCGGCTGTTCCTGGAGACCGCATGGGAGGCCCTCGAGGACGCCGGCTGCACCGGCGGCCGCCTGGACGCCCTGACCGCCCCCGACGGCACCCCGCGCAGCGTCGGCGTCTTCACCGGCGCCGGGACCGGCGACTACGTGCTGCTCGCGGCCCGGACCTGGCGGCGCGAACAGCCCCTGACGATGCCCCGGCGCGGCCAGTGGAGCCTGCCCAACCGGCTCTCGGCCCTGCTCGGCCTCACCGGCCCGAGCCAGGCCGTCGACACCGCCGAGTCGTCCGTGCTCGTCGCGCTCCACCTCGCCGTCGCCGCCCTGCACCGCGGCGAGTGCGCCGCCGCGCTCGTCGGCGGCGTCCGGCTGCTGCTGCACCCCTCCAGCCGGCACCCCGGCGCGGGCGAAGGAGTCGGCGCGCTCCTGCTCAAGCCCCTGGCCCGGGCCCTCGCCGACGGCGACAGCGTCCACTGCGTCGTCCGCGGCAGCGCCGTCGGCCACACCGCCCCCGACCCCTCGACGGCCGGACCCGGCCGCAGGTCCCGCACCGCCGGCGCCCGAACGCACGCCGCCGCGCGGGCCGCCAGGTCCCTGCGCGAGGCCTGCGCCGCCGGCGGTACCCGGCCCGCGGACCCGGCCGCGCCCGGCCCGGCCGCCGACGCCCCCGCGGACCGCGGTCTGCGCGAGGCCCTGCGCGCCGCCGGAGTGGACGCGTCGGCCGTCGCCGTCCGGGAGGACGCCGGATCCGTACGCGCGCTCGTCGGCGACGCCGGCCCCGCGACCGGCGCCGCCGCCCTGACCCGGGCCGTGCTCCAGCTGCGCCACCGGACCCTGGCCCCCGGGCCGGGCCGCGCCGAGGCACAGCCCTGGGCGGGCGAGGAAGGCGGGAAGGACACACCCCGCCGCATCTGCGTCGGGGTGAGCGGCGCCGGCGGCGCGGACGCGCACGTGGTCCTGGAGGAGTACGTGCCCGCCACCGAGCCGGGCCGCGACCCGGCTCCCGCGTCCGGCGAGCTGTTCGTCCTGTCCGCTCCCACCCCCGCCCATCTGGCCGCCACCGCACGGCGGTTCGCCGAGCTGCTCGGCGGACCGGGCCCCGTACCCCCGCTCGCGGCGCTCGCCCGTGCCCTGCGCACCGGCCGGGCCGCCATGGACTGCCGCTTCGCGGCCGTCGTCGGTGACACCGGCGAACTGGTACGCGCCCTGGAGCGGTTCGTACGGGACGGCGCCCCCTGCGCCGACCTGCGGGACGGCGGCGCCGACCCGCTGGCACTGGGCGGCGTACCGGAGACCGACGGGTACCTCGCCGCGCTCTGGCAGGCCGGGCACCTGCACCAGCTCCGCGGCCTGTGGCTGTCCGGGCTCGACGTCGACTGGACCGCCCTGGAACCGGCCCGCGGGGCCGCGTCCGTGGCCGTGCCGCTGCCCGCATCCGCATTCCTGCGCGTCCCGCTGTGGCTGGGCGGCGAGGAGGGCCAGGCATGACCACCATGCCTTTCGACCCGGCGGCGCCGGGGGAGAACGAACCCGCCCCGGTCAACCTGTGGTTCTGCCCCAACGAGGACCTCGCGCCCGGGATCGCCGCCACCCTCGCCTCGTACTGGCTGGACGAGAACGAGCAGGAGGTCGCCGGCCGCTTCCTCTTCGAACGCGACCGGCGCCAGTACCTCGTCGCCCACGCCCTGGTGCGCCGGGTACTGGCCCTGGAGACCGGCATCCCCGAGGCCGAGGCGGTCATCTGGCGCTCCTCGCGCGGGCGGCCGTTCCTCCAGACGCCCGCCGGCGGCCTGCCGCGCGGCGCGGACACGCTGGACTTCAACCTCTCGCACGCCAACGCGTACAACCTGCTCGGCGTCTCCCGGGGCCTGCGCATCGGAGTCGACGTCGAACGCCTCGACCGCGGCGAGCGCGGCCTGGAGAACATCATCGCGACGTTCTCCCCCGAGGAGCAGCACTGGATCGCCAGCGCCGCCCCCGGCCGGCCCCGCAACCGGCGCGCCCTGCGCCTGTGGACACTGAAGGAGGCGTACTCCAAGGCCCGCGGGCTCGGGCTCGGCCTGCCCTTCGACTCCTTCGTCTTCACCCTGGCCGAAGACCGGGGCGTCCTCGCCTTCCGGCCGCCCGCCGACGACTCCGCGGCACGCTGGCGCTTCCTCGAGGTCGAGCCGGTGCCCGAGGTGCTGGCGGCGGTCGCGGTCGAAGTCGACGAGGCACGGCCGCCGGCCGTCCACCTGCACCACGGATTCCCGTGGGGGCGCGCCGCACCGCGCCGACTGGTTCTGCCCGAACCCGCCGGAGTCTGACCGCCTCGCGGCGCGAACGATCCTTTACGGAAAACCGCTCGAAGGCCGACCGGAATGCGCAACAAATAAGCTGGAGACCAGTTATCCGGCATGCGCCGAAATCCGGAAATCGGCGGGAAACAAACGGGAAATCGGTCGATCCGGCGGCGTAGTTCCGGAGAATTCGGCCCGCGCATCGACAAAGGGCCCGTCCGCGGTCCCGCCGTGAACAGAAAGAGGTCTCCCGTGCACGCCACGACCACCACGGCGCCGGCCGCCGCCACCGTCACCGAGGTGGCCGGGGGCGTCCACGCGTACGTCCAGCCCGAAGGCGGCTGGTGCCTGAACAACGCCGGCATCCTCACCGACGGCGGCCACAGCGCGCTCGTCGACACCGCCGCCACCGAAAGCCGCGCCCGGCAGCTGCGCCGGGCCGCCCTGCGCCTGGCACCGCGCCCGCCGCGTGCCGTGGTCAACACGCACTTCCACGGCGACCACACCTACGGCAACTTCGTCTTCCCCGAAGCCCTGACCATCGGCCACGAGCGGACCCGGGACATGGTCCGGGCGGCAGGGCTGCACATGGCCGGGCTGTGGCCGGACGTCTGCTGGGGCGACATCGAGATCACCCCGCCCGAACTGACCTTCCGGGACCGCACGACGCTCCACGTGGGCGCCCTCCGGGCCGAGCTCGTCCACATCGGCCCCGCGGCCCACACCACCGACGACACGATCGTCTGGCTGCCCGACCAGCGCGTGCTGTTCACCGGCGACCTCGTCATGAACGGCGTCACGCCGTTCTGCGTCATGGGGTCCGTGGCGGGCTCCCTGCGCGCCCTGGAGGAGCTGCGCGCCCTCGGCGCCACGACGATCGTCCCCGGTCACGGGCCGGTCGGCGGCCCCGAGCTCCTCGACGCCAACGCGGCCTACCTGCGCTGGATCCAACGCCTGGCCAAGGACGGCGCCGCGGCCGGAGCGACCCCGCTCGAGCTCGCCCGCGCCACCGACCTCGGCCCGTACGCCGGGCTGCTCGACAGCGAGCGCCTGCTGCCCAACCTCCACCGCGGATACGCCGAGGAACAGGGCCTGCCCGAGGGGTCGCCGCTGGACGTCGGAGCCCTCTTCCGGGAGATGGCCGTGTACCACGGCCGCCCCCCGCAGTGCCTCGCCTGAGCCGGCGCACCGGACCCCCTGCCGCAGTCGCCGGCAGGGGGTCTTCGCGTACGTACGGGCGGAGCTCGGATGCGGCGCCGGATGCGGCGTGCGGGCGGGCGTCAGACGAACTGACCGTCCGCCACCGGGGCGGCGGCCGGGGCCAGCAGGTTGAAACGCCGGATCAGCTCGTCCTGCTCCCGGCTGAGCGACTCGATCCGGTCGCCGAGACGGGCGATCTCCCGGCCGAGTTCGCGCAGCGCCGCCTCGGGGGCCGGCGAGCCGGGGGGAAGGCCCGGGAGACCCGGGACGGGCGCCGCGGGCCGGGCGACCGCGAGGGGCGGCGCGGGCCTGGCCACCGCGAGGGACGGCGCGTGGTGCAGGATCGCCTCCATCCGCTCGCGCAGGGCCGGGCCGGGCTCGACGCCGAGCTCGTTCACCAGCCGCCGGCGGGCACGCTCGTACACGCCCAGCGCCTCCGACTGCCGGCCGCACCGGTACAGGGCCAGCATCTGGAGGTCGTAGAGCCGCTCGCGCATCGGGTGACTGGCCGTCAGCCGCTCCAGCTCCCGGACCACCTCGGCGTGCCGGCCGCTGCGCAGATTCGCGTCGTACAGCGTCTCCAGCGTGATCAGCCGCAGCTCCTCCAGCCGGTCCGCCTCCACCGTGCAGATGGGCCCGTGCGTGCTCCCCTCCAGCGCCGGGCCGCGCCACAGGGCGATCGCCCCGCGCAGCAGCTCGGCCGCGTGCACGGGGTCGGAGCCGAGCGCGGCCCGGCCCTCCGCGGACAGCCGGTGGAAGCGCTGGGCGTCGGTGGTGGCCCGGCCCGGCCGCAGCAGGTAGCCCGTCGAGCGGGTGGAGATCCACTCCTGCCCGCCCGCGTCCGGGGCCCCGCCCTGCAGCAGCCGGCGCAGCCGGGCCACGTGGGCCTGCAGCGCATTGGCCGCGCTCACGGGCGGCCGGTCGCCCCACAGTTCGTGGATGAGCCGCTCGGCGGACAGCACGTGTCCCGCCCGCACCACCAGGGCGCCGAGCAGGGCCCGCTGCTTCGAACCGGCGGGCGCGATGTACGCCCCCGCATGCCGGTCGAACACCTCCACCGGGCCCAGCACGCGGAAGTCCACCTCGGTGTCGCCGTCCACGCCCCGGGCGCCGTGTGCGCCGAAATCCATGGTTCCTCCTCCCGGCGGCCCGACCCTGCGGGAACTGCGGAAAAGGCACGAAGACCGGCGGGAAAAGAATAAGGTGCCGGTGATAATCCCAGAGTGGAATCTACCAGCTTGTTTTCAACGTGCAACCATGTGGGACGGAGGGTGGCTCAACACCTGCTCGAGAATGCGCGGGCGCCGTACTGGATCCAGCTACCGTGCCGGAGTCGAAGGCTGTAAATCGATGGGAACTCGACGAAATACGGAGGAGACCGTGAAGATTCAGGTTCTGGGTCCGTTGAGTGCCGAGGTCAACGGGGGCTCGATTGTTCCGACGGCTGGCAAGCCGCGCCAGATCCTGGCGCTGCTCGCGCTCTCTCCGGGGCGGGTGATACCCGTACAGACCCTCATGGAGGAGATCTGGGGTACCGACCTTCCACAGAGCGCGCTCACGACACTGCAGACGTACATCCTGCAGCTGCGCAGGCGGCTGGGCACGGCCATGGGCCCGGGCGTCCCGGGCAGTGCCAAGGACGTCCTCGCGACCCGGCACGGCGGCTACCTGCTGCAGATTCCGCCGGCCGCGGTCGACGTCCACGAGTACGAGACGCTCGTGGCGGGCGGACAGCACGCATTCGAGGAAGGGGACGACGAGCGGGCCGCCGACCTGCTCCGCAAGGCGCTCGGCCTGTGGAACGGCCCGGCACTGGTCGACGTACGGGTCGGACCGATCCTCGAGATCGAGGTCATGCGCCTCGAGGAGAGCCGGCTCGTGACCGTCGAGCGGCGCATCGACGCGGACCTGCGCCTGGGCCGCCACGTCGAGGTCATCGCCGAGCTGGCCGAACTGATCGCCCGGCACCCGCAGCACGAGGGACTGCACTCCCAGGCCATGGTCGCGCTGTACCGTTCCGGCCGCCAGGCCACGGCCCTGGACGTCTACCGCAAGCTGCGCAACCGCCTGATCGACGAACTGGGCGTGGAGCCGTCCCCGCAGCTGCAGCGCCTGCACCAGGCGATGCTGACGGTGGATCCGGCGCTGGACGTGGTGGCGGGGCCGCGCCGCGGGTCGACGTTCGACCTGTACTCGGCGGCTCCGACGCCGTCCCGCTACACGGCCTGGTCGGAGGCCTCGTGAGGAGCGGGGCGGGACCGGCCCGGCCGGTCCCGCCGCCGCTGCGGGCCGCAGACCGACGGCCCACCGGTCCGACCACGACCACGGCCGCGGACCGACCGGCCGGCACAGACGAAGGGACACACCAACAGTGAACAGCACGTGGTTCCGGCGCTTCACCACCGCCGCGGGACAGGGGCCGCGGCTCGTCTGCTTCCCGCACGCGGGGGGCTCCGCGACGGCCTACACACAGCTGGCGCGTACGCTGCCCGCCGACTTCGACGTGGTGTCCGTGCAGTATCCGGGGCGTCAGGACCGCTACCGCGAAGCGCCGTTCACCGCTCTGAGCTCGCTCGTCGGGGCAGTGGCCGAGGAGCTGGCCCGCGAACTGTCCGCGGACCCCGGACGGCCGTACGCCCTGTTCGGCCACAGCATGGGCTCGCTCGTCGCGTACGAGACGGCCCGCCTGCTCGCCCGGGACGGACACCCCGCGCCCGAGCGGCTGTTCCTCTCCGGCCGGGGCGCGCCGGACTACCGGCCCCACGTCCCGTACCACCTGTACGACGACTCCGAATTGCTGGCCGACGTGCGCAGGCTGGGCGGCATGGACCAGGCCATGCTCGACAACCCCGACATCCAGGAGATGGTGCTGCCGGCGCTGCGCGGCGACTACCGGGCCCTCGGCACCTACCGCTGGAGCGGTGGCGAGCCGCTCGCCACCGCGATGACCGTCCTGCTCGGGGACAGCGACCCGATGGTGACGGTCCCCGAGGCGCAGACGTGGCGGGAGCACACCACCGGCGACTTCGCCGTGGAGGTCTTCTCCGGCGGCCACTTCTACATCGCCGACCACATCGACCGCGTCGCCGCGACCCTCGCCGAGGGCATGCCCGCCGGCGCCGCTGCCTCCTGAGGGCCCGTCAGCCGCCCCGTACGCCGTACGCCCTTCCCCGGACCGGCGCCTGAACACAGCTGCGCCGGACAGGCGCCGGAGGTCTGGTAGAGCCGTCTCCGGACATTTTCGGCTACGGGTTCGAGCGGGTGCCCAACGGCCCGGCGGCCCGGCTCGGCGACCCGCCGCAAGGCGCTGACCAGGACCGGAGCATCGTCTCGTACCGAACGCCCCGCAGCCCCCGGCGAGGGGGGCCGCGGGCGTTCGGCCGCCTGGTGTGGCGTGAATGCATCCACGCTAACCAAACCGGCCAAGCGGTTTGTTATATTCTTCGGGTCCTGCCCGTTCTGCCGATCCGATGGGAGTCCACTCGCCGTGGCTACCTTCCTGTACAAACTGGGCCGCCTGGCCTTCCGGCGCCGGGGCCTGATGGCCCTCCTGTGGGTGTTGATCTTCGGCGGCGTCGGTGTCGCGGCGTCGTCCGCGCCACCACCCCCCGCAGACACCTTCTCCATGCCGGGCACCGAGTCCCAGAAGGCCTTCGACCTCCTCGCCGAGAAGTTCCCCGCCGCCGGCGCCGACAGCGCCAGCGCCCGCGTCGTCATCCGCGCCCCCAAGGGCCAGAAGATCTCCGACGCCGGACCCAAGGCCGACGTCGGCGCGCTCGTCGCCGAACTGTCCAAGGCGCCTCAGGTCGTCGCGGCCGCCGACCCGTACCAGGCCAAGACCGTCAGCAAGGACGGCACCACGGCCTACGCGGTCGTCACCTACAAGGTCCCCGGCCCCGAGGTCAGCGACGAGGCCCACGAGGCCTTCGACAAGATCACAGAGAAGGCCCGCGGCAAGGGCCTGACCGTCGAGGCCGGCGGTGACGCCGTCAAGATCGAGGCCGAGGTGGGCGGTTCCGCCGAAGGCATCGGCATCCTCATCTCCGCGATCGTCCTCGTCCTCACCTTCGGCTCCGTGATCGCCGCCGGCATGCCCCTGCTCACCGCCCTCATCGGCGTCGCAGTCGGCATCTCCGGCATCACCGCGCTCGGCTCCACCCTCGGCCTGTCCACCACCACCTCGACGCTGGCGATGATGCTCGGTCTCGCCGTCGGCATCGACTACGCCCTGTTCATCGTCTCCCGCTACCGCTCGGAGATGATGGAGGGCCGCGACCGCGAGGAAGCCGCCGGGCGCGCCGTCGGCACCGCCGGCTCCGCCGTCGTCTTCGCCGGCCTCACCGTCATCGTCGCCCTCGCCGGCCTCTCCGTCGTGAACATCCCGATGCTCACCAAGATGGGCCTGGCCGCCTCCGGCACCGTCGCGGTCGCCGTGCTCATCGCCATCACGCTCGTTCCCGCGCTGCTCGGCTTCGCCCCCGTCAAGGTGCTCCGCCGCCGTGACCGCGCGGCCTTCCGCACCAAGCCGCTCTCCGCCCGCCAGGAGCGCAAGGCCGCCAAGAACGCAGCCAAGAACGCCGCACGCGCCGCCAAGGACGCCGCACGCAAGCCCAACCTCGGCTCCCGCTGGGCGCGTTTCGTCCTGCGCCACCCCGTCGCCGTGCTCCTCGTCGGCGTCGTCGGCCTCGGCGCCATCGCCGTACCGGCCACGAGCCTCGAGCTCGGCCTGCCCGGCGAGGGCCAGATGGCGACGGACACCACCCAGCGCAAGGCCTACGACATGCTGTCGGAGTCCTTCGGCGCCGGGTTCAACGGCCCGCTGATGATCACCGTCGAAGCGAAGGACGCGAAGGCCGCCGGCGAGACCGTCGGCAAGGCCCTCGCCAAGGAGAACGGCGTCGCCTCCGTCTCCCCGGCCACCGTCAACGAGGCCGGCGACACCGCCATCCTCAACGTCATCCCCACCACCGGCCCCGCCGACGTCAAGACCGAGGACCTGGTCCACGCCCTGCGCGGCCTCGCCGGCGGCCTCGAAGCCCAGACCGGCGGCGAGGTCCTCATCACCGGCCAGACCGCCATGCTCATCGACTTCTCCAAGACCCTCGACGACGCCCTGCTGCCCTACCTCGGCCTCGTCGTCGGCCTGGCCTTCATCCTGCTGGTCCTGGTCTTCCGCTCGCTGCTCGTCCCGCTGAAGGCGGCCCTCGGCTTCCTCCTGTCGGTGAGCGCCGCACTCGGCGCCGTCGTCGCCGTCTTCCAGTGGGGCTGGCTCCAGGACGTCTTCGGCATCGACCAGCCCGGCCCGATCATGAGCACCATGCCGATCTTCATGATCGGCATCGTCTTCGGCCTCGCCATGGACTACGAGGTCTTCCTCGTCTCCCGGATGCGCGAGGCGTACGTCCACGGCGCCGGCCCGGACGAGGCCGTCGTCACCGGCTTCCGCTACAGCGGCCGCGTGGTCACCGCCGCCGCCGTCATCATGATCAGCGTGTTCTCCGGCTTCATCCTGGACCCGAACGACATGATCCAGATGATCGGCTTCGGCCTGGCGAGCGCCATCCTCTTCGACGCGTTCGTCGTCCGCATGGCCATCATCCCGGCCCTGTTCGCCGTGCTGGGCAAGGCGGCCTGGTGGCTGCCCAGGTGGCTCGACCGGCTGCTCCCCAACGTCGACGTCGAGGGCGAGAAGCTCAACCACATCGCCCCCCGGCCCGCCGCCCAGCGCCCGGCCCGCGAGCGCCAGCTCGTCGACTGACACACCCCGTTCGCCCTCCGGCCCGGCGGCTCCCAGCCGCCGGGCCGGACCGGCAGGTTCAGGCCGAAGGCAACCGGCCCGGGGCTTTGAGCTGGCGGAGGGTGTAGCCGTTGCGTGCCGGGTCCAGGGACCTCGTGGTCTCCTTGAACAGGTACTCGGCCCGTTCGTAGGACAGGCGCCGCCGGCCCGTCTCCGGGCACAGGTCCGCCTGTGCGGGTGTGCGGGCGGGTCCGGGCCGCCGGTCGGAGAGGAAGAGCGGGCCCCGGGTCCGGCCGGCCAGCAGCCGGGGCAGGAGCCGGGCGGTTCCGGAACGCCAGCCCACCCGGGTGCGGCCCGTGACGGCCCTGCGGTCGTCCAGGTCCAGGTCCTCGACGTTCAGCGACAGGACCGCCGTCGCACCGGCGGACGACTCGTGCAGCAGCCGCCACAGCGTCCGTTCCCGCAGGGGCAGGTCCGGGTGGTTCCAGAGAGCGTCCAGCTGCGCGGGGCCCAGTGCCCGCGCCTGTGCCCGGGAGCCGGTCCCGGTGCGCCGCTCCAGCTCCGCCGCGAGGTCGCCCAGCGACGCCCAGGTGCCGAAGGACCGCACGGCCGAGCGGTGCCGGTTCCAGGTGCCGGCCGCCGTCCCGCCCCATGCGGTCGCGAACACCCGCGCCACCTGGCCGGCCGTCAGGGCGGCCAGCGGCATCTGCCCGCCGAGGGCGAGGCACAGACGGCGGAGGGTCTGTTCGTACGCGCGGATCGTCCCGGCGCCCAGATCGTCCCGGCTCAGGAACTCCTGTGCGGCCTGCCCGAGTACGGCAACGGGCGCGCCGGTGACGGCGATCTCCTCCGCACGGCGGTGCAGAAAGGCGCGCTCGGAGGCGTTCTTCGCGAGCGACGCGGCCCGGTGGAACTCCAGCCGCGCCTCCTGGTGCCGGCCGAGGCGGGCGAGCAGGTCCCCCCTCACGCCGGGCAGGAGGTGGTAGTCGCGCAGGGCCGGATCGACCGTGAGCGAGTCGGCGAGGTCGAGTCCCGCCTGCGGTCCGTACGCCATCCCGAGCGCCACCGCGCGGTTGAGCTGGACGACCGGCGTCGGAAGCAGCCGCACCAACGCGCCGTACAGCTCCGCGATCTGCGCCCAGTCGGTCTCCTCGGCAGTACGTGCCTGTGCGTGGCACACGGCGATCGCCGCCTGCAGGAGGTACGGGCCGGGAGGTCCGCCGGCTTCCCGGGCCCGCAGCATCGCTGTGAAGCCGCGGCGGATGAGCAGCTGGTCCCAGCGCCCCCTGTTCTGCTCGTGCAACTGGACCGGCTCGCCCGTCGGCCCGGTGCGCGCGGCCGAGCGCGAGGCCTGGATCTCCATCAGCGCGACCAGCGCGTGCACCTCGGCCTCCCGAGGCGCGGCCTCGGCCAGCAGCCGGCCCAGTCGCAGTGCCTCGAGGCAGAGCCCGGGCCGCATCAGATCGTCGCCGGAGGTCGCGGAGTATCCCTCGTTGAAGATCAGGTAGATGACCTCCAGCACGGAGGAGAGCCGCTCGGCCAGCGCCGGTCCGTCCGGCAGGTCGAGCGGGACGCGCTGTGCGGCCAGTACCTGCTTGGCCCTGGCGAGGCGCTGAGTGATCACCGTCCCGGTGACGAGGAAGGCCCGCGCGATCTCCTCGGTCGTCAGGCCGCCGAGCAGCCGGAGCGTCAGAGCGGCCCGGGCCTCGGTCGTCAGCGCGGGATGGCAGGAGACGAGCATCAGCCGCAGGACGTCCTCCTGTTCGGCGTTCTGCCGTTCCGGGCCCTGCTGCGGTTCGAGCTCGTGCGCGAGCTGCTCCTGTTTGCGCGTCAGCCGCTCGGAGCGCCGTATGTGGTCGACGGCCCGCCGCTTGGCGGTGGTGGTCAGCCACGCTGCAGGGTTGTCGGGTATGCCCGACCCGGGCCACTGCTCGAGCGCGGCGACGAGGGCGTCCTGCGCCAGTTCCTCGGCGAGGCCGACGTCCCGCACCATCCGGGTCAGCCCGGCGACGATCCTGGCCGATTCGAGTTTCCAGACCGCGTCGATGGTGCGATGGATGTCCGGCACGGGCACGATCACAGCAGGTGCCCCGGCCCGCCTGCAAGCCGGGGCACCTGTCCCGGCCGTCCGGGAGGCGGGGGAGGCCGACGGGTCAGGGGCCGTAGACCTGCTGGACCACGCTCTCCCCGTCCCCGACGATCCTGCGGAAGCGGCGGGCCAGCTCGATCGCCTCTTCCCTGGACCGGACCTCGATCAGCGCGAAGCCGGCGACGGCCTCCTTGGCCTCGGCGAACGGCCCGTCCGTCACCGTGATCGCGTCGCCGGCGGAGCTCACCAGGACACCGTGCGGCTCGAGTCCGCCGGTCGCGAGCAGCACGCCCGAGGCCGTCAGCTCCTCGATGAACTTGCCCATCTCTACGTACAGCTTCTCGTCGGGGGCGGCGTCGGAAGGCCTGGTGGTCATCAGGTAGCGCATGCGGATCCCTCTTCTCGTCGTGCACGTCCGTGCCGTGCCGTGTGCCTGTGTCTGCCACCACGTCGAAGAAGGAGATGTGACAGGAAACGGGCCGCATTCCCTGTCACATCACCCGTTCGACGTGCCGGTGAGAAACCGACATGCCGAACCCGGAGGACACCCCCATGAGCACCGTCGACGACCGCAGCAGCACCACCGTCTCGGCCGCGCCCGGCGCCCCGGCCCGGAGCGCCACCCGCTCCCTGCTCACCTGCCTGGTCGTGGCGTCTCCCCTGTGGGCGCTCGTCTCCCTGACCCAGGCCGCCACCCGGGAAGGCTTCGACATCACCCGCCACCCGCTGAGCGCCCTGAGCAACGGCTCCCTCGGCTGGCTCCAGATCGCCAACTTCCTGGTCGCCGGAATCCTCCTCGCCGTCGGCGCGACCGGCCTGCGCCGAGCCCTGGCCGGCACCCCCGGCAGCACCTGGGCACCGCGGCTCGTACGGGTCGCAGGCATCGGGATGACCGCAGCGGGACTGTTCGTCATGGACCCCGCCGAAGGCTTCCCCGCAGGCACCCCCTACGGGCCGCCCGCCACGCTCACCTGGCACAGCTACGCCCACTTCGCCGCCGGCTCGGTCACCTTCCTCTCGCTGATCGCCGCGTGCTACGTCCTGGCCCGTCACTTCGGCCGCACCGGCAGCCGCGGATACGCCGTACTCGCCCGCACCGCCGGCACCGCCCTCCTGGTCGGCAACGGCTGGGCGATGAGCGGCGGTGAGGCCGGCACCCTGACGCTGGCCGTGGGCGTCCTGACCGCCATGCTCACGATCTCCCTGATCGCGAACAGGTACCGCCGCACCCGCTGAGCGCCACCGGCCGTACGGGCCTCCCTGCAACCGGCCGGACCCGTCCGGGCGTGCTCATGATCAGATCACCCGAACGGCCGGAGGAACACGATGAACCGCAAAACGATCGCCTGTGCCCTGGGCGCCACCGCCCTCGCGGCCGCCGGCGCCGTCCTCCTCGGCACCGGCGGGAACACCGACGGCGCCCCGCTGTCCGCCGAGGACACCCGCGCGCTGGTCCGGATCGGGAACGCGTACCTCCAGCAGCGCGCGGACGCGGTCACCGACACCGGCGCCCCGGCGGGCGCGACCGCCGGGGTCACCCCGGCCCTGGCCGGCAAGCTCACCGGGGAATTCTCCGCCCTTGCCGCGCACGGACGGAGCCTGCGCGCGGTCAACGGCGGCTACTCCCGCGCCGAGGTCACCCTGACCCCCAGCAAGGCCACCGCGGAAGGGGACACCGCGACCCTCGACGTCACCGAGCACACCCGGCTGGCGCACGGCACGACCTCCCCGGACGCCCCGGAGTTCGAGGAGTACGAGCTCCCCCACACCCTCACCTTCACCCGCACGCCCCAGGGCCGCTGGCAGCTGTCCGAGGACCGGCCGCACCTGGCCGGGCCCTCGCCCGCCACGTGGTTCCACATTCCGCCGCAGACGGCGGGCGACTGAGCAGGAATCCGAAAGGAACCCCCCCTCCCCGTCACACTCCCCGCCCCCCGTGGGTCAGTGCAGTGAAGGTGAAGGACCCACCGAAGGGCCCCGAACCCCAGCCCCGACCCGACCCGCCGAGGAGTGCCTCCGATGTCCACCGCTTACGTCGTCGTGACCGTCCTGGCCGCCGTGATGGCGGGCTTCTCCGCCGCATCCGTCTTCCTGCGCGCCCCCTGGGTGATCGAGCCCCTCGCCGCGTACGGCGTCCCCCGCACCTGGTGGACCTGGCTCGGCGCAGCCAAGGCCGCCGGCGCCCTCGGCCTCCTGGCCGGCCTCTTCCTCCCGGTCATCGGCGTCCTCGCCGCCGGCGGCCTGGTCCTCTACTTCACCGGAGCCGTGATCACCGTCGCCCGCGCCCGCTCCTACGCCCACATCCCCTTCCCCCTGATCTACGCGGCCCCCGTGGTCGCCGCCCTGGCCCTGGCCTGAGGCAACCGCCGCGCTCGGCCGACAGCGCCGCACGACCCGGGATCACCCATTCGGACCGCGTCGGTCCGATGAGTTTCCGGCGGGCCGGGGGTCTACCTTCCGTAAACCCGCAGGAAGAAAGAGGAACGATCCCCATGCGCATCGTCATCAGCGAGTTCATGAGCCTGGACGGCGTCGTACAGGCACCCGGCGGCGCGGAAGAGGACACCGACGGCGGCTTCGCCAACGGCGGCTGGTCCCACCCCTTCTTCGACCCCGAGGTGGTCGGCGGCGCCTTCACCGACACGCTCGACGGCGCCGACGCCCTCCTCTTCGGACGGCGTACGTGGCAGACGATGGCCGGCGCATGGCCCGGGCGAGCCGGCGAGCCGTTCGCCGACCGGATGAACTCCATCCGCAAGTACGTCGTGACCCAGACCCTCGCCGACGACGAACTGACGTGGAACAACACCACCCGCATCGACGGCGGCACGGCCGTCGCCCGGATCCGCGAGCTGCGCGACACCGGCACCGGCAACCTCGCCGTCATGGGCAGCCCCACCCTCGTCCGCACCCTCCTGAGCGAGGGCCTGGCCGACGAACTGACCCTCATCGTCATGCCGGTACTCCTCGGCGGCGGCAAGACGATCTTCCCCGACGGCGGCGGCCTGCGCACGCTCGAACTGGTCTCCACGGTCACGAGCCCCGCCGGCGTGAACGTCTGCGCCTACCGCCCGGCCTCCGGCACGTAGCACCCGGAGCGCGCCCCGGCCGAATTTATCCGCCGGTTAAAAAGAAACACGCCGGGGGGGGGGCAGGACCGCCGGGTGCGCCGACCCGGTGACGGGCTGCGGCTCCTCAGGGACGGGGAAGGTCGACCGACCCTCCCTCCGGGATGCGGGCGTAGTCGGTCCCGCCCTGCCCCTCCAGCCACCGGTCGAAGTTGTCCATGCCGAGAGCGCTCAGGTGGGCGTCGTGGATGGGGAACGTACGCGCCGGCCGGATCGCCCGGACGAGCTCGATCGCATCGCGGTGCTTCAGCCACGGACCGGCCGCCGGAAGCAGCAGCGTGTCGACCTTTTCGGCGGGTACGAACAGCGAGTCGCCGGGGTGGTAGACGCCGTCCACGATGAACCCGATGTTGGGGCACCCGGGCAGTCCGTCGATGATCTCCGCGTGCTCGCCGCCGACGGCACGCACGGTGAACCCGGCCGCGGTGAAGGTGTCACCCGGGTTCACACCCGTCACTCCGTCACCGAGGCTTGCGGCCAGGGCGGCATGGGTGTGCACGGTCAGCGCAGGGTTGGCGGCCCGGGCCGCCTTGAGCTTGTCGACGTCTATGTGATCGTCGTGTTCGTGAGTGATGAGCACGGAGGTGGCACCGGCCAGCGACTCCACCTCCGACCAGGTGCCCGGGTCGATCACGAGCACCTGGTCGCCGTCCTCGAGACGGACGCAGGCATGGCCAAATTTCGTCAGACGCATCGCATCAACCTACCGGCAGCCGCAGGGATTCACCCGCCCGATTTCCCGCAGGTAGAGTCGGGATCCGGTTCTCGAACGGGGGGAGGGAACGTCGTGCTCGAGCTCGGTGTGTTTCTGGGCCTGATGGCCCTGGCGGCGGTCTGGATGGTGACGGTCGTGCTGCGCCGCGGGAAGCGGCGTACGGACAGCGTCGACGGCTTGCTCATCGAGCAGGCCCGTACGCAGCAGGCCAGGAGCGACCGGAGCTCCTACTCGTCGATGGCCGTGCACAACTCCCTGACGCAGAACAACCAGTACAAGCCGTAGCCCACGCCGGCGGGGGGGGGGGGGGGGGGGGGGGGGGGGGGGGGGGGGGGGGGGGGGGGGGGGGGGGGGGGGGGGGGGGGGGGGGGGGGGGGGGGGGGGGGG